>NZ_OY761553.1:1211000-1513750 GCF_963664735.1 uncultured Cohaesibacter sp. | reverse complement strand
GGCATGGATATCTGGCAAGCTTCTATCTGGCGATGCTGACCCTTGTTGACGCAATGCTTCTGGTCCGCGTGATGCAGGAGGGGCCGATCACCATGACCATGGGGCGCTGGCTGCCTCCCTTTGGCATCTCTCTGGTCGTCGATGCGTTCGGCGCCTTGATGGCTACCATCTCCGCCGCTGTTGCTCTGCTGGTCTGCCTTTATTCTTTGGCAGATATTTCCGTGACCTCGCGGCGGTTTGGTTTTTATCCTTCTCTCCTCTGGATGATGACGGGGATCACAGGATCGTTCCTGACTGGCGATATCTTCAACCTCTATGTCTGGTTCGAAGTGATGCTGATCTCCTCTTTTGGTCTTCTGATCGTGGATGGAGAGCGGATCCAGATAGACGGAGCCATGAAATATGCTGTGCTCAATCTAATGGCGACAACGCTATTTCTTGTGACGACCGGATATCTTTATGGCGCGGTTGGATCGCTCAATATGGCCGATATCGCACTGCGGCTCAAAGCCATGCCGGAAGGTGCCGCGCCAATGGGAACCATTGCAACGCTCTATCTGCTCGCTTTCTCCATGAAGGCGGCTGCATTTCCTGTCAATTTCTGGCTCCCGGCCTCATATCACACGCCAAAGATTGTCGTTTCTGCCATATTTGCAGGCTTGCTTACAAAAGTGGGCGTCTATGCGCTTATCAGGACATTGGTGCTGGTAATGCCGGAAGGTCGGGATTTGCTCAGTGATCTCATTGCGTGGGTCGCTGCCTTGACCATGCTCGTCGGTGCGATTGGCGCTTTGGCACAGAATGATGTGCGCAGGACTTTCGGTTTTCTTGTGGTCGGTGGTATCGGTTCGTCAATGGTCGGTGTCGCCGTGGGGACCGAAAATGCCATCACGGGCGCCATTCTTTATGCAGTTAATTCCATGCTCGTAATGACCGCGCTCTATCTGGCATTCGGCATTCTCATGCGCAAGAACGGTGGCAAGTATAATCTTGCTGACCTTGGGGGAGGCTACAAGGCGTCGAGCTGGCTTTCCATCCTGTTCCTCGCTCTGGTGTTTGCCGCGAGCGGTTTGCCGCCATTTTCCGGTTTCTGGCCAAAGATGATTCTAGTCGAGAGCAGCCTGAAAGAAGGTTACGGCTGGTTGGCGGCTTCGGTGCTCATTTCAGGGTTCATTACGACGGTGGCAATGGGGCGCGTCTGGGCTCATGCCTTTTGGCGTGGAGGGCCCATTGGCACACAGGATGGCCGCGATGGTGCTCCACTCTATACTCTTTCCGACATCGTACGCAGGCGGGTTTTTGTGCCGGTCATGGCGTTAGTGGCAATGATCCTGTTCATCGGCATCTACCCTTCACCTGTCTTTTCTGTGTCGCAATATGGCGCGGAGACCCTGTTGAAACCGGATCAATATATAGATGCGGTTTTCGGTCCGGCCAAAGCGCAGCAAAAAGCCCGTTCCGAGGCTGGGGAGCACGCGCAGAGCGACGCGGAGGCGACGAACTCCAAGACCAAAGAAGAAGGAGCTCATTGATGAAATATCTGTTTCTAGTCAACGTCTTGTTGGCCTTCATCTGGGCCGCGGTAGGGGGGACATTTACTGTGCCCAACCTGCTCTTTGGATTTGTGCTTGGTACAATCGTGCTCTACATCATCCGCGAAAAGGCTGGCACTCTTAGATATTTTCAGCGGGTCAAGAAGGTAACAGCACTGGTCTTGCTATTCATTGTCGAATTGATCAAGTCAGCGGCAAAAGTCGCAATTCTGGCGGTTTGTCCCAATATCAAGCTGAAACCGGGCTTTTTTGCCTATGAGCTGAAAACGGATAGAGACCTGGAAATTACAATTCTTGCCAATCTCATCACTCTGACTCCAGGCACATTGTCTGTTGATGTTTCCGACGACAAAAAATATCTCTTCATCCATGCCATTACGATCGATGATCTGGAGGGAATGAGAGAAGAAATCGAAACCGGCTTTGAACGCAAGATCATGGAGGCATTTCGATGATTGATCCACTTATGAATACCTATTCCTTTCTTGAGGTGGCAATCCTGATAACACTCATGATCCTGTCCTTGTCTTTCCTGTTCACGGCATATCGCATTATCAAGGGGCCGACACTGGCAGATCGTATCATCGGGCTGGATATGCTGGTTGCAGTCGGAATTGGGTTTATTGCGGTCATCGGGGTGAAAACCGACTTCTATCTCTATACAGACATTGCCATTGCGCTGGGACTGGTGGGCTTCCTGTCCACTTTGGCTTTTGCTCGATTTGTCATGCATCACGGAGACAGTTCGGAATTCTATGACGAAAAAGAAGCCGCAGAAGCAAGCAATAAAGCCAAGGAAGCCATGGAGGCGCTAAAATGATAAGTATGACATTCAGTATGGTTCTTGACATTTTTGTCGGATTGATGTTGCTTCTGGGCGCAGTCTTCGTGCTCACGGCATCAATCGGTATGCTACGCTTCCCCGATGTTTTCACGCGCATGCATTCTGCTTCCAAGGCAGGCACGCTGGGATCTGGTATCGCTCTATTGGCGCTGGCGCTTCATTCCGGTGAATTCGATGTCTTCAGCCGTGCGTTGGCTGGCATTGTCTTTTTTCTTCTGACGACGCCGATCACTGCACATCTGGTTGCAAAAGCGGCATATTCTACAGGAACAAAACCCTGGGGTGGTACAGTAATCGACGAATATGCTGAAAGTAGGCATAAGAATTCGAATAACTAAGTGATTTCTCTATCCCGCTTAGTGATACGAATTTTATTAAGGGGAGTTTATGAAAACTCCCTTTTTAAATTTTTGTTTCAAAAACACTTCAAAATCTAGCATTACTTGAAAAATTTCGCGATTAACGATTGTTTCCCACAAGCATCTAAAGAAAAATCTATTATTTCTTGAAGTAAAACGACAGATACATTACCAATGAGCCAAATCAATTTTTAGATTGGTGACTCTTGTGCCAAACAGTTGAGAGCCAGATTGTTCAGGTGATACCCAATCATCTTGAGCAACAATTGGAAAGAATGTCCAGATTATGTCAGAAAACACAGAAAATAATGTATTGATTGAGCTTACCGCTGATATCGTTTCTGCTTATGTTAGCAACAACGCAGTGCCAATTAATGATCTTTCCGGTCTTATTGGAGATATCTACAAAGCTCTTGAAGATACAAAAAGTCCGGTGTCTGAGGAAGTCGTTGAAGCACCAAAACCCGCTATTTCCGTCAAGAAATCCATCACTCCAGACTATATCGTTTGTCTGGAAGACGGCAAAAAATTCAAGTCGCTGAAACGCCATCTTCGCACCCACTACAATCTGTCGCCAGAAGAATATCGTGAAAAGTGGGGTCTGCCCGCAGACTATCCAATGGTAGCGCCGAGCTACGCTGAAGCACGTTCTAGCCTTGCCAAGAAAATGGGCTTGGGCCAGCAGCGCCGCAAAAAATAATTGTGTGTCATTTGGCACAGTATAAAGCCAGCTCACCAGTGATCTGACGAAGAAGGCAGCCTAGCGGCTGCCTTTTTGTGCTTTTGTTACCGTTCAATCGGCTTCGCAGGAATTCTTCCTTGAGGGGCTAGGGGGTGAACCAAGCGCATCTTTTCGGCCGCCAGTGCCTGCGTCAGACCAATATGCCGCAAAAGGGAATAACGATAGTGCCCCGATCGGGCTCGTCGCTTTTCCGCCGTGAGCGCCTGAGCAATCTTTACAAGAACCGCTCCTGGCTTTTCCGCTTCCAGTTTTTCGATATCTTGAGGGAATAGATGCAGCAATCCGGGCAAATCTCTGTTCCGCTCATAGTGCTTTTCCCCACAGCGTATCATTTCTCGGTAGAATAACGGCGGGCTTTGATATTCAGCTTTCGTTTTTTCCTTTGATTTTGTTTGGGCACAGGTTCGACTGCATGTGTTGGGGATGACGCCTTGATGCTTTACGCGTTCAGCTATCGCCGAAAACATTAAGCTATTGCCACGTTCTGGCACGAGTGTGAGATGGTTCATATCCCGATTGTCGAACGGTTGTGACGTGTGGGATCAAGGAGAGTAAATTGATTAGTTAAAAACGGTTTTCCTGAGAAATCGAGCTATGCCTAGTGGCTGAGATTGGCAGATTCTTCCCGTTTATTCGGGCGTGCATAAATTTTGTCTTTATAATTTATGCGGGAATTTATTCCTATTACACTCGTGGGTTGTATAGTGTTGTGTATCTTTTAGATCAACCAATATGACCCAATACGGAGTGAATTATGGAAACTGGATTGGACTTTTGCGAACCAGCACATGGAAGCTATGAAAATGCATTGCATAAAACGGATCAATTTTCTTCTGAAAGAATACCCGCCCTTTCACTTGTTGATGAACTGGTAGCCAGGGTCTACAGACTGCCTCGTAGTGCGCTCCATGCAGGTACAAGATGTCGTAAGAGCGTTGCCTTCGCAAGACAGGTTGCAATGTATCTCAGCCATGTTGTCTTGAGTTATCCCTTGAAGGACATTGCCCGGCACTATCAACGGGACAGGACAACCGTCGCCTATGCTTGCCGTGTGGTGGAAGAGCGACGGGATGAAGAAGAAATTGAACTTCTGCTGAACATCCTTGAAAGCTCATTGGAAACAATCATGTTGCTAACGCCGCTTACTTGTAAGAGGGCTAAATGAAACGCAAAAGCCGTACCACGAATGAAAGTCCGCTACAGCTATTGGCTAGCCGCAAAAAAAGCGATGGAACAAACTACCTAACGACCAGCCAGGTTCAAGCCGGTGAAAGATTGCAACGCGACTTTGAAAGGGGACATATCGTCCATTCGCTTGGTGTGGACTGGCGGAGGTTGGGCGAAACAGAAGGTGCAGTTTCAAAAAATGCAAGAAAAGGGCAGGGCAATCGAGATCTGGGCGCTTCAGCTTTGGATGCACAAAGCCGGTTTCGACGTGCGCTGTGCTACGTGGGCGAAGAGTTCGCAGATCCTCTGATTGACTTCTGCTGCTTTTCCAAAGGTCTTGAAGAAATGGAACGTAGTCGCAATTGGCCTGCCAGATCAGCCAAACTGGTTCTTTCCATGGCACTTGGAAAACTGGCCCGCCACTATGGGTTGTCAGATGAGGCCAAAGGCCCGGATCAAAGTCGCTTGCGTCATTGGGGCACTGAAGACTTTCGCCCAAACCTGTCGCGTTAACCCAACGCTTTTTGAGCATCCGCCTTGATGCGGCCTATCATCGCCGAAAGACCATTTGACCTCTGCGGAGTCAAATGGTCTCTAAGGCCGATTTGACCAAAGATGGCTTCCGCATCCGTTTCCAGAATTTCTTGAGCTGTTTTTCCCGAAAATGTGGCCAAGGCGATGGCGACCAGCCCCTTGACGATGTGAGCGTCACTGTCTCCCTTGAAGCTCAGTATCGGATTGGTGTCAGGACCACTGACTTCAGTTGTCAGCCACACCTGAGAGACGCAGCCTTCGACCTTGTTGTCGGAGTTTAGCACCTCTGGTGGCAGTTCTTCCAGTTCGCGTCCAAGTTCGATGACATAGCGATAGCGCTCTTCCCAGTCGTCAATATAGGAGAAATTTTCGATTATTTCGTCAATCGTCAATGGCATATCGGTCTCGATTATAAAGAATGATGTTCGATGCGCCTACAGTAAAGAAGCCCATGACGAGGAGCAAGTATTCTGTGCTTATATGTGCTGATGAGATTTGACAAAAGAAAAGCGCCGAAATGAAGGGCTGGTTCATTTCGGCGCGGCCACTGGCCCAGTGGGACGAGTACGGTCAGGTGCTAGATGCAAACGCGGTTGATGAGGCCGTTGTCAGTGAATAACAAATGAGCTTGCATCAGGCCTCTGACCTGGAGTTCGGACCTGCCTATGGGGAAGGACGTGGACCGAAATTCTGTAATTTCCTCACTTTTCCTTTATTGTGTTTTGCTTGAAAACCGTGGTCGCGGCCTAGTCGGCGCTGCGTATCAGGGCATCAATAGCTTTGTTTTCTTGTTCAAATTCTTTTTGATTGGCCATGGTTTCATTCATTGCCAATTCATTCTCAGCGGACGGCTGGGCAGCATCTTCTCCATCTAGATACATATAGAGCTGCTTGGCTCCATAGCGTGCCTTGGCGGAGAAATTGTCCAGCGCCACTTCACCCGCCGCGCAAACGTCAGGTTGCCGCGAACAGAATGAAGTAAAGTCTTTTAGCGTTGCTTGCGCAGCAATCAGAGCTTCCGTCGTCGATAGCTTTGCAGAATCCGCTGTTGTTTCCTGATCGGCTGGCAAAATCAAGATAACCAGCGACAACCAAAAGGCGGCCCTTATAAGAAATGACATTCCCACGCCCTTTCACTTCCCACTTGCGCCCGATTGAAACAATGCTAGGCGATACCCGTCTATTCCCAACATTTGGGCATCACTTCTTACGGTTTATTGTTTCCGCTTTAGGATGCGCCGTTGATGGTTTTAAGATATCGCAAGGGTGTCAAAAGCAGTTTTAAAGAACGAGTCAAAATAGACTCAAATTCGAACTATCTTGTAAGGTTGTGTTAACCTGCTTGCGCAATCGCAGAAAACGGCCCTTTTTGCTTGTTGGGAATTTTCGACAATTCGCCTCTTTCCGTAGCTTCCGAGCGCGAATCCTGAAAGCTATAAACAGCTGTGGAAGAGTTTTATGGCATTGTAATTAATGAGAAAATGGGTTTTACATTACTGTTCTGCTAGGAGAAAATTAACCATACCAACTGTTTCTGGGCCAGAAATGGCGAAAACCAATTGTTCATCATAATAAGTGGTGAGCTGACGCTCGGTTTTTTAGCGTTCCTTAAAAGTCTGCATGGCACTCTAGCTGCAACGCTACCCGTCGACGAAGGTTCGGCGACCTGTGTTTGTATTGCGTAACTTTATGGCTTCAAGTCAAGAAGAGCCATAAGCCAGGTGAGGTTAAAACGTGCTCGACGCCTTTTGGGACAAGTCGCCCCTGCGGTCTGTTATCAACGGTCTCCTATATGAGCCCAGCAAACTGTGCGAAAAGGACAAGGCCCTCCACGCCCTGTTCATAGGGCTTCATTTGGTCGTAGGCCTGTTGGCTCTGGCTGCCTTGCCGGTGGTTATTCTGATTGCAGGTGCCTCAGAAACAGCTTCCCTTTCGGGACTTACGCTGCTGCCACTCTGGATGCTCGCCCCATTGCTTTCTGTCGTTTATCTTTCCAAGACCGGCAAGTTGGCCAATGCCTTTTTGTTGACATCGATAACAACCGCTGCCTTTGTCTGCTGGATTGCAAGCATGACCGGCGGATTACAATCGCCGCATTTGATTTGGCTAGCCGTTATTCCGTTGGAGGTTGCTCTCTCGGGCAATCAGAAAATCGTAAAGCAGTCTCTTCTCATCTGCCTCTCATCTGTTGGATTGCTGTGGCTGCTCTCCTCGCTTGATGTCATTCACTTTGCTCCATTGTCGAGGGCTGGTTTGTCGTTGGTTGGCGCATCATCCATACTCGCAGCGATCCTGTATGCGGGTATGCTGGCCATCCGTATCGAAATGTTGCATCGCAGCCGTTTGTGCGATTTGCAGGCCGAAGAAATGCGGTATCGTTCCATCGCAGATACAATCTCGGACATGATTACCAGACATGATCGTAGTGGCGATGTCACTTTTGCCTCTCCTACGGCTGAGCAGTTGATCAACGCAAAGCCAGAGGCTCTGTTAGGCAACGGTCTGTTTCAAAAAATTCACATTCCGGATCGACCTGCCTTTTTGCAGGCGCTTTCAGATTGCATGAACAGCAAGAGCCTGAATGCTCTTCCGATCACGGTTGAACTGCGCATTATGGCTGAAGGGCAGGAAGATCTCTCGGTCCAATCAGAGGCTGATCGAAACGAAGAGCTTCGTTGGTGCGAAATGAAATGTGCTCCAGAGCGCAATGAGCAGGGCATCATCATTGGCGCGATCTGCGCCACTAGAGATATCAGTAAACGCAAGCAGCAGGCTTTGGCGTTGGATGACGCCCGCAAGGAAGCTGAGATGGCCAATGATAGCAAAACGCGCTTTCTGGCCAACGTAACCCACGAATTGCGTACGCCTTTGAACACGATTATCGGCTTTTCCGAAATCCTTTGCCATCCAGATCTGATCCATAATAACGAAGCCAAAACCGTTGAATATGCAGAATTGATTCACAACGGCGGTAATCATCTGCTGCAGCTGGTCAATGCGCTTCTGGATATGTCTCGCATCGAGTCCGGTAACTTTGAGGTCGCTCCGCAGCATTTTGATATCAAGGACCTGTCAGAGAGCTGCTGCAAGATGATGCAGGCCGATGCGGAAACACGCGGTATCACGCTCTACAGCAAGAATGACGAAGACATCCGCGATGTCTGCTTGGATCCACGGGCATGTCGTCAGATCTTGCTGAACCTTATCACCAATGCGCTTAAATTCAGCGATCGCGGCGACAAGGTTATGGTGTCCGTAAAATGGGCGCGCAATCGTAAGGGCGCGAAGCTCGACAACAAGATTGAGATGGTTGTAACAGACAGTGGCATCGGCATTGACAAGGCTGATATTCCAAGATTGGGCAAGCCATTTGTTCAGGCTGAAAATAGCCTTCAGCGCCGTTTCGAGGGGGCCGGCATCGGCTTGTCAATTGTGAAAGGGTTGAGCGATCTACAGCATGGCAGCATGATAATTGACAGTGTCTTGGGCAAGGGCACCACGGTTACCATTACCCTGCCTGTTGACATGAAGGCGATCGAAAACCCGTCTAGTGAAAATCAACAAGACAATGCTGTCGTTGCTCTTGAACACTCCAAAGAAAAGAGCGTAGAAGAAGCAACTCGCGATAAGGCAAATAAAGTGGCCTGATTTGATTTGTTTCGAACAAACAATGCTGCGCCGCAATGAAATTTGAATGATAGCAGACCAACTGCATAAGAGGCTCAATTCGATGTCAGAGACATATGACGATTATGAAAACTGGGAAGATGAGAGGAAGACAAGTCCGCTCACCCTGGTTGGCATTCTGGTCATGGCGATAGCCAGTACTGCCATTATTGGTAATGCCTTGTTCCGTCAGCCAAAATCTGCCGAATATCAAATTATGAATAGCGTCAGAAATGAAAATCTGAATGCGCAGAAAGGTTCAAGGTCATCCAGCCAGGCTGCTATTCAGGTCAACAAAACCGCGATGACGCTTTCCATTCAAAATGCTCTGACGATTTCCGGCTACTATGTTGGTCCGATTGATGGGGTCGAAGGTGCCCAGACCAAAGAAGCGATTGCCGCCTATCAGGACGCTATCGGCATGAAGGTAACCGGCGCAGTTTCTCAGGAACTTTACGACATCGTAATAGGGCGCAAACAGATTGCTCCGGTCCGTGTGGCTAAAGTTGAAAGACTGCCTGTTGAGTCTTCATCAGTCCAGTCTACAGCACAAAGCGTGATGCCGGGAGTTCTGCCTGTGCATCCTGTGCCTCAGCCTCAAGGGCTTGCTCAAGAGACGGAGCAGGAGCTATCTGAACCGCAAAGTCTGGAGGCGCTACCGCGCATCAAGCCGCATGAGGCCAAATCGAGTTCTGGTACAACCGGGCAAACGGCGGCCAAACCCGCTTATAGCCCTGTAACCAGCCCGGCACCGGTCGAACTGGTCAATGCTGGTCCTGTTCCTCCCGAGAATATCCCTTCGGCATCTGCACAAAGCAGCGCAGGGGATCCGATCCTTGTTAAAGTGCAGAAGGCTTTGAAGAAAATCGGCTACGAAAATCTCACGGTTGACGGCGTTATGGGAAGTCGTACCAAGTCAGCCATCGCAAACTTTCAACGCAGCCGCGGTCATCCCGTGACCGGTCAAGTGAATGATCGCCTTCTTCAAGAAATGATGGTCATGGGCTATCTTGATCTGGGCTAACCAAACTCTCTTAAGTTGATAATCAATGCGCCTAACCTCCGACCTTTGGGTCTCAGCATACTTGCGCCGGAGAAACTCCGCAGGCAAGCCATCCGTCCTTATGCGCCGAGGAGCAAAAGAGGCGGGAGCCATTTTCGTTCGAGTTGATAAATTGGACGGCACAAACGATCTTTATGAACCGGCAAGCCAGCTTTCATATTCTGAAGAACATTCAAGGCTGGGAGACCGCTTGTTTCGCCGGTGTCTTGGCGATGTTGATCCATTTGAAATCATGGACAGACTGGAAAAAGAAGCCAAGTTTGATAGTGATTTCTGGGTTTTGGAAACTGAGTGCGCCAGCGGAAGCCACGATTTGCTAGTGGTGGAAGACTGACAAATGTGCAAGACGATGCCTTTGCTTAAATAGCAAAAACCGGAGTTCTGAAAAGGCTCCGGTTTTTTCATCTCAAAATATGAAGGTCGGTCAACTGTTGTTGGGTCTTATGGTCCTGCGCCCGAATTCTGGCGTGCTTTGTTCATTGCAGGAAGCATCACTGTCTTGCGCGGTATCCGTTTGTCCCGTTTTTCTCAGGCGCGGTGAAGCTCGGCCTGAGCCCTCGTCATGGATGGTTTGATGACGTTTCGCTATGCGGCGCGGTTCACCGAACAATTGGGAAACAATTTTAGCGGCGGCAACAGGGGTGAGCTGATGATAGAGCGTCATCAATTGAGTGATCTTGCTGTAGTCATGAGAAATCGCGTCGGGGCCATGTAGCAAGATAGACAAGGTCGCGGTTTCATCGACCCCAATGGAATAGAGATACACAACCAGAGCCTCACCACCCTTGTCCTGCAGGAGCATGGTCATATCCATACGGCGATGACCCGAAATGTCATGCATGAGGTCAGCAGCCTTAATCCGGTCATTGCTGAAACGCGCGGAAACCAATTCGTGTACAACGCTCTCTTCTAGCAAAGTGTGAGAATTGGCCTCTTCTCCTGCCTGTGCGACATCGACCAGACTTTCTGACAGCATGGCTTGCAACACGGCCAGTCGGGTTTCTCCATCGTAGCTGTAAAAAGCCTCTGCAATGCCTTCACTGCTTGAAGGGCTGGATATCAGAGACGCCAGATCAATGGCATTGGATGCATTTGCCAGTGTCTCATCGCGTTCTGCCGAGGTCTGGGCGTGCGGTGGCTTGTGGCGTTCCTCCAAATCCTTCAGGACTTGATAATCCTCAACGTCCACAACCCGGTGATCTGACAGCTCTGGCAGGGACAATCGTGCATCATACGTTGCCGTATCTTCGGAGTTGTCGGTCGGCTTGTCCGCCTTTTTGGGATCAGTAAAGCTTGACTTTGCCAAGTTCGCCGATGCCATCTCATAGCTTTGCATCTTTTTGTGCATCGCATTGAGGGCTTCTCTTTGAGCTTCAAGCTGTTCTGAAATGATCTGCATTGGAGTGGCATCAAGATTTTCGAGTGGCGTAATCGTGCCATTCTCCAGGATGTCAATCTCAATCGGTTCGACAAGTTCCACCTGCGGTGTTGCTTGCCCCATCTTGTTGAGCAGAAGATCCGTGACCGAAGGCAGGTCTGGTTCT
Organism: uncultured Cohaesibacter sp.; assembly: GCF_963664735.1. Classification (NCBI taxonomy): domain Bacteria; kingdom Pseudomonadati; phylum Pseudomonadota; class Alphaproteobacteria; order Hyphomicrobiales; family Cohaesibacteraceae; genus Cohaesibacter; species uncultured Cohaesibacter sp. Next base: position 1,502,278 of record NZ_OY761553.1, on the reverse strand, counting down.
GCTTCAATCAAGCCTAAATCAGAGAAATTGATCATATCAGGCATGAAGCCTGATGAAACTGACTTTTCCTCTTCCTGAATTTCTGGAACTGTTGTCTCACCTGTTTGGGCCAATGCCGTACCAGGTGGTATCGGCAAAGGTTCTGCCTGAATGGTCGTGCCAGGCTGAGATTGATCGCTCTCACGAGTGCCTATACGCTTGATATCGTGCCACTCGTCATCATCCTCAGCCTCGAGGGAAAATGCCTCGATGCTCAGCTCGTTTTCAATCGTCTCGACCACCTTGCCCAGACCCTCCGTGGCAGTATCGGCAAGAGGACTAGGTTTCAAATCGGCATCAGACATATCAGCCAAAGTAGACTTCGGCGCAGAAAAGACACGAGAGCCGGTTGCGTCAGCGGTATTTGGCGCGGTCTCGCCCGTGAGCCTTGCCAAGGCTTTCTCCCAGTCGTCCTCAGTGGCCAAGGTCAAATGGTCGCTCAAATCGGACAGTGGGGCTACGGTGCGATTGACACGATCTTTTGACGGAGACGAAGATTGCGGTGTCGTCCTATCCGCTACGGATTGCTCCCGGTAGTCTACCGTTTCCGGTGTCTTCGGTTCCAATTCATTCATCTGCGCGGTCTCTTCGGTTGTTGCCAACTCTGAGGCGCTGTTTTCTGACTTGCGAACCGTGAAGGTGATTTGCGCCTTCTTGTTCGATTGTGCATCCGTATCGCGCGGTGACCTGGGCTCGTCATGTCCCAATTCGCTGGACAGTTTCTGGCTGGCGCGTGCCAAGAGCTGCTCTTCGGCTTCATCCAGCGGCCGCTTAAGTGCCGACTTCATGTCTTCCAGCGGCGAGACGACAAAAGAAACCTGCGTTTCTTTCTGTGCAATTGTTTTCTCACTGCGATCAGAAACGGAAGCCGTTGAGGAGACCTCTGGCAAAATCGGGGAGGCATCCAGAGCAGATATTGTGAAAGAGGCTTTGCCCGCTTCTTCTTTCAATATTTCCTGATCTTCAGGGACACAGGCTTCGTCTTCAAGCTTGGAAGCGCTCTGCCGAGAATTCGTCTCGTCAAGGGATTGGCCGCTGCTCTCTTCGAGAAGCGCTTCCCTGTCAAATCCGTCACGGGCATTTTCTGAAAGGTTGAAGCTTATTGTCGCTTCACGCGATCCTGCCGCCAGTACAGGCTCCAGAAGCGGCGTTACCGATGTTTCGTCATCTATCGAGCTGATCGTAAAGGACGATGGTCCCACTTCCTCTTCATAATCCTCTCCACGTAGAGGCCTGGGAGAAATTTCTTCTTCAGCAAAAGATGGTTCCTCTGAGGAATATTCAACCTGAATAACTGAAGCGGCCTCCGAAGCCGTCACTGTTACTGAAGTCTCTGGCAAGGGGCAGGGGGCCGTCTCGTCAGCATATGGAGCATCTGTGGCAAAAGCGTCTTCTGACGTCATCTCCTGGTCAGAAGCAATGCAGGAAGATGGTTCGGCAGCAAGAGCGGAGTTATCTTCATTTGCCAACTGTCTGGCCAGCGCCTCTATGGCCTCATCATCAAGCGCATCCCAATCGCTTTCCGAAAGCTGGTCCAGAATTTTCATGTCTTCACTGTCTAGCAGCAGCTCAGTTTGCACACTGGCGCTCAATGTCTGGGCGGGAATGTCTGCAACTGAAGAAGAGGTGGGCGCTGGCGTCATCGCCTTCTCGGTTTCTTCCACCTGATCCTTGAAAACAATATCGGATGATGGGGCGTCTGAGCCGCTGGAAGCAATTGGGTCAAGGCCAACGGTTGGAGTGTCCTCTGAGGCTGAAACAGTCTCTAGTGCTTCTGGCTTATAGTGCGCACACCAGTCCTGCTCCATGGAAGAAACCAACGCGTCAAGCTTATCTGTTTCTTGAGACATTGCCTCGGGCTCCGCTTGTTCTAAAGCCAATTTCCCAACCCGATCAATCTTGTCTCGAACGGGACCAGAAATATGCTCATACACATTCTTGTTTTGGGCCAACGCGCGCGCAACGGCCGGTTCACCAAACAACAGCAATTGAGATATCGATAGTCTTGTCAGATCCTTGCGTTGTGCGATCGCCAAGCGTCGTGCCAAATTACCCTGCATTATCTGCGAGGTTAATTCTGCTCCATCCAGCAGAGGAGAGTTGGCCAATATCTCGGTTGCTATCATTTCGGTGTCGCAACAAAGCAATAGGACCACCTCTGCTGGAACAATGCGTTCACAACAAAGCCGCTTCGCCACGAAGAGCCTTTTTTCGAGCGGAGCAGAACTGTAAAGCTGTCGAAACACTTTTGCGAATAGTGCCTGAGCGCGCTGGCCAAATTGACCTGCCGCTAGATAGCTCTCGGTTTCCTCGACCAGACGCGAGCATACTTGGGGTGATTTCAATTCAGAAGCCCCTCAAATAAAGCTCAGAAAATGCAAAGGAATTTAGCATTTTCATCTCGTCGACCTCAAGTTGGCATTATCTCTCAAAACTGTTTGCTCTCATACTCATTGTTATTCTTTAATATGCTGTTAACCATGGCAGGTTGCAACGCATATAAACAGATTGTGCGCATAAGCTCCGCAAGCGGATTTCTTTGCAAATCACCCTCTTGGCTTCTGTATTCTTATGCTGAACAATAAGCTCGAAAGCCGATTCGAGTTACATGAAGGAATTGTAATATTATAAGGATGGGTGATCAACAGTCGCCCCTTGGTTCAGGACCGCAAAGCCGTTGAAAAATAGTAACTATTCGTCGCACCTCAGAGAAAACCCTTACGCACGTGGTTTTTTGTACACTTGCGCCTGTTTTGTTCTGGTTTTTCCTCTGGCTTCTTGCAGCAGTCGGGTGGGCGATCTGGGCCGGACGGAGACAAACAGTTTTACTGAAAGCTTTATGGGGGGCACCGGGCGCCTGAAGGCTAAGCTAACTGGAGAGCTGGTTTCCGATTTCAACTTCACTGATGAAGAAAAGACAATGCGTGATATGGCATGGGTTCTTATCCGGCCACCGCACGCACAGGATTGGATTTCGCTTAATCTTTGGAAGTTCGTTCCTTCGGTCCAAAATGTCGGATTGCAGCTGCTAACTGAAACGCAAAGTGCCAGGCTGACGCCTTTGATCGACATGGGGTTCGATCCAAAGCGATATTACTGGACCCTGAGGTCTGAAAAATACGCTTCACACAATGTGCGTTTTGAGCGGATCATCGAAGACGCCCAGCAAGACAGACAGGCTTTGGCTGCCTTCGTTCCGATTGCGGAACAGGTTGTCGCCATGGACAGGGAGCGAATGGCCGCTCTCGGGCGCAAGGCGGATTTGGATCCCAGAGAAATGAAAAATGCATATGCGCGTGTAGATGAGAACAAGCGCTTTATTGGTTGGGTCTGGAGGGCTTTGCAATACCGGATGACCGCTTATGCCTATGCGATCAAGAAGCTGGAAATTGAGACGCCGTCAAGCAAGGTGGCGGAAGCCAATCAGGCACTGAAGTTCCTGTTGGAAGATTTTCAGGCACAAAACGGCACTCTTCCCAATGGCATCATTCAAAGCCACGAAGCAAAACCGGTTCCATCGCGATACACACGACGCCAATGGGACAAGGTAGACTGGACACAGAAAAAGTAGACGTGGGGAGAAGTGGTACACAAAACCGGCTGGGTTCGGTTATTCGTTCCACAATGGTTTACAACTGAGATTTTGAATGGCTTGAGCGATGTCACTTCGATCTCGCTCGGAGGAGACCATCACACGGACCAAAAGAATGCCTTTGGGATGTGTCGCGGAAATAACAATTGCTGTTTCATCAACCAGATCTGGCTGTTCCGAGATCAGGCGCTGTTGTCCTTTCGTCGCCAGGACTGCATTCACATTCGATCCTGAAATCTGGTTCGTCAGGCTGAACTGACTACGACCTCTTTGGTCGACATAGTCAAGGCTCCAGAAATCGCTCGGCAGGCGCCCTTTTAGCATTACCGGAGAGTTGGATACATCCGCGCGGCAAAGGCCATATGCGAAGGTGGGATCAAGATCGGCCGAAAGTTCTGTCGCTTCCACCGGATCCGAAATCACATGGACGCGATTTAGCGGACCCAATTGCAATGCACGGTGCCCAATATCATTTTCAGCAAAATATGGTAGCGCAAAAATAGTCGCGATATGAATGATCGCGGCAACGATGAGAGCGGCAAAGAAAACCAGAGCTTCACGAATCATTGGCAACTCACCCAAGCTATGTGGGGAAGCTTGATTTCAGAATAGCCCCCCCCTCTGGTATGCGGTGTCTCATAGAGGCGAAGGATGAGGTGAAACGGCATGTCCGGTTCGCTGCGCAACCAGTTTCCGCCCATTACATCTGGGCCGATATCGATTTCATACTGTCGCCCGCTCACTCTGGCGATGTCTTGATTGTGCAGGCTGTAACGGTTCGATGGGTTTGGTACGAGCCGGCCATTCTGGTCGGTTAATGTCAGCGTCCAGACACGAGCAGGCAATTCATTACCCACGACACGATACTGGCACGCACCGTCAAGAGGAGTTCCTTCGTCATCCGTTTTGGCAACAAATGCAACACCTTCACCCGCAGCAAGCTGCAGTGAACCGCGCCTTGCCTGATCTGCTTCGGAATAGGGATTGACCTCCGGGCCCGCCGCATTGGGCCAAGCGTGCCATGGTCCAATCTTGAACTGGTCGAGGCGGTCCGAATGGTTTACCGCGAAATAGGCGCTACCAATCCCGAGGCCTATAGCGACAACGGCGAATAGAATGATGTCTCCAATCAGGCGCACGCTTTACAGCTTTCGGTTAGGTTTGGTCAAACGGTTCGGGTCAACCCGCATTTAACAGTTTTAATATTGTGTTTGCAACGAAAAGGAGAGCAAAGCGCACCTCTTGCAAGAAGTCCTCTGTTCCCGCTTTTCTTCCCGACTATAAACATGTCTCTTAGCGGACGGGATCGCTGATAACTATCAATTTGGGCTGACCGTCAACAAATATCCTGATTGTGATTTTGTCGAAAGCCACTTGCAGTTTGATGATTCCAGACAAATTGGTTTGAAAAAATAAGTTGGTCCGAAATTACCGGCTCAGAATTGTTGCGCTTCCTCTTTGCCAAGCCGTTTTCACTTCTTTCAAACCGCTTGTCGATGGCTGCTCCATTTGTATGAGGCCGGAAAGGTTGTTTTTATTGCCCCCGGATTTTGAACCGTCAGACGATGCATCAGTGTTGCTGGACAATGGAGACTTGCTCTGTCCCTCTTTGCGGAACAGGCTTTGCATCTGGTCAAGCTGCTCGACAACTTTGGGCGTCAGCCGCTGTGTTGATCGATTGTTCTTGAGGTCCTTGATGCGACCTGCTGCAGCCACCTGAATGGTTTGATGGGTCTTCTGGAAGATGACGGGATCTTCAATATAGGGCATTGGCTTCAACTCGACCTGCTGGTGGGCAACGGTCATTATCTTTTGCCATGCCATGGCAGGAAGATTGCCCCCTGTAAGGCGCCTTGTATTGTGGTTGTCATCATTGCCAAACCATACGGCGGCGGAGTAATTGCCGGTAAAACCACAGAACCACGCGTCTTTATAAGAGGATGTGGTGCCGGTCTTTCCTGCAGCCTTGATGCCTTCAAGTTGAGCGCGGCGCCCCGTTCCCGCTTCCACAACAGACACAAGCATTTCATTCATTCCGGCGATTGTTTCCGGTGGAATGATTTGCTCTGGTTTGGTTTGTCGTTTCTGGTCATAGATGACGCGGCCCTTGGAATCGAGAATTTGCAAAACGCCGTGGGCCGTTGCCTTTTTGCCCCCTGAAGCAAAAACGGCATAGCCGGTCGCCATATCCATCACGGTTACTTCGGCTGCGCCCAAGGGCAGGGAGCGTGTAATCTTCAACTCGGAATGCAATCCCATCTTGTGAGCGACTTCAACGATCTTGTCGCGCCCGATTGCCTGGGCAAGTCGAACGGGTACGGTGTTGATGGAGCGACGCAAAGCGTTCAGCAGAGTTACTGGGCCAGAATAGGAGCGGCCATAGTTTTGTGGTGACCAGTTGCCGATCGTTATCGGCGCATCCTGAATAACGGACTTGGGGGTGAAACCATTCATCAATGCAGTGGTATACACAAATGGCTTAAAGGATGAGCCCGGCTGGCGTAACGCATCGGTTGCGCGGTTGAACTGGCTCTTGCCATAGTCGCTGCCGCCAATGATTGCTACAACAGCCCCGTCCGGCTCCATAAGCACGGCGGCTGCCTCGCCAACGTCATACTGCTTCCCATATTCACGTAAAATGCTGTCGACAGCCTGTTGGGACTGCTTCTGCACCGTCATGTCGATTGAGGTCTTGACCGTCAGAACACGATGCTTGCCGCCAACGATGCGCTTCACTTCTTCAAAAGCCCAATCAAGAAAGAAGTTTGGCGTATCCTTTTCGGCAAAATCAACAGGAGTGGCAGGATTGCGCAGGGCCCCCACAATCTGGCCTTCCGTCAGGAAACCGGCCTGAACCATATTGATCAGAACTTCTTTGGCGCGAGCCCGGGCGCGCGGCAGATTGACATGAGGCGCATATTTTGTTGGTGCCTTGAAAAGCCCAGCCAGCATGGCCGACTGTGCGAGCGTCAGGTCCTTGGCTGATTTGCCGAAATAAAATTTCGAAGCCGCTGCGATACCGTAAGCGCCACCGCCCATATAGGCGCGATCAAGATAGAGCTTCAGTATCTGACGTTTTGTCAGTCGCGCTTCCAGCCATAATGAGAGAAAGGCCTCGTCAATCTTCCTTGTCAGGGTACGTTCGTTGGTCAGAAACAGGTTTTTTGCCAACTGCTGGGTGAGGGTGGAGCCACCCTGAACAACCCCGCCGGCTCGCGCATTTTCTACGATGGCGCGCGCCAGACCGAGAAAGTCAATTCCGAAATGATCAAAGAAGCGGCGGTCTTCAGTCGCCAAAACCGCCTTGATGAAATTATCGGGTAAGTCTTGCAGTTCAAATGAGTCATCTTGCAGGATGCCGCGTTTGCCGATTTCATTGCCAAACCGATCAAGAAACGTGACTGCATAGTCTTCCTGTTGGGGAAGGCCGCCTGCAGTGCGGTCCATATCGTTAAGTGCCCAGGAGAGTGCAAATAGAGAACCAAACACTGCCATGGTAAGGCCGCCGGAGAGCATTTGCACCAGCCAATATCGCCAGCCGGTAACCCGTAGGGTCCGCATGACGGCATTCACGCTTTCTACAGCGCGGAGCAACCCTTCTCGCAAATGATACATACCTGTGTCGACAGCAGCATCAAAAGCAAGGAAGCGGTACTTCCACTTTTGCTTTGTGTTATTTTGAAACGGATCTTTCACTGGCCTGACACTTTGTCTGCGGTTCTCACCGGTTAAGAAATACTTTTTTAATGTCATCACATCAAGAAGCAAGTCTTGCGCCAGGCATAAATTTTAGTTTATCAGCTCTATTGCGTTCATATCCGAGAGCATTGGACCTACTTCTCTTAAGGGGCTTGACGCATCATTCTTTTTTTGTCGATCGGATTTTTGCAAAAACGCATCGACGCAACAGCTCATCAGCAAGGGCCTGGACTCATGACAGACAAGAAACTCGACCTAATTGCCACTGTTGATCCAACGGCTGAATATCAAAAGCCCTTCTGGCAGGTGAAACGACTCAACGAGATGAGCAAGGCAGAATGGGAGTCCCTTTGTGATGGATGTGCACGCTGCTGCCTCAATAAGCTGGAAGACTGGGACACCGGCGAAATCATATGGACCGATGTTGCTTGCAGCTTGCTTGATTCAGATGCTTGCCGTTGCAAGGACTATCATAACAGGCTGGCTACCGTTCCTGATTGTGTTCCTCTTGATGCGGAAACCGTAGGGTCTATTTCATGGTTGCCGCCAACCTGCGCCTACCGCCTTCTTGATGAAGGCTATGATCTTTACTGGTGGCACCCGCTGGTTTCAGGTGATCCAGATACGATTCACCAAGCGGGCATTTCTGTGCGGGGGCGTGTGGTTTCTGAAGAGGGCATGGAAGTGGAAGACTATGAAAATCATCTTGCAAGCTGGCCCGGCGAAGATGCTGACGACGAACCGGTTGTGCTCAAACGAGATCCGCAGTGACTTTTCCCTGCTACAAATATCTGAATTTTCTAGCAATTTAAAACCATAAATAGAAAAATACAATTTAAACGAGAAAAATGCTTGACCTGCGAACGGTCCTGCGGTACATATTAGCTACAGTCGGAATGGTGCGAGCAACTTTGGCTCCAGAAGGCTGTTTTGTGTTCAAGTTTAGGCAATAGCCTTTCAATTAGCTGCCGCTCGGTCTGCCGAAGCGGCTTTTTTTATGCTTTAGCAGATATGGAATGCGAACAAATTTGCAACCTCGTTGTCCCTGATGGGCTGCGGGGATTTTTACGCAATTGGACGACATTTCCAAATTTCATACCTCGGGAATAAGCATGTCGGAAAAGCAGTCAAAGAAACCGGACTGGAGTGCCATTCGAGCCGAATGCGAGAATAAGCAAAGAGCGCCTTTCTCCGCAATCGCTGCTGTGCATGGCATCAGTGTCGCTACGCTTAGAAAGAGGCGCAAAATGTGGAAGGGGCAAAAAGACATGCCCCAACAACGAAAGCCCAATCAAGAAGGACAGGGCGGGCCTCTTGGTGATGCTTTGTCAATCCAACAGGCTCCGGCGCAGCCAGAGGCTACAATCGATCATCTGGCCATGGTTCGACGCCTATACAATGCAACCGATCAACAAATACGACACCTCGAAAGGCAGTTGCAGGATGGCAGTGCTGCTTTCGACGAAAAAGAAGCCCGCATGCTGGGCACCATCGCCCGAACACTCGACAGGATCATGGAATTAAATCCGACAGGATCGGATTCCGAGGGCGACACCAAACAGACGAGTGATGGCAATGACACCAGCAATGACCAAGGCTCCCTTGACCGTCTCCGCGAAGAACTTGCGCGCCGCCTTGATGGGCTCAAACAAGGATCTTCAAACGAGTTTTCTGGCCGGTCTGAGCCACAGTGAGCTGCAACGGCTGTTTTATGACTGGGAATTATGGGCCAGACCTGATCAGCTTCCACCTTCCAGTGACTGGATAACATGGCTTGTACTGGGTGGGCGCGGCGCGGGCAAAACCAGAACCGGAGCGGAATGGATCAAAGCGATCGTGCAAGGACGAGCACCCTTTGCCGAACAACCATATGGGCGCATTGCTCTGATCGGGGAAACTCTTCAGGATGCGCGTGATGTGATGGTCGAAGGGGTATCTGGTCTGCTGGCGATCCATTCCAAAAGCGACCGTCCAACCTGGCTGTCTTCGCGACGAAGACTGGAATGGAGCAACGGAGCTGTTGCGCAAATTTTCTCTGCAGAAGATCCTGAGAGCCTGCGCGGACCGCAGTTCGATGCAGCGTGGGGGGATGAACTGGCAAAATGGGGCCATGCCGAGGCAACTTGGGACATGTTGCAGTTTGGACTTAGGCTGGGCCGAAAGCCCCGTCAGATTGTAACAACAACCCCCAAACCGACACCTTTGCTCAAACGGCTCATGGCCGACCCGTCTACCGCGCTCAGCCACGCACCAACGCGCGCGAATTTGGCCAATTTGGCACCGAACTTTCTGGATGCCATTGTCCGGCGTTATGAAGGCTCTCGCCTTGGAAGACAAGAACTTGATGGTGAGTTGATAGAGGACAGAGCAGACGCGCTTTGGAAGCGTGATCAGCTCGACCGGCTGAGGGTTGATGATCCTCCCGCGACCCTCAGCCGGATCGTAATTGCCATCGACCCACCTGCGACCTCTGGCAAGAGCGCTGACGCATGCGGTTTGATTGTCGCGGGCATCGATGGAGATGGGCTGTGTTTCATCCTGCGGGATAGCTCTCTTTCGTGCGCAAGTCCCACCGCGTGGGCCACTAAGGCGATCGCGCTATATAATCGTTTCGAGGCCGATTGTGTCATCGCCGAGGTCAATCAGGGGGGAGAGATGGTGACCACAATCCTAGGCAATATCGACTCGACAGTACCCGTGCGCCCTGTCCGTGCAACGCGAGGGAAATATCTGCGGGCTGAGCCCGTCAGTGCTCTTTATGAGCAGGGGCGGGTTCGTCACGTTGGAAATATGGCTGAGCTGGAAGATGAAATGTGTGATTTCGGGCTGGACGGTCTGTCTTCGGGTAAAAGCCCGGACAGACTTGATGCGATGGTTTGGGCCGTAACGCACCTCTGCCTCAATGATCGGTCTCAACCAAAAGTCAGATCGATCTGACACTTCAGAAAAGGAAGGAAGAAGCACATGCTTCGCTGGACCTTGAAAGGGCCGGCGCGAACGCGCTCGCCTCGAAAGAATAGTCTCCGGGATGCTTCGTCGGGCAAAGGCCGCGAAAATGCAGGTTCACTGGCATCTCAAAATACGGAAGAGAAAAGCTCACGCACAGGGGCCCTCATCGCCGTTCATCAGACTGGCCGTCCGCGCTGGACGCCCAGAGATTATGCTGCGCTTGCCATTCAGGGCTATGCTCGCAATCCCATCGTATATCGCTCGATCAGAATGATCTCGGAAGCAGCCGCTTCTGCGAGGATTTTCTGTCAGATTGAGGGAGAGCGGCTTACCGAGCACCCTGTTCTCAATCTGTTGCGCCAGCCCAATGAACGACAGGACGGCGCCACCTGGCTGGAGAGCCTCTATGGCCATTTGCTGGTTTCTGGCAATGCCTATATCGAGGGTGTCTGCGGGGCCAGCAGCCTGAAAGAGCTGCATTGCCTGAGGCCCGACAGGATAAAGGTTGTACCCGGTCTGAATGGCTGGCCCGATGCGTATGACTACACAATCGGCAACAAGTCTGTGCGATTTGATCAGACGGATGACGCCGCGCCCATGCCGCCTATTTTGCATATCACTCTATTTCATCCCCATGATGATCATTATGGGCTTAGTCCATTGGAAGCCGCACAGATCAGTCTGGACGTGCACAATGCTGCTGCCAGTTGGAACAAGGCACTGCTGGACAACTCCGCCCGACCTTCAGGAGCACTGGTCTATGCTGCGTCAGAGGCAGGCAATCTGAGCGATGAGCAGTTCGAACGGCTGAAAAAGGAGCTGGAAGAGGGCTATCAGGGAGCCATGAACGCGGGGCGCCCTCTGTTGCTCGAAGGCGGCCTGGACTGGAAAAGCATGAGCATGTCGCCGCGCGATATGGACTTCATCGACGCCAAGAACAGTGCCGCCCGCGAGATTGCTCTGGCCTTCGGTGTGCCACCCATGTTGCTAGGCATTCCCGGTGACAATACCTATGCCAACTATGCCGAAGCGAACCGCGCCTTCTGGCGACAGACAGTTTTGCCTCTGGCTGGGCGGTGTTTGCAGAGCCTCGCTCGCTGGCTTTCTCCTGCCTATGACGAGCCGTTCGAGCTGAAGATTGATCTTGATCTCATTTCTGCATTGGCAAGCGAGCGGGAAGCGCTTTGGAACCGCGTCGGCAATGCCTCCTTCTTGAGTGAAAACGAGAAACGCATCGCGGTTGGCTATAGCCCGATTGCAGAGACTTCAGGCTCAGATAGTGGCGTAAGTGACGGGAGAAAGTGATGTGGCAGAAGCTTTACAGATTTTTGCATCCAAAGGAGATCTTGCTCATGTTGCGCTTTTCCTTTGGGCGAGTGCGGCAAGTGGGTTGCTTGTCTGGAGTTTGCGAGAGCAGGCAGCATCCAACAAGCGCTTTCAGGACTTCGTTGAAGAGATCGCCCGTCTCACCAGCCTTTTGGAATAGTAAACCAGATTTCGGTTCACAGATAGGCACGGGCAATTCAATGAACCATCGGGACGTCTTTGCTCGCTTCTCGCGCTGTTTGGAAGCTCATTTGGAGCACGAACCAGTTGCGCGTATTCGCCTTATCTCAAGTTCTATGTAATGAAGTAGATATAAGATTATGAAATATAGAGATATATCGAAAGATAGAAAACATTTCTCGCTTCGGGATTCTGAAAAGAAGTCGATGCCTTCTGCTCTGGAAAGCGTGAGCGATGATGGGTTGTTTGAAGGCTATGCCTGTCTTTTTGGCAAAGAAGATCTTGGCCATGATGTGATCCAGCCGGGAGCCTTTGCCAATAGTTTGCGTATGCGTGGCCTTGAGGGGATCAAGCTTTTGTATCAGCACGATCCTGCGCAACCCATCGGGCAGTGGTTGACGATCCGCGAAGATGAAAAGGGATTGTTCGTACGCGGCAAGCTTGCGACAGAAGTGACCAAAGCGCGCGAAATCCTCTCGATGATGAAGGCCGGTATTCTGGATGGCTTGTCTATCGGCTTCCGCACTGTTCGCGGCAGCAAAGATCCCAATAATGGTATCCGGAAACTGCTGGAGCTGGATCTCTGGGAGATCTCGATCGTTACTTTCCCGATGCAGCCGGATGCGCGCATTTCCTCAGTCAAATCTGAATTGATGACAGGTTCTGGTGAGCATTTCCAAGCCTCCCAATTCAGCAAAAGAGAATTGGAACGCAAACTCATGCAGGACGCTGGGTTAAGTCGTTCCCAGGCCCGGGCACTTATGGCTCGTGGTCTTCCTGGCCTCACAGGCAAGCAGGACGCTGCCTTTCTTGAGCCTTCATACGAGCTTTCCAGCTTACGCAAACTGACGCGGGCCGTGCTCCGGGCCGCCAATAGCTAGGTTTGTCAGTCTCGTTCTTCTTCGCTCATTTCAAATGAAAAGAGTTTACTCATGAAAGATATGTCTATTCCGTCTCCCGAGACAAAATCCATGGTCAATGGCGAACTTGGTTCCGCTTTTGACGATTTTCTGGTTTCCTTCGAAGCTTTTAAACGCGCCAATGACGACCGTCTTGAACAGATCGAAAAGCGCTCGGCTGACGTTCTTACAGAACATAAAGTAGACCGCATTTCCAAGGCGTTGGATGACCAGCAGTCTGCTCTTGACAATCTCATTCTCAAAGCACGTCGTCCATCCCTTGGAGACGGCATGCCTTCGGGGCGCCATGGCTCTTTGTTGTCTCCGCGTGCTATGGAGCACAAAACTGCGTTCAATCGCTATATTCGCTCTGGTGTCGAACAGGACCTGCGCGATCTGGAAGCCAAGGCCATGTCTATCAGTTCAGATCCGGATGGTGGTTATCTGGTGCCAGAACTGGTGGAAGCTGAAGTAGGACGGCGCCTTGCTGCCATTTCTCCCATTCGTGGTATCGCGGATGTCCGTGAAATTTCAGGGGCAACCTTGAAGAAACCATTTGCCAAATCCGGTCCGGAAGTCGGTTGGGTAGGGGAAACGGCTGCGCGTCCTCAGACCAATGCGTCATCTTTGGCCGAGCTGTCATACACTGCGATGGAACTCTATGCGATGCCGGCTGCAACGCCGAGCCTGCTTGAAGATGCGGCCATAAATGTTGATGAATGGATTGCCGCCGAGGTTGAAACCGCCTTTGCCGAGCAGGAAGGAGCAGCCTTTGTCAATGGTGATGGTGTCAACAAACCCAAAGGCTTCATGGCTGAAAGCGTTGTCGCTGAAGATAGTTGGGCCTGGGGTTCACTTGGTTCCATTTCCACCGGCACAGACGGTGGGTTTGGCAGCTCCAATCCGGGCGATCCTCTCATCGATCTTATTTACAGCCTGAAGGCTGGCTATCGTCAGAACGCACAGTTCGTGATGAACCGCACCACTCAGGCCCAAATCCGCAAGCTTAAGGACAGTGATGGCAACTATCTCTGGCAGCCGCCAGCAGCCATTGGAGCCAAGGCATCCTTGCTGAACTATGCAATTACCGAAGCCGAGGATATGCCGGATATTGCTTCAGATGCTTGCGCTTTGGCCTTCGGTGATTTCAAGCGGGGCTACCTGATTGTTGATCGTCTCGGTCTGAGCATTTTGCGCGATCCATATTCCTCCAAGCCATATGTTCTGTTCTATGTCACCAAGCGTGTCGGTGGCGGTGTGCAGGACTATGACGCCATCAAGCTGATGCAGTTTTCTGCCTGACTTGAAGTCTGACCCTGAGGGTGGCAGAGAAGCCGCCCTGAATGCGTGCCTTTGCTGGATGCTTGTTCCAGCAAAGGCATTTTTATATGTAAATCAGTCGCATAAAGCGGCTTTCTAACTGTTTCATTTGTAATGGTGTTGATATGTCTGCCATTCTTCTGACCGCTCCCGCCGTGGAACCGGTCAGCCTTGTTGATATCAAGGCTTACCTAAAGATCGACCATGATGCCGAGGATGATTTGCTTCGTGCCTTTCTGAGTGCCGCCCGCGTTCATCTGGAACATATGATCGGTCACCATCTCATAACCCAGACCTGGCGCCTCTTGATTGAGGGGCCACTGGGGGAGACTTTTCGATTGCCTGTTCAGCCTGTCTCCGGGCTTCTGGCGCTTTCCGTTATCAATGTCGATGGCAAGGCAACGGAACTGGATGTCTCTGGCCTCTCCATTTTTCAGGCAGACAATCCGGCAATCCTTGCCAATCTTGATGGCTTTCTGCTCAGTAGCAATCAACGCCTTCAGATCGAGGTTGAAACCGGTTTTGGCCCTACAGCAGATGATGTGCCAGATCCATTGCGGTTGGCCATAAAGATGATCGTTGCCGAATGGTACGAACGGCGCCTGATCGCAGATCCGGATCAAATGGCCGACTTGTCAAAGGCTTTGGCTCCATTGATCGCGCCATATCGCGGCCTTCATCTCTAAACTGTTTCGTTTGAAACAATTTGTTCTTTCTCTTCAAAATCAGGAGGGTAGCTTGGCTCAGACAGGTCTTGTTTCCTTTCAATTTGATCCTGCAGGGTTGCGCCATCAAGTAAGCTTGCTCAAACCGGTTTTCGATGACGAAATGCCATGGAATGGTGCAGAGACGTTAGACACCGTGGCTGAAGTCTGGGCTGGCATTCTCTCTGTCGAGAGCAATGGGCGCACCGAAGCCGAGCAGGAGGCGAACAGCCTAACCTTACGGTTTGTCATCCGTTTCCGGGACGATTTAAAGGACGTGACGGCAATCGAATATAAGGGCGATCTATATGATTGCCTAAAACTTCAAGATCCTGATGCTTCTGAGCGCTGGCTCATACTTGAAGCGCGCACCAGACTGGGAGCGCAAACATGAGTGACCGTCTAGACCTTTTGGCCCGACGCATCCTTTCACAACGATTAGTCTCTATCGCAAATACAATGTCGCAGCAGGCCAAATCGGAGGGATTGGATATTGAGGTATCATCCGACATGCCGTCCGGATCGTCTGGTGCAGAAGGATCGCTACGTTTATCTGGCCAAGGTCTTATGAGAGCGCAGTATGGCGATCGTGGAACTGCACCCACCGGATTGATCTCAAGGCTGATACAGGCAACGGCTCAAAACAGGAGGTCCTCATGACTGCATTGTCTTCCAAACAGCTTGAGCAGGGCATTTTGACCAATCTCAAGAGCGATACGGCTCTGCTCACTTTGCTCGGGGGAGCAAAGCTCTATGATGAACCCAGACGAAATGCTCCATTTCCTTACCTCACTCTGGTTACAAGCTACTCGCGCGACTGGAGCACGGGCACTGAACAGGGTGAAGAACACCGTATCGCAATTACGGTGTGGACCAGCTCCAATGATCGCGAATTGCAGCAAAATATATGGGCGCGATTGAGAGCATTACTCAGCGAAACCCAGGCCGAGATGTCAGATCACTATCTCATCAATTTGCAAATTGAACGTCTGGAATTGCTTCCGGATCGAAAGAACCATCTCTTGCAGGGCGTCATGCAGTTAAGAGCGGTTACCGAGCCAAAATCGAACTGACAAACCTGACATCAAGATACCCATTTTCATTTCACAAATTACAAGAGAGTTTCAAATGACTGCACAAAAAGGCAAAGACCTGTTGCTGAAAGTACGCAACGCCGATGATAGCTTCATCACCGTTGCCGGTCTGCGTGCCCGTTCCCTGTCATTCAATGCCGAAAGCGTTGATATCAGCCACTCGGAATCTTCTGGACGGTGGCGAGAATTGCTGGAAGGTGCGGGTACGCGCCGCGCCAGCTTGTCCGGCAGTGGATTGTTCAAAGACAGCGAGAGCGACGAGCGCATTCGCTCCTTGTTTTTTGATGGCACCATTGCAACTTGGCAGGTCATCATTCCTGATTTCGGTACGCTGGAAGGCGCATTTCAGATTACAGCTCTGGAATATTCCGGTCAGCATGACAACGAGTTGACCTTCGAGATGGCTCTTGAATCTGCGGGCGTGCTCGCCTTCACAGCATCCTAAAGGCGAGAGAGATTGACATGACGAACAGACGTCGAGGCGAGATCTCAATAACCCTTGATGACAAACCTTACAGGCTTTGCCTCACACTTGGAGCTCTTGCCGAATTGGAAGAAAGTCTCGGGCTTGAGAATATCGGAGAGCTTGCAGATCGTTTTTCTGGCGGTCGGGTCAAGAGCGCAGATCTTGTAAAGATTCTGGGAGCCGCATTGCGTGCAGGCGGGGCGGATATCTCGGACGCTGACGCAGCTACGATGCGATGCAAGGGAGGGGCTTCTGAACTCACATATGCGCTGGTTGAGTTGCTCCGCGAGACATTCATTCCCGAATTTGAAGAAAATGAAACAGGCGCAGCAATGACTGGATCGGATGCTTCCTCTCATAGAGGAGGGGGCAATCAATCTTCAAACCCCACAAAGGCCGGTCTGGTGTAACCGGATCGGCCACTTACAAGATGCACTTTCCCTGGGCAATGATTTTTGCTGCCGCAAGTCTGCAATTGGGGTGGCCTCCCACAACTGTCTGGTCTGCAACTCCAAAAGAAATCCTCTTGGCCCTGGCCATTCCCAGCAGGAGAAGTCCTGCGCCCACCAGAGCCGATTTCCAATCGCTGTGCAAGGCATATCCCGACTGATCTTGCGATTACGCCCCAAAGAAGAAGGAAATATTTATGGCAGAAGAGATTGTAGAAACTGCCGTCGTCAAAGTGGAAGCCGACATGAAGGCTTTCACAAAAGACCTTTCTGCAGCAACCAAGCAGGCAGAGAAACTCGGAGACAAGGTTGTTGATGCGTTTGAAGATGCTGTTTTGGGTGGCAAAAACCTTGAAACAGTTTTCAGTAAGCTTGCGCTGGATTTGAGCAAAAGCGCCTTGGCATCAGGAGTGGAACCTCTCAAGCAAATGCTCTCCGGTTCTGTTTCAAACCTCGCATCAAGCCTTCTTTCATCTTTAACCACGGCAAGCACCTCGGGGCTCACATCTTTGTTAAGCGGGGTGTCTCTTTTTGCCAAGGGCGGCGTTGTTTCATCCCCGACGCTGTTTCCAACCGGTGGCGGAACGGGCTTGATGGGAGAAGCTGGCTCTGAAGCTATTTTGCCATTGCAGAGAGGCGCCGATGGGCAACTTGGTGTTGCCATGCCGGGATCAAGCGGACAGGCGGTTAATATCGTAATGAATGTCAGTACGCCTGATGTTAGCTCCTTTTCCAAATCGGAAAACCAGATTGCGACAAAGCTCGCGCGCGCCGTAAGCAGAGGGCGCCGCGGATTATAGCGAGCATAACTGCAGGGGCTATAGGCATCGGGCCCTTACAGGGCCAAACGCTATGTTCGATGCATTCATGCTGAAACCTTGGGGCTCACCAAATTCAATGGGTGGGCCTTTTTCTATGAACAATCAGGACCGACCAATGAACGGTTTTCATGAAATACGCTTCCCGCTTGATGTGGGGTTCGGAGCATCCGGAGGTCCGGAAAGGCGAACAGATATCGCGACACTGGCATCTGGCTTTGAAGAACGCAATGCGCGCTGGGCAGATTCAAGACGCAGTTACGATGCTGGCCTTGGAGTACGCTCCTTGGCTGATTTACATACGGTCTTGAGGTTCTTTGAAGAACGCCGTGGCCGACTTTACGGTTTCCGCTTCCGAGACCCGTTTGATCATTGTTCTTGTGAGACGGGGAATGTGCCCCAATCAACTGATCAGAGAATTGGAACAGGAGACGGCGAAACGACCGAGTTTTTCCTCACAAAGACTTACGGGGCTGACTATGCTCCTTATGAACGCCCTATCAGCAAACCCGTTGAGGGAAGCATTCTACTCGCATTGGATGGTCTGGAGACTACTGCTTTTGTGGCGGACCCTACACTAGGGCTTATCACTTTTAATGAAGCCCCGGCTGAAAATGTGGCCATTACGGCTGGCTTTAAATTCGACGTGCCAGTGAGATTTGATGCCGACAAGTTGGAATTTTCCCTCAGTGCATTCGAGGCGGGCGACCTGCCATCTATTCCTCTGGTGGAGATCAAGCTGTGAAGACACTTTCAAATGAATTTTCCGAGCATTTAGGGAGTGGAGCCACTACGCTGGCTACATGCTGGATTTTGAAGCGTTCGGACGGCGTAAGCTTCGGCTTTACCGATCATGATCGTGCTATCGAGCTTGAAGGCATATCCTGCGAGCCGAATGCCGGCTTTACCGGCACAGAAATCAAACAAAGCGATAGCTTTGCAAGCGATGATCAGGATGTCTCTGGTGTTTTGTCTTCTGATCGTATCACAGAAGCAGATCTGATGAGTGGTCGCTATGACGCTGCCACTGTCGAGACTTGGCTTGTTAACTGGCAAGCGCCAGAGCAGGCGGTGCTTTTGCGCTCTGGCTATCTTGGCGAAGTCAAGCGTGACAGCCAGAATTTCCAAGCGGAGATCCGGTCTGTGTCCATCGACTTGGAGCAAGACAAAGGCCGCCTTTATCAATATCGGTGCGACGCCACTATTGGAGATGCCCGTTGTGGTCTGGACCTTGACGCTCTTGGGCTAACTTATGCCGGCGTTGTTAGTGACCTCAAATCACAAACCTGGCTAACGCTTACATTGGAAGCCCAACCCGAAACGGGGCGGCTTTCAATGGGGCAACTTGAGGTAACCTCAGGTGCAGCCGCTGGTATGGCATTTGATATTTTGTCTCACCAGCAAACCGGCCAAAGCGACGAAGTGGAACTCTGGCTTCCAATTCATCCAGATATTGCAATTGGCGATAAGGTGTTGGTGTCTGTCGGTTGTGACAAGAGCTTTGCCACTTGCCGGAAAACCTTCTCAAATCAGCTCAATTTCAGAGGCTTCCCTCACATGCCGGGCAATGACTTCTTAGTAACTTACCCATCTCTGGCCAAGCTGCGTGATGGTTCACCTCTTTTCGAGGAGTGATTGGTTATGACTGAACTCTGCAAATCTCAGGCGCCGGTTACACCTGCCATGATCATTTCCGAAGCCCTGAGCTGGATTGGCACGCCCTACAGACATCAAGCCAGTTGCAAGGGGGCAGGCTGCGATTGCCTTGGCCTTATTCGCGGTGTTTACAGTTCATTCTGGCCAGAGCCTGAAACGCCTCCTGCCTATAGCCCAAATTGGGCAGAGGCTGGCGCAGAGGAAACGTTGGCCAGTGCTGCTCAACGGTATCTCACAGAACGGGACCTCTCCACGAGAGCTCCCTCAGATGTGCTTTTGTTCAGATACAAAAAGGGGTTTCCGGCCAAACATGCTGGAATTCTGATTGCAGAAGACCGCTTTTTGCACGCGCAGGCAGGAGCTGGCGTAAGCCTTGTCTATCTTAATCCCTGGTGGATGCGGCATCTGTGTGCGGTTTTTGCCTTTCCCTCATATGGCTCTTCCCAACAAACGAGGAATTCCCAATCATGACAACTCTCGTTTTGCGCGCGGCGGGCACCGCAATTGGTGGTGCATTGCTCGGGCCCTTTGGAGCCGTTCTCGGCGGCGCTCTTGGTGCCATTGGCGGGTCATATATTGACCAGAAGCTCTTTGGCTCAACAACATATCGCCAAGGTTCACAGCTATCTGACCTTTCCGTGCTGACCTCAACCGAGGGAATGTCCATTCCCCGGCTCTATGGCCGCTCACGCATGAGCGGGCAGGTCATATGGGCAACCAATCTGATCGAGGAAGTTACCAGTCGCAAATATAAGACAAGCGCTGCCAAAGGAGCCAGCGGCAACTCGGTTTCGGAAACAACATACAGCTATTTTGCCAATTTTGCAGTTGGACTGTGTGAAGGCGAGATTTCCTATATCGGGCGCGTCTGGGCAAATGGAACCATTCTGGACCTTGAAGACATTACCTACAGAGTCTATCGCGGCACCGAAGATCAACTTCCAGACAGCCTCATTGAAGCCAAGCAGGGAACGGGCAATGCTCCAGCCTACCGGGGGCTGGCCTATGTTGTATTTGAAGAGCTTCCGTTGGAAGATTTCGGTAATCGCATTCCGCAACTTTCCTTCGAAGTGGTTCGCTCGATTGGCACCTTGGAGAAACAGGTTCAATCAGTAGTCATGATACCCGGATCGACGGAATTCGGATATGACACCCAAGAAATCGCACGCAAAGATGCCGAAGGTGAATGGAGTTCAGAAAACCGACATTCCTATGAAGCAGGAACAGATTTTGAAGTCTCGCTTGAGCATCTGATGGCTCTCTGTCCAAATCTGAAACATATTGCCCTTGTTGTTACTTGGTTCGGTACTGACCTTCGTGCCTCGCATTGTGAAATTCGCCCCATGGTGGACGATCTCGATAAGGTTACCGATGATGCTGATTGGTCCGTTGCCGGGCTTTCTCGATCTCAAGCCTTGCAGGTGTGTCTTGTAAACGATCGCCCGGCATTTGGAGGGACGCCCTCGGATGAAACCGTTTTACGAGCAATTGAAGCGATCAAGGACCGCGGTCTGGGGGTGGTCCTTTATCCATTTGTGATGATGAATGTTTCCGCTGATAACGAATTGCCTGATCCGTATGGTGCAGAGCAGCAAGCCGCTTTCCCTTGGCGCGGTCGAATAACCTGCTATCCGGGACCGGGCCAGAGTGACAGCGCAGATCAAAGCACAGCAGCTACAGAACAGATTGGCGAATTCTACGCACAACAAGAATGGAGCTATCACCGTTTCATTGTTCATTATGCCGAATTGGCGGCTCAAGCCGGAGGCGTTGACGGATTTCTGATCGGTTCGGAACTTCGCGGTTTGACGCAATTGCGTGATGAACAAGGCAACTATCCATTCGTTGCTTGCCTTAAAACTCTGGCGGCAGATGTGCGCGCTTGCCTAGGGTCCGACACTGACATTACTTATGGTGCGGATTGGAGTGAATATTTCGGACATCATCCCTCTGATAGGGCGGGTACAGTCAACTTCCATCTCGATGAGTTGTGGGCTGATGACAATATTGATGCCATTGGCATCGATAACTATATGCCTCTATCGGATTGGCGTGCCGGTGAGCAACATCTGGATGCATCTCTTGCTGATACGGGGCTAGAGAGCGACTATCTTCAGTCAAATATTGCTGGAGGCGAGGGGTACGATTGGTACTATCAAAGCCAAGCTGATCGAGACAACCAAATTCGGACACAGATAACCGATGGTGCCGCCGACAAGGCTTGGGTCTATCGATATAAAGACCTGATCAATTGGTGGAGCAACCAGCACTATAATCGACAAGATGCCGTGGAGGTAGATACGCCTACTGACTGGGTGCCGTGTTCAAAGCCAATCTGGTTTACAGAAATCGGCTGCCCGGCTGTGCATCTTGGCCCCAATCAGCCCAATGTATTTCCGGATGCAAAATCTTCAGAAAGTGCTTTGCCTTATTACTCTTCAGGAGCGCGCAGCGATGCCGCACAACGGGCGATGCTTTCTGCCTGTCTTGACTATTGGCAATCGGATAATGCAAACCGCAATCCGGCCTCAGCACTTTATGACGGCCCCATGGTGGCAGCTGATCATATCTACCTTTGGGCTTGGGATGCGCGTCCATTTCCTGCTTTTCCGCTCAGTGGTGAAACTTGGTCTGATGGTGATGCCTGGCATACGGGGCATTGGCTTAACGGGCGTCTGGGAAGCGCTCCTTTACAAGACATCTTGGCAATGGTCCTCTCGGATTATGGACTTGAGCCAAGTAAGCTCTTCTCGGTTCCAACCGTTCTTGATGGTTTCGTTATCGATAGCCGCATGTCTGTGAGGGATGCTCTGGAAGATTTGTGTGACGCGTTCAACATTTCTTTTGTGACAAGTGGCGGCCAAATACGTTTTGAAATGCGCGAGCGTCGCAGTGAGCTTTATTTGGAAGATTGCCTGCTCATAGATGTAGAAGACGAGCCTCTTTTGAGTAAACAAATGTCTCCGTGGGAAGAAGAGCCTTCTAGCGTGACATTCTCATTCAGTGATCTTTTTCAAGACTATCGTCAATCAGTCGCACAATATGATCAACCTTGCGCCAGAACCAGACAGCAGAGTTCCAAGTCTCTCTCTGTGGTGTCTACAGAAACCGTTATGACTGATGTTGCAAAAAATTGGCTGCGAAACCAAAATTTTGCCCGTCACTCGGTTTCTTTCAAACTCCCCCTGTCGATGTTGTCTCTTGAAGCTGGGGATCTGTTTCGTCTTGAAGAAGAGGGGGGCATCAAAACCTATCGAATTGAAGAGATTGAAGATGGAACAACACGAGACGTTACTGCGCAACAGGTGGCTCCTCGGAATTCGAGTCCAAATTCTCAAAAGCTGAGATCCGTAAAGACTTCCTCTCCCCAAACCCTTCGCTCGGTTTGCATTCCGATGGAATTGCCACTTTTGCCGGGCAAAACGGAGTATCCTCATGCACCTTATATTGCCAGTTATTGTGCACCATGGCCGGGAGGTGTCTTGCTCTATGAAGGAAGCGCAAGCAGTGGGTATGTTTATCGTCAAACGATGGATGTGCCAGCAATTTACGGGACACTTCTTGCTGAATTGCCCGGCATTGAGTGCTATGGACGCGATCTGGCGAGTACGCTCCTTGTCAAATTGGTAAATGGAGATCTGTCGTCAGTTGATGAGTTAAGTCTTTTTGCTGGAGCCAATGCCGCAGCCGTTCAAAAGAGTGATGACAGTTGGGAAATCATCCAGTTTTCAAAGGCCGAACTCGTCAGCGATGGCGTCTGGAAGCTGCAGGCATTGTTGAGAGGGCAAATTGGAACGGAAGCCAATGCTGCAAAAGATGCGGCCATTGGTGCGCGGTTCGTTCTGCTGGATGAAGGCGTCAAACCTCTTGAAGTGAGTAGCGGTAAACTGGAAACCTCTGTCTCTCTTAAAGCTGTGCCAAGCGGAGCAACGTTGGAAGACGCTAAAAACACCGGGATCACGGTTGATATCTCCGGGCGGGGATTACTCCCGTTGTCTCCTGTTCATATGAAGCTGGCCCACGACGTTTCGAGCGGAGGTAATTGGGTTTCGTGGATACGGCGCGATCGACAGGATGCCGACAGCTGGGTTGATAGTGAAATTCCGCTAAGTGAGGCAGTAGAATCCTATTCAATATCGGTCTGCCATCCCGATAGCGGTGAAACACTCAGGACTGCCAATACTCAAGTACCGGAGTGGTTCTACAGCGCCAGTGATCAATCCGCTGATGGTATCGATAACCTATCTGAAATTGTTTTGAAAGTCGCTCAAATCAGTCGACGAGTTGGTGCCGGTGATGAGCTTTCTCGCAGGGCTTCGCTAACAAGCCTGCGTGTTTGGTAGGATCTGCCCGCTTTTCTTCCTTCGCCTGCTTTGCAACGGTCTGGCGAACAATTTTTTTCCCTAAACTTAATCCGACCAAGGAGTTCTTTCCATGAGTAATGAGTTTCAAACTTCGAAAGCTGCGTGGGAATCAAAAATCAATTGGACGCAGTTAATTTCTGTGGCCGCCATGGGGCTCACCATGTTTGGCATCGACCTTGATCCCGATATTCAACAACGCCTGGCGGTTACAATCTCCAGCCTCGCTGCTGCCGCGACAATTATCTGGAGAACCTGGTACACAACAAAGAAGATCATCTAGCACATGATCGGGCTAATTGTGAAAATGCTAACGCTCATGGTGAAGCTGGCCCCTGTGCTGGCTTCACTATTGACCAGGTTGAGTGAGACGCTTGATGGAAGTTTTCAAACAAAAGCTGCAAAGGGGCGTGAAAAGAACGTTAAGACCGCCGCGCGAGAAATGCACGAACTACTGCAACGTATTGCAAAAGTCAAAATGGAAGGTGCTTCAAGTGGCGTCATCGCGAGCTCTAGTGTTGAAGGTGATAGCGATGGCGATGATGGCATTGGTTCTGAATGCTTGCGCCAGTCCGATGGCTTCCGGCGGGACTAATCGCTATTTGACCAAATCAAATTCCAAAGACATCGAACCGAAATCTGATCTGGCGCAATTAGCCGCTTGTCTTCTGTTCGAACCTATCAGTTGGTCGTCCAGAGATACGGATCAGACCATCTATGAAATCAAGAAGCACAATCGGCGAATGAAGCTTTATTGCAAAGAATAGATATATTGCATTTTTACGGTTCAACCTAACTGAAGCATGTGTAGCGACTGCCGTTCAGCTTCGGTTCATATAGACAAGGTTAGATTTGCTTCATGCAAAAATGGATCTATGTGAAAGCTCTATCGCTGTTGGTTTTACTGACGTTTTCGTTCGTGGGGCCAAATGGACGAGCAAATGCAGCACAATGCCTTCAAGCCGGAGATATCCGACAAGCGGTCTCCGAGGGGCGAGCTATGAGTCTTGCGGCTATTACTCAGACTGCCAATGCAGTTGTTGAGGGTGAGGTCGTAAAGGCAAATCTCTGTTCAAGCAATGGGCGCCTCGTTTATGAGGTTGTTGTCTTGTCTCGGCAGGGAAATGTATCTCGCCTCATTCTCGACGCCAAATCAGGCAAGACTATTTCGGTGAATGAATAGCAGCAATTAATTCTTGGCGCGGACGGATTGATTGGCTCATAATACCGGAACTTATTGCTTGATATTATTTGATGTGTTGAGGATGAAGAATGCGCATTCTGGTCGTGGAAGATGAGACGGAGCTGAACCGCCAACTCAAAGAAGAAATGGAAGCTAACGGCTATGTGGTCGACTGCGCATTTGATGGTGAAGAGGGCCATTTCCTCGGCGATACAGAGCCTTATGATGCTGTAATCCTCGATATCGGGTTGCCAAAAATGGATGGTATCAGTGTATTGGAAGCATGGCGCCGAGAAGGACGTCTGATGCCGGTACTCATCCTGACTGCTCGAGATCGCTGGAGCGACAAAGTCCAGGGCATTGACGCGGGGGCGGATGATTACGTCGCCAAACCGTTTCATATGGAAGAAGTCGTTGCTCGTGTCCGAGCATTGGTTCGTCGATCAGCAGGATTTGCTTCTAACGAAATAACATGCGGTCCCATTCGACTTGATGCTCGTTCAGGCCGTGTGACCGTGGACGGACTGACCATCAAACTGACTTCGCATGAGTTTCGCCTGTTGTCATATTTGATGCACCATCAAGGAGAAATCATTTCTCGCACGGAACTTGTTGAACACATGTATGATCAGGACTTTGATCGCGATTCAAATACGATCGAGGTGTTTATCGGGCGATTGCGGAAGAAAATCGGTGTCGACGCGATTCAGACCGTAAGGGGTCTGGGGTATAATATGGTCTCACCTGAAGCGGCGAAATGATGAAATCAATCACACGCTATCTTGTTGTCAATATTTCGATTTGGGCTTTCTTGGCTGCTCTGAGTTCTGGGGTCGTTCTGACCTCGTTTTTCAGACTGACCGTTGAAGACAACTTCGATTCTCAACTGGATATAGTGTTAAAAATGCTCGTTGGAGAGTTGGCCACTCAGCTCTTTAGTTCCCAAGAGTTAACGATGCCCGGAAATCTCGGCCAACCGCGCTTTGAACTACCGCTGTCTGGTTGGTATTGGACCGTAAGCAAAAAAGAAGGAAGCCGACCGCTTTTCGCATCCGTCTCTTTGGCAGGTGACGATATTTCAATAGAGTCCGTTAGCCCCAAACAATATCGGGGAGGAATCGGACGCTATCTTCTGGGGCGGGGGCCGGGTGGCAAGAGAATCAGGATTCTTGAACGAGAAATTTCTTTCGGCACTGGAGAGAGCTATTATTTCAGGGTGACGGGAGCCGCTTCAGAACTGGATCAACAGGTAAACGGGTTTCAGAACAAAGCATGGCTATTGATGGCCTTGTTCGGCATCGTGCTACTTGTAGCTTCAATTCTCCTTGTTCGAACTTCTCTCAAACCATTGCACCTATTGCAAAAAAGGGTGAGAGACGTCGCCGCAGGACGGGCCGAAACGATTACTGGAGACTATCCAAGGGAAGTTGCTGGGCTCGTGGATGAAGCCAATCTGCTCATCGCGTCAAACAAGGACACTTTGGAGAGAGCCAGAACTCAGCTTGGTAATTTGGCACACGCTCTTAAAACGCCATTGTCTGTTATGACAAATGAGGTGAGGGCGGCAAAGGCTGAGAAAGCAGATCTTCTTGTTCAACAAGTCGATATCATGCGAGATCAAATCCAGCTCTATCTGGATCGGGCCAGATTTGCCGCACGGCATAACACGATTGGAACCGTAACGAATATCGTACCGGTCTTGACCAAGCTGACGAATGTAATGAATAAAATCCACCCGGATAAACAGGTGCTGTTTGTCTGTGACGTCGATGACCGCGTGAGCTTCAGAGGTGAACGGCAAGATTTGGAAGAGATGGTTGGAAATTTGGTCGATAACGCTTGTAAATGGGCTTCGGGCCGCGTTTCTGTCTCTCTGCGGAATGTTTCATCCTCGTACAATAAAAAGAGGAGGGCTCAAAGCCCAAATTCGCTGCGAATCTGGTTGGAGATCGTGATAGAAGATGATGGTCCAGGTCTTGATGAGGATGAAGCGCGTGAGGCATTGAAACGCGGAAAACGTCTTGACGAAAGCAAGCCGGGATCAGGGCTCGGGTTGTCGATCGTCTCGGAAATGGTCGGGCTTTATCAAGGAGAGTTTTTGCTGGATAGGTCTGAGTTGGGCGGATTGAAAGCGATCCTTGTTCTGCCTGCCCTGAATGACGCTACATGACTTAATATGAGCTGAATTTCGTGATATCTAGACAATATCGAGCAGCTTCATGCCAAATTTTCGACATTTTCGAAACTTATTGGCATGTTAAGACGTTTACATAAATGTGATACCAGCTTTAGGCGAACAGGCCAGACCGGACCTCGAGTGGCTGTCGTTCAAAAAGTTGGAAATGGGCATGCTGAGTTGGCGTAATTGAGAACTGCCAAATCGCGAATCAATATTTGGCTGCGACAGAACTGTGTCGCATTGAATAGGGGCTGAAAATGAAATTCAAATCACTCATGATCGTTGTTGCCGCGAGCGCTTTGCTGGCCGGTTGTCAGGGCGGGCCAAAGGAAACCTTTGGCGGTTTGACTGGTGCTGTGGCTGGTGGCGTGCTTGGTGCTCAAGTAGGTAGTGGCGAAGGCAAGATGCTGGCGATTGCTGCTGGGTCAGCACTTGGAGCGCTGGCAGGATCTTCCATTGGTAGAATGATGGATGAAAACGATCAGAGAATGGCTGAACAGGCACAATATCGTGCGCTTGAATACGGTCGCTCTGGTGCTCCGGTATCTTGGAACAACCCGGACACGGGCCATTATGGCCAAATTGTTCCAACTCAGTCATATACGGTGAATGATTTGAACTGCCGCGACTACACGCATACGATTTACATCGATGGTCAGCCGCAAACCGCACGAGGGAGAGCATGCCGTCAAAGTGACGGAACATGGCGCCCTGTTGATTGATAGTCTTTGTCAAGAGAATTTTTAGGGGAGATTCAAGAGATTGAATCTCCTTTTTGTATCTGAATATTTCTAAAAAATTAGCCCCTTGATAGAGAATTTTAACAGTTTGATAGCTTTAAATTGAAAAAGTAATTGAGAAAGACTCGTAAAGTCGGAGTGACCGTATGAGCGGTATGGAAAAGCTGCAAAAGAAGTTGAAGCTTTATCTCTCGACGTTATCTGAAAGTGCTCAAAAGCTGCTGCTGCGTAATCTGGAAAAAGCAGAGCAAGAAGGCACTCAAGATGCCGCCGAAGAGATGATTATTGCTGCTTTACGTGAACTTTTACATGTGGAAGACGAAGCTGTTCCTCTAGAAGAATTCGCAAAATCTGACTTCTTTCGGGAGGCTCGCTATTTTGCTTCAGAGATTGACCTTACCCACAAAGTTGAAGCGCGCATAAACCCTTCCTCCTTCGATGCGATTTGGAAATGGATCAAGCGCGATATCGCAACTCCGGAACAGATCTCTAAGCTCTCAATGAATTGCAGTAAACTCGAGACACAAGAAATCTCGAAGCATTCTTCAGCGCTTTGCGCTGAATTTGTGGCCGCCATTAAGAAAAAGCTGAAAATCATATCGCGCGATTTGGGCGGAGAACAGAAGCTGGCTAATCAATTGACCGGTGAATTGGTCTACAAGGATCTTCTGGATGTCTTGGTCAGTGCTGAACGCCTGATGCCTCTCAAGCCAATTCTGGTTAGAATTTCTGGAACGATTGACAGCTGGTCAAGTTCCGAAGGGGAAGCAACCTATAAGTTGATCTCTCGTTATATACAGCAGTCTCCCATGAAAACCTCTTGGTTGGTTTCTGCGCTAACGGCGAAGCTGTCCTCTCCACGCTTGAAGATTGAACTTGCTACAAAGCTTTCTGGTTCGGATGACGCAGTGCAAGTGGCAGCTACTGTTTACGCTCCAGCTGTTCATCAGGCTTTAGCTGAAATGGAAGCTTGGAACGCTGCAGTCAAAAAGCAGATTAGCGTCTTTACCAAACTTGATAGTGCTCTTGCTGCATTGAAAACCTGGAGTAAATTCGCGAAAGCCTTGGAGGTGGAGCTTGAATTGCCTGCTCAATGTGCTTGGGGCAAATCGCTGGCTCTGATGAAAAAGGAAATGTCATCCGTTTTGAAGGTCGAAGTGGAAAAGGCACCTAGTCTGGTTCGAAAAGCCCTGAGGGCTCCCAAAAGTGGCGAAGCTGAGAATTGTGATGATGAATTAATCGCAGATGCTGTTCGGGCCTCCAGCATTTTTCGCCAGGCAGAACTTGCTAAGGACACTCTTGCTATGAATGGTCCGATCACCCAAGTGCGGAAAGAATTGGACCAGACCTTTGAGATTCTCACGACATCGCTTGTGGATCGAACGAGACAAGCTAATGACAGTAATCGTGCAATCATATTGAAACTTCATTCCGCAGCAATTGATATTGCAAAAAATATTTTTGATGCAGACTACGCCGAGGCCTTCCGCCGGCAATTGCATGCTGCAGCTTCGGTTTCTGTCAAAGACATGAAGGAAGCTGTAGCTTAATTTCTTTCATAATAGTTGATCTATAATGTTCTGAAATAATAGCAAAATTTTCAATGAAGCTGTGGTCGTTCTCGCCAATTCTCAGCCGACACCGGCATATGGTACCAATTCGTCCAATATCTTTGATCTCATCCCATCGTTAGATGAACATGAGTTAATTTGACATCTCTGCTAAATCAGAAATGCTATGCATCGGGCTTGTGTGAGAGTTGGACCTGTATGTTTTGGACAATTGCCGTTTTATTGACACTTGTTATCGTCGCTGTCACGATATATCCGCTGTTGCGCAAAGAGCGTCAGCTAAATAGCGCAAACGCTTATGATGTGACGATCTATAGATCTCAGCTCAAAGAGATTGACGGAGATGTCGAGCGCGGACTGATTGATGTTGCTGAGGCTGAAGCAGCACGCGCAGAAGTCGCTCGGCGCTTGATTGGTGCTCAAGATGCTCTCGATAAAGAGGGCCAAGTCCAAAATGGATCTACAGGTGCTCCTGATCAAAAGGAAACAAGCGATAGCCGCAATTCTAATTTGAAATTTGCTGTGGTTGCTGTTGCACTACTAATACCTATTCTTTCTTTGGGGCTCTATTTCGCGCTAGGTTCTCCTAATCTTGAGGGGCAGCCATTGCAGGCCCGATTGTCAAAACCAGCCTCTGAGCAGAGCCTTTCAGAGTTGGTGGCAACTGCTGAGCGTAAATTGGCAAGAGAACCAGACGATTTGGTCGGCTGGAAAAAGATCGCACCCATTTATGCCCGTATGCGTAGAACGCAGGATGCGATATTTGCCTACAGTAATATCTTGCGTCTCGAGGGCGAAAGCGTTGATGCCTTGTCCGATCTGGGGGAGGTGATGGTCATTCGTGACGCCGGGGTTGTTTCCCGCAAAGCGAAGGAGCTTTTCGAAAGAGCGAATCTTCTTGATGCGAAGGCGCCAAAGCCTCGTTTCTTTCTCGCCGTAGCATTGGGACAATCTGGTCAGGAACAGGAAGCTATTGATGAGTGGGCATCGCTTGTAGAAGACTCTCCTGAAGGAGCGCCATGGGTGCCATTCGCTAAAGGGCAAATTGCAGCACTGGAAAAACGACTATCAGATGCTGTTGCTGCCGGTCAAAACGATACTAGCGGAGAAACAGCTCAGCAAAAGGCTTCTGGAGGAACTCCGCTTTCAGGTCCTTCTCAGGACGATGTTGAAGCCGCTTCCGAGATGACCGCGCAAGAACGGCAGGACATGGTTGAGAATATGGTCGCAAATCTTGCAGAGCGTCTCAACAGTGAAGGTGGATCTGCGGACGAATGGGTGCGTCTCATCAGAGCAGAATTGGTTTTGAATAGGCCTGACATGGCGGCAAAATCTGTAATCCGTGCTCTTGACGCCATGCAATCGGATGTGGACGGGCTCGAGAAAGTGAAAGCTGCAGCACGCTCGCTGGGGCTCTCCATTAATCAATAATGGCAATTGATTGGCTAGTTTGACGCTAGAACAATCTGGCGAAATATAGGCACGGCATCGGAAGGATCTATTTATGTCGAGAAAGCAAAAAAGGATGATGTTGATTGGTGCTGCCGGGGCAGTCCTCTTTGCCGCAGTCGGCCTTATTCTGTTTGCGCTTCAAAGCCAGATCACATTCTTTATGAGCCCTTCAGAAATCGCTGAAAACGGTGTTGCTTCAGGGCAGAGAATTCGCCTCGGCGGATTGGTTAAAGAACAAACCGTGGTGCGTGCTGACAATGCTCACGTTTCCTTTGTGGTGACCGATGGGGGGGCGGAAATCAAAGTAGCCTATGCGGGCATTTTGCCGGACCTGTTCAGAGAAGGACAAGGCGTGGTTACAGAGGGGGTTCTAAAACCAGACGGCACCTTCACTGCAGACACCGTGCTTGCCAAGCATGATGAAAATTATATGCCGCGCGAAGTGGCGGATGCCTTGAAAGAACAAGGCCATTGGCAAGATAGTTATGGCAAGGTGAAAGCAAACTGAGCTGCCCGATGGTTTTAAAAGACGGCAATTCATATTTTGGGATATGAGAAACAGGGAAAAAATCAATGATCATTGAGCTCGGCCACTTTGCGCTTGTGCTTTCTCTTGCCTTGGCCCTGATATTGTCGGTTGTGCCAATTTGGGGGGCTCAAACCAACAATGATCGGTTGATGGCCGTTGCCAGCCCTATCGCGATCATGCAGTTTCTATTGGTTGGATTAGCCTTCGCGGCTTTGACTCATGCCTATGTGACCTCGGATTTCTCAGTTCAAAATGTTTGGGAAAATAGCCATTCGCAAATGCCGTTGCTCTTCAAATTCACGTCTGTATGGGGCAATCACGAAGGCTCGATGCTTTTGTGGGTTTTTATCCTTGTTATTTTTGGCGCGATGGTTGGTGCATTCGGTCGTAATTTACCTCCCAAGCTCAAAGCAAATACTCTTGCGGTTCAGGGCTGGATCACGACAGCTTTCTTGCTTTTTGTCCTGTTGACTTCAAACCCGTTCACCCGCATCGCAAATGCTCCAATCGAGGGACGTGATCTCAATCCGATCCTTCAAGATGTCGGTTTGGCCATTCACCCGCCGCTGCTTTATCTCGGATATGTCGGTTTCTCAATCGCTTTTGCTTTTTCAATTGCCGCCTTGCTGGAAGGGCGGATTGATGCCGCTTGGGCTCGTTGGGTGCGCCCTTGGGTGTTGGTTGCTTGGGGGCTGCTAACGCTCGGCATCGCAATGGGGTCTTACTGGGCCTACTATGAGCTTGGTTGGGGTGGCTATTGGTTCTGGGATCCCGTTGAAAACGCCTCATTCATGCCGTGGCTGAGCGGAACAGCCTTGCTTCACTCTGCAATTGTGATGGAAAAGCGAGGGGCTTTGAAAGTTTGGACCATACTCCTTTCGATCCTCACTTTTTCACTTTCACTATTGGGTACATTTCTGGTTCGGTCTGGGGTGCTTACCTCGGTCCATGCCTTCGCAACCGATCCATCGCGGGGCGTTTTTATTCTGGTGCTTCTCGTCGCGTTCATTGGTGGAGGGCTATCTCTCTTTGCCTGGCGTGCTCCCATGCTCAAGCAGGGTGGCGTTTTCTCTCCGATTTCGCGAGAGGGATCACTGGTCCTGAATAATCTGTTTCTATCGGCAGCGACAGCGGCAGTCCTCGTCGGGACGCTATATCCACTTGCTCTGGAGGCGACTACCGGTGCGAAGATTTCTGTCGGGGCCCCATTCTTTAACGCGACCTTTGGGCCTATGATGATCCCTCTGTTGATCGCTGTTCCTATCGGGCCGCTGCTTGCCTGGAAGCGCGGGGATATGTTTGCAGCGATGCAACGCCTTTTTGTGGCTCTTGGAGCTGCGATATTTGTGACGGTCGTTTGCTATGCTTTGCTAAAAGGAGGAAGCGCACTTGCTCCTCTGGGCATAGGACTTGCTGTATGGGTTATGGTGGGATCCCTTGCAGAGATACAGCTTCGTATTGGGCTATTCAAGATGCCATTGAGCAAATCTTTATCGAGATTCGTTGGCCTACCGCGAACGGTTTTCGGCGCAGCTCTGGGGCATTTCGGACTTGGCATGACATTACTGGGACTGATCGTCGCCAGTGCCTATCAGTCAGAAACCATCTTGGTGATGAAGCCTGGAGAACAGGCTTCCGTTGCTGGTTATAATTTCGAGTTGAAAGGCTTTAATGAGAAGGCGGCTTTCAACTATGTTGATATGATCGGCACTTTCAAGGTGACGGAAAACGGCAAGGAAATCGCGCTCTTGCATCCGGCAAAGCGAGTTTATACGTCCCGCAACATGCCCACGACAGAAACCGCAATCCACACCATCGCTGGGGTAACTCAGCTTTACATTTCTCTTGGTGATCAGCAGGAAAATGGTGGCGTGGGCGTCCGCATATACTATAAGCCATGGGTAACCTTTATCTGGCTTGGCTGTTTAGTGATGTTTATTGGTGGTCTCTTCTCGTTGTCTGATCGTCGCTTGAGAGTTGGCGCGCCGGCGCGCAAGGGGCGTGCTAAACAAGCCGCCGGTACCGCCTGATTTCGAGAGCAGAGCAAAAGCAGGAACAAATATGTTGGCCAAAATTCTCAAATCTCGCTTCCTTACGCGAACAATAGCGGTATTTTTGTTGACCTTGTCAGTTCAGTTTGCTGCACAAACAGCTTTTGCGGTCAAGCCCGATGAAATGCTCAAAGACCCGAAACTGGAATCACGCGCGCGTGATATTTCAGAAGGGTTGCGTTGCCTTGTTTGCCAGAATCAATCGATTGATGATTCCGATGCTCCTTTGGCACGAGACCTCCGCATTCTGGTTCGTGACCGCCTTTCCAAGGGAGATAGCGACAAACAAGTTAAGGAGTACCTTGTGGATCGGTATGGCGAATTTGTTCTTCTCAAGCCTACTTTTTCTTCCAAGAATTTGCTTCTCTGGGCTTTCGGGCCGCTGGTACTCTTGTTGGGCGGCATGGGGATTTTTCTCTTCTATCAGAGAAATCGTGTCATCGCTCAAAAGGCTGAAGCTTCCGGTCGAAATCACCTTAGCGAAGAGGAGCAAGATCGGCTTGATGCCATTCTTTCCGATGGTAAAGACAGCTGAGATTGGCTTCATTCATTTCTATTCTTGCCTCTTCCCTGTTTGATTGAGTTTTCTTTTCTACCGATTGCCAAAAAGCTGTGGAATTGACACTTTCAAATCGGTTGACTTCATGCTACTCCCGCCTGCTCAGGCATCGGGTGTTTACGCGCCTCGATGCTTTTTTCGTCAGTTGGTGATGCAAGGAAGGGTTTGGCAATGGTTGAGCAAACATGCTGTGGTTTGGATTTCGGGACATCAAACTCAACCCTGGGCCTAGTTCAAGACGGACGCGCCAGATTGATGCCAATGGAAGGGGATGAAATCACAATTCCTTCTGCACTTTTCTTTGATTTCGAAGATAACGCCGTTCACTTGGGCAGGCATGCTATTGATGTTTATCTGGAAGGCGGAGAAGGGCGCATGATGCGTGCGCTTAAGTCCATACTTGGGACGCCAACCATGCAAGAATTCACCATGGTTGGAAAAGAGCGCAAACCCTTCACGGCTGTTTTGTCATTGTTTCTGCGCCACATGAAGGCAAAAGCTGAGGCTTCAAACGATGCTGAATTGACCCATGTTGTCATGGGACGCCCAGTGTTTTTTGTCGACAATGATGCCGATGCCGACCGCGAAGCCGAAGACACGATGCGCGCCATTGCCAAGGATATTGGTTTTACCAACGTTGAGTTCGAATATGAACCCGTGGCGGCCGCGCGCGATTTCCAACAACATGCGAAGCGAGAAGAAACGGCTCTCATTGTCGATATCGGCGGTGGAACGTCTGACTTTACCATCCTGAAAATCGATCCCGCGATTTCCGCAAGCCAAAATTCACAGTCCCGAGATCAAATTCTCGCTAATACAGGCATCCACATAGGTGGAACGGATTTCGACCGATGGCTTTCGCTTGCTCGTGTCATGCCTTTGCTTGGTTATCAAAGCGAAATGATAAAAGACGGTCGCCTGATGCCCGTGGGCTATTATCACGATCTGGCTACCTGGCAGAAAATCAATTTCCTCTATGACCATAAAACCCATACCGAGTTGCGTTATCTGAGAAGAGAGGCAAAGAAGCCGCATCTCCTCGACAGACTGATCAAGTTGCTTGATCTGCGCGAAGGGCACCGGCTTGCCCTTTCCGTTGAAGACAGCAAAGTCATCCTGTCCGATGAAGATCAAACACAGTTGGCGCTTTCATTTATCGAGAAGGGTCTTGAGGCATCCATTTCCAGAGATGATTTGGTTGAAAGCCTTGCCCATGGTACCGAACGCATCAAAGACACGATCGCCGAGGCACTGAAACAGGCGGCCTTGTCCGGAACGGATATTTCAGCCGTGTTTTTGACTGGTGGGTCGACCAAGGTTCCTTACATACGGCAAAGTCTTACAGATATGGTTCCTAAAGCGGAAGTTATTCATGGTGACGCTTTCGGTTCTGTAGGAATCGGTCTCGCATTGGAAGCGCAGCGTCGGTTCGGATAAGCAAGAGCTCTCTCAATCCGTTAAGAATTGTGGCAAAAGAATGCCGAATTATGACCGGTCATCTCAATTCTTTGTGTTATTTTTGTCTATTTCCATTTTTAAAAATTGATAAGTGTATGTAATAAAAGAAAAAATGCCACTTTCTTAACATTACGCATCTTTAATTCAATCCGCTCGTATCTGGTCAATTTTGCCCCATATAAAATAGGCATCACGTTACAGCGCAATGAGCGCGGCATAAAACCGATAGGACGCCAGCGTTCTGCGGACGCGAAAAGAATTGAACAAGCAAATTGAACACTCTGTCCCGATCGCAATTGGGCGCCAGAGCAGAAAACGAGCGGAGACCCTTGATGATCAAATCCAAGTTTAAACACGTCTCGGTAAAGACAACCCTGTTGGCATCCGCCCTGTGTTTGGGCGTTGTTGCGGGATCAACAATTCCGACATTAATTACCGGTCAACCTAGCGCTAGGGCTGAGGCCGTTCAGGTTACGGCACAAGCTCAGCCGGTAGATTTCACCAACGTTGTTGCAGCCGTAAAGCCTGCCGTGGTTTCTGTGCAGGTTAAAACGCAAATCGAGCCACAAACCGTTCAGAATTTTTCTATTCCGGGTTTCCCTGAATTCAAGGATCTTCCCAAAGACCATCCATTCAACCGCTTCTTCCGTCGGTTTGGCGATCAGGACGAAAATGGGGATCAGGACAGGAAAAAAGCGGTTCCTCATTATGCTCAGGCGCAGGGCTCTGGCTTCTTCATTTCTGAAGACGGATATGTTGTAACAAACCATCATGTGGTCGATAAAGGCGTTGAATTCACGCTGGTCATGGATGATGGCACCAAGCTTGCCGCAGATTTGGTTGGTTCCGATGAGAAGTCCGATCTGGCGCTGCTGAAAGTGAAAGATCCTGACCGCAAGTTCAAATATGTGAAATTTGCCGATACCTTGCCACCTGTCGGCTCTTGGGTGCTTGCCGTTGGTAATCCGTTTGGCCTTGGTGGCACTGTAACTGCGGGTATTATTTCCGCAGATGGACGAGACATTAGCGCGAAAAACTATGAAAGCTTCATCCAGATCGATGCCGCAGTCAACAAAGGCAACTCCGGCGGCCCAACCTTTAACCTGAATGGTGAAGTAATCGGCATCAACACTGCAATCTACTCTCCTTCAGGCGGCAACGTTGGTATCGCTTTTGCAATTCCTGCAGAAGTTGCCAAGGATGTGATCAGCGATCTGCAGCATGACGGCAAGGTTAAACGCGGCTGGCTCGGTGTTCATATTCAGAACGTTACTGACGACATTGCCGATAGCTTGGGCCTTTCCGAGGCATCCGGCGCCATGGTTACCAGCACCGATGAAACCGCACCGGCATTTAAGGCGGGCGTCAAGGTTGGTGACGTCATTCTGGCGGTCGATGGTGAGACTGTTAAAAATACGCGGGAATTGGCTCGCCACATTGGTCGCGCCGATCCTGATTCAGACGTTGAACTCACTGTTTGGCGCGATAGCAAGGAAATCAAGATCTCCGTCCATCTTGGCCTGTATCCGGATGAAGTAGCATCCAATGACGATTCTTCGTCGGATGGTCAGCAGTCGGCTGCCCCAGCTGCATTTGAACAATTTGGCTTGGACCTTCAGGCTGGTGATGAAGGCCTCCAGATTACGGATGTTGATCCTGATGGCGTTGCCGCTGAAAAGGGCCTAAGCGCAGGCGACATTATTGAGTCAATTGGTGGCAAACAAGTCAAAACCATCAAGGAAGCTCAGGATCAGATTTCTGAAGCCAAGGACAATGGTCGTAAAACCATTCTGATGCGTATCAAGAGCAGTGACGGTATCCGCTTTGTCGGGCTGCCCCTCAAAAAGTAATCTGCAACCTCTCCAAGGACTTTGAGCCCATTTCAAATAGGCAACTTAGTCCTTGGTTTAATACTGGAAATGGGGAGACTATCCAGTCCCCCCGTTTTTCTTTCCTTCCGTCCCGCATGCTTGTGATTTGGCAGAAAATTCCCCCTAAACGACCTTTGCAGCTTGGCAAAGACCGCTATAATCCTCTAGACCATCCACCAAGAGCGGCAAGATCAAGACTGGCAGCTGCAACGATGCTGGGCCAAAAGGTAGTTACGAGGCGAATTATGCGTATCCTGATCATCGAAGACGACATTGAGGCTGCAGCTTATCTGGCAAAAGGCCTTAAAGAAGCCGGTCATCATTGTGAGCATGCCTCCGATGGGGCGCTGGGGTACGATATGGCAGCCAATAGCAGCTATGACGTGATGATCGTCGACCGCATGCTACCCAAGCGCGACGGACTTTCCATCATTGAACAGAGACGTCAGGAGGGGGACCAAACCCCGGTTCTGATCCTCTCCGCTCTCGGCGAAGTCGATGATCGCGTTACTGGCTTGAGAGCTGGAGGCGATGACTATCTTACCAAGCCATATGCTTTCACGGAACTTCTCGCCCGCATTGAGGTCATGGCCCGTCGACGCAACCCCGGCGAAGTGGAAACGGTCTACCGTGTTGCTGATCTGGAGCTTGATCGCTTGTCTCACACAGTCAAGCGAGCTGGAGAAACCATTCTCCTCCAACCACGCGAATTCCGTTTGCTCGAATATCTCATGAAAAATGCCGGGCAAGTTGTCACAAGGACTATGCTGCTTGAGAATGTTTGGGACTATCACTTTGATCCTCAGACCAACGTGATTGACGTACATATTTCTCGTTTGCGCTCCAAAATAGACAAGGGCTTTGATCCTGCGTTACTGCAGACCGTCCGCGGGTCCGGTTATAGTCTGCGCGAACCTGATTAATGCCTGCCAAGGCGCAGAAATATGGTTTCGCCTTGATGCAAGCAGGCGGTTTTTTATCTTTGCCAGATGTCTTTAGTGCATCGGAGTATGTATGTCTCTCGGGTCGATCAATAAGACAATGCGGACGACAGCTTTTAAGCTGAGCGCGATCTATTTGATCATTTTTTCCATTTTTGCAATTTTCCTGATCGTCTATATTTCTCTCAACACACAACTTTTGATGACGAAACAGCTCAATTCGACAATTGAGGTGGAAGTGCGCGGATTGGTCGATCAATACCAAACAAACGGCATGGCCGGTTTGGTAAAGGTGATCGAGGAGCGATCAAGGCGCCCGGGTGCCAGCCTATATCTGGTAACGGATAGTCGCGGGCTTTATGTCGCCGGCAATGTAGCCGCTTTGCCCAAATGGATCCTGGAAGAGCGAGGGGCGATCGAACAATCCGTTCCCTATCAGCGATTGGGTGAAACAGAGCGAAAAGAGTATAATGCTGTCGTCAGCGTCTATGAGATTTTCGGCGGCTACCGTCTTCTCGTAGGGCGTGATGTTGGCGAACGTGAGGTCTTCCGGAGGGTGGTGGAGCAGGCCTTTATAGTTTCGGCGATCCTGATGATTGTGCTGGCGCTTCTGTCATGGATGTTTGTGTCTCGCAAGGTGCTCAAGAGGATCGATGTCATTGCCGAAGCGTCCGGCAACATCATGCGCGGTCAGCTCGATGAGCGGCTTCCCGTTACGCAAACGGGTGATGAATTTGACAGACTATCAGAAAACCTCAACACGATGCTCTCGCGCATTGAAATGTTGATGACGGGGTTGAAAGAGGTCTCGGACAACATTGCTCACGATCTGAAGACACCTTTGACGCGCCTGCGTAACAGAGTAGAGGTGACGCTCGCCTCTGAGGATTCCAGTCCGGAGAAATATAAGGAAGCCCTTGAGCAAACGCTCGAAGAATCTGACAGTTTGATCCGCACCTTCGATGCATTACTGCGCATTGCGCGCGTTGAAGCCAAGTCTACGCAAATAGAAAAGACGTCGCTTGATATCAGCGCCATTGCTGCCGATATGGCCGAACTCTACGAACCTGTTGCCGATGATGAAGGTGCTGTTTTAAGCTGCGACGTCGAGCAGGGTCTATTGATAAATGGCAATCGTGAACTCATCAGCCAGGCATTGGCAAATCTCATCGACAACGCACTCAAATATGCTGTTCGCTATAGCAAGGAACTAAGAGAAAAGGCCGTAGATGACGGTTCGGAACGAATGCTTCGAACGCCTGAGATGCATGTTTCTGTAAAACAGAATGAAGAGAAAAAGTCAGCAGACGATAAACATCCAAAGCGCATTATTACCTTGACGGTGTCGGATAACGGGCAGGGGATTCCTGCTGAAGACAGATCGCGTGTCCTGCAAAGATTTGTTCGGCTCGATAAAAGCCGAAGTCAGCCAGGTTCCGGTTTGGGGCTCAGTTTGGTCAATGCTGTGGCGACCCTGCACGATGCCAGAATAGAACTTGGTGACAATGAACCGGGACTCGTTTTTTCAATTCATTTTCCAGCCGCAGCGCAAGCAAAAGCCGATGCGATCGATAACAGGGAAAATGAGGGGCTTGGAACCGACTAATGCCCTTAAGTGCAATGCCTTCAGAGGGTTTAAGCTGCTATGAGATCTGCTCTCGCAATTGTAATGGAA
Source organism: uncultured Cohaesibacter sp. (assembly GCF_963664735.1). Lineage (NCBI taxonomy): Bacteria > Pseudomonadati > Pseudomonadota > Alphaproteobacteria > Hyphomicrobiales > Cohaesibacteraceae > Cohaesibacter > uncultured Cohaesibacter sp. The sequence continues at coordinate 1,462,517 of NZ_OY761553.1, read as the reverse complement.
CTTGAATTCCTTTTAAGAATTTTGTCTTAAGAGGAATAGGCCGGGCTATCTGGTGACTGGGGCAGAGAATCGGGGAGGAAAGATGATGACGGAAACAGTGAACCTTGCTTTGAATGCTTTTTGGCGGGATGCCAAATCGTTTCCTCCGAGCAGTGCTGATGAAGATCAACTTTCTTTGCTTATAGAGAGCTGCCAAAAGCTGAAAAGTGAAGATGAAAGCGCGGAGCAAAAACTCGCATCTTTGCAGGAAGCCCTCGAACTGGAAAAACTCCATGGTCTGTTTGCCGGAATATGCAGCACCTCGTCTTTTCTCAGAGACCTTATGGTTCGAAATCCTGAACGCCTTTCAGACATATTGAGTGAGGCCCCAGAAGATCGCATCACGGCTTTGGTCCGAAAGGCAATTGACGAAAAGCAGGAGAGCGAAGCGGCAATCATGCGGCATTTGCGGCTTATAAAGCAAGATGCCGCACTTACCATCGCGCTTGCTGATCTTTCGGGGCTCTGGTCTGTCAAACAAGTTACAAACGCCCTGACAGAGATCGCAGATGCAACCTTGCGAGGAGCGCTTCGGTTTGCCTTGGCGGAATACCATCGGAAAGGGAAGATATCGCTACCCAATCCGGATGACCCTGAAAGCAAATGCGGATATATCGCGCTTGCCATGGGCAAACATGGCGCCGGGGAGCTGAATTATTCCTCTGATATCGATTTGATCATTCTCTACGATGCTTCTGCCGGCTGCTGCGATGATCCATATGAATTGAACAGGACCTATGTTCGGCTAACACGGCAACTGGTCAAGATCATGCAAGAGCGCACCGCAGAAGGCTATGTCTTTCGGACAGATCTGAGACTTAGGCCTGATCCCGGGTCAACGCCTCCGGCAGTGGGGGGCCTTGCTGCTCTGCAATATTATGAAAGCATGGGGCAGAATTGGGAGCGAGCGGCGCTCATCAAGGCCCGTCCTTGTGCCGGAGATCTGGAAGCCGGGCAAGCTTTCCTTGATGAAATTTCTCCCTTTATCTGGCGAAAATATTTTGACTATGCAGCGTTGGCCGATGTCCACTCCATCAAACGCCAGATCCACGCCCATAAGGGGCACGGCTCGATCGCGATCAACGGCCACAATGTAAAGTTGGGCAGGGGAGGAATTCGTGAAATCGAGTTCTTTGTGCAAACGCAGCAACTGATAGCGGGGGGAAGAAATCCTGCATTGCGTGGCAGGGAAACCATTCCAATGCTTTCGGAACTGGTCGGTCTGACATGGATTTCTGGTAAGGCGCGCGATGAACTGACCAAGGCATATGAATTTCTGCGCAAAGTTGAACATAGAATTCAGATGCAACGTGATGAACAGACCCACCTCATGCCGCAAAGTGATGAAGGCGTTGCTGAAATCGCCTGCATGATGGGCTATGAAGACGCGGGATTGTTCAAGAGAGATCTGCGCGGATGGCTAGAGTGCGTGCAGAAGCACTACTCAAATCTTTTCAAGGAAGAGCAGGGGCTTGGTGCAAAGGATGGCGGAAATCTTGTCTTTACTGGCGAGGATTACGATCCCGGAACAATCGAAACTCTTGCGTCTATGGGCTTTGCCAACCCGAAGGAAGTGATCAATACCGTGCGGAGTTGGCATTTCGGTCGCTATCCCGCCATGCGATCTGCAAAAGCGCGAGAACGGCTAACCGAATTCACGCCGGATTTGCTATCAGCTCTTGGCAAGACAGACAATCCTGACAACGCCTTCCTGTCATTTCACGCCTTCCTGAAGGCATTGCCGTCAGGGGTGCAAGTGTTCTCACTTCTGAGAAACAACCCCCAGCTTTTTGAAACGCTGATTATCATTCTGGGGGCATCGCCGCGTCTTGCCCGCACAATGGGGCGGCGTCCGCGTGTTATTGACGCTCTTCTGGATCCTGCCTTTCTGGGAGACATTCTGGAGCGAGAATATCTTGATGCCCAGTTGGCCAAGGCGCTCGCTGAAGCAACATGTTTTGAAGATGCTCTCGATACGGCACGTATTTTCGGTCAGGAGCAATTGTTTCTCATTGGCGTCCGAATTCTTATGGGAATTATCTCTGCCTCTCAGGCGGGCGCAGCATATGCCATGTTGGCCGGCGTCATCATTCGCCACATGCTGAACCAGTCCCTCAAGGAGTTGCAGGAACGACATGGCAATATTCCCGGTGGACAGGTTGCTGTGATCGCGATGGGTAAGCTTGGCGGCCGCGAGATGACCGCATCGTCCGATCTCGATTTGATGCTCATCTATGATCATGACAAAGACGCCAGTTTTTCTGATGGCAAGAAGTCGCTATCGGCGACGCAATATTATGCGCGCCTGACCCAGAGGCTCATTACCGCTCTCTCTGCGCCCACAGCGGAAGGTGAGCTGTATGAAGTTGATTTCCGGCTAAGACCCTCAGGCAACTCTGGTCCCCTGGCAACGTCGTTCAACTCCTTCAAGAGCTATCACATATCCGATGCGTGGACTTGGGAGCATATGGCTCTGACAAGAGCCCGTATCATTGCGGGCGATGAAGCCTTTTGCAAAGATGTTCGCCAAGAGATTGTTTCAATTCTCTCAAGGCAAAGAGACGAAGCCAAGATCAAGAGCGACATAGCACAAATGCGCGCGCGGATAGAGCGCGAGAAGAGCACAGCAGATATCTGGAATATCAAGCAAATTCCTGGTGGGTTGGTAGATGTTGAGTTTATCGCTCAAGGGTTGCAACTCGTATATGCCCACGATAATCAGGAGATACTGCATACAAATACAGCTCAGACTTTGCGCTTCTGCGTCGACAGAGGGTTAATCGATAAAAACGACGCTGACATTCTGTTGCCCGCTATCCGTCTTTATCATGACGTGACGCAGATACTGCGTGTATGTCTTTCAGAGAGCTTCGATCCAAACAGCGCAGCAAGCGCGTTGAAGAAAGTCATTGTCGATGCATCTGGAGAAATCGATATGCGAAGTCTGGAAGAGGCCCTGAAAACCTATCAGCATGCAGCGCGTGATTGTTTTGTCCGTATCATTGGACCAGTGCAAGAAGCTGCTGACAAGGACTAACAGCGCATGGCTTCAAGCCATGCGGACAAAAAGTGGCTGAATGAGTTCTGATGTGATGCTTAGTGTGTCGAAGCTGAGTTTAGCTTCTGCTGGTATTTGCAATGGAATAGAGCGTCGCTATCGGAATTTACTCCGCGCAATTTGGTTGGCAGGCAAACCGTGATGCGGGTGCCTTGGCCAATACGGGAGCGTATCTTCATTGTACCACCTGACAGGCAGACAATTGTCCGGGCGATAGAGAGGCCAAGCCCTGAGCCTTTATGGCTTTTGGTGAACTGGTTTTGCACTTGCTCGAATGGATGGCCCAACCGATCAATCGCGTCCTGCGGAATGCCTACGCCTGTATCAGATATCGTTAGATAGCTATAGCCATCCCGGATCTCTCCCCTTATGGCAATCTGCCCACCTTCAGGAGTGAACTTAACTGCATTGTCAAGCAGATTGAGTATCACATGATCGATCATGGCAGGATCAGCATAGGCGGGAAGCGATTCTGGCAGTTCATCTTTCACATCCAGATTTCTTTCCGCCGCCATGTCTTTGATCGAATGGTCATAGGATTCCCGCACAAGAGTAACCATATCGAGATCCGCAGGGTTAAGGTCGACCTCTCCGTCTTCCAGTCTCGACATGTTCAGAATGTCGTCGATGAGGCTCAGCAAATAGGAGCCGCTGGCATGGATGTCTTCGGAATAGTCTTTATACTTGCTGGTGGAATGCTCGCCAAATATTTCCTGTTTCATGACTTCGGAGAAGCCAATGATCGCGTTCAGCGGTGTGCGCAATTCGTGCGAAATGTTGGCAAGGAACTGAGATTTTGCCCTGTTGGCAATTTGAGCGTTTTCTTTTTCTTTGGCATATTGCTCAGTTAAAACAACAAGTTGCTGTGCCTGTTTCTCAAGAGTCTGTCGAGATTTGCGCAAATCTGAAACCGAAGCAATCAGTTGTTGCTCGCTATCGAGCAGGCGTTCTTCCTGAAGCTTGAGGTTGGAAATATCCGTACCAACCGAAACGAAGCCGCCATCGCGCGTTCTGCGTTCGCTAATCTGCAGCCAACGCCCATCGGCCAAACGAACCTTGTAGCTCCGGGCCGCTTTGGGAGATGTGGTCACTTTGTCCAAGAGCAGTTCGCTGTCCTCAAGGGTGCTGTCATCCTCGATTTCAACAACGTGAGGCTGGCCACTATCCATGATCTCATTGTAGCCAAGGCCAATGATCTCTTCGTCATCTGGCAGATTGTAAAGCGAGCGATAGGGTTGGTTACACAGCACCAATTTGCTGTCCTTGTCCCAAAGAACGAATGCTTCAGAAATCGTATCGACGGCGTCGCGCAGGCGTATCTCAGCCATCTTGTCAATTTCGGCTTGTTCGATTTCCTGCGTCACATCCATGACCACACCCATCAGGTGCAACTTGTCTCTTGAAGAGACCGTGAGCTCTGCGCGAATTTGAATCCAGATCCAGCGGCCATCAGTGTGGCGCATTCTGAAGCGACGATCCATCATCGAGCGTTCTGATGAAAGGAGCTCCTGCACATGCTCGTGCAGATTTCCGTCTTCAGGGTGCATCAGGCTGTTGATGTTGGCAAAACTCAGAAGTTCGTCTCGTTTTTGCATGCCCAGCAATTGAAACATGGAAGGGGACCAATAGATCTGGCCTGAGCCAAGGTTCCAGTCCCAAAGGCCCGAGCGTGAATGGCGCAGCGCTGCATCCATGCGGTCCACGGTTGTTTCAAACAGGCTGTCAGCTTCGCGCGCGCGCGCACCCTGACTGAAAAAGGCATAGACGATCAGCAAGATGATGCTGCTCATAGAAACGAAAATGATGACGTTGCGCGCAACATCAAGGCGCCAACGCTGGAAAAGTTGATCGGTCGGCACCAGAACGGTTATCGCACCGCGCCCCCCGCCAAGGTGATGAACCGTCGCCAGTGCGGCTTTGTTGTCGCTGGTCGTCACGTCAAAGACGCCAGCGCTTGCTCCGATTGCAGAGAACACCTGAGCCCTGCCCAGAAGATCGATCTGTGTTTTACGGATACCGTTCGTAACCTTGGGAACAGAAGCGACGATCATTCCGGTGGTGTCGGTTTGATAAATCTGATAGTTGGCCGCGCCGTCGAGCACAGGAATAGCATCCACCAGCCACGACTGAAGCTGCGCCCTGTTTGGGTGAGTGGCTGATTGAGGGGTAACGTTGATATTCCCCTCAGCAAATTCCACATCGGTTTCGGAAGGAAAGGTGGTTTCTGCTTGGCTCTCCTCGTCTGACGATGGAGCTCCGGCTAGGGGAGAGAGTGTTTGCGCATCTGGTTGAGCAGCTATGGAGCGCGTATAGGCATCGAGTTGATTTGCAACACGCTCGGTTACCAGTGACGCAACGAGTTGTAGCTGGCGACTGGTGGTGTTCTCGATTGCTTCTCGCTCCTCAAGGATATCATCGACGCGCAAAATGCCGAATATGCTGATGAAGACGAGAATAACGACCGGGATGATACGGCGCAGCCAAGGCTCTTCTCTGACGCGCTGTATATAGGATGGATCGGCAAGGAGGCGCACTGGGCCAGAGACATGCGGTTCACGTTTGCTGGCATTTAAGCCAAACATCCGGAATCGTTGCCCTTTGGGTGCGCTGGCTATGTCCGCCTGCGTCATACCCGCCTCCTTAGTTAATTTGTCAATAATTCGGAGGTTGCCGCATCTCCGAAGTCGATAGCATTTGAATCGACCTTGGAGAATTTGTCTAGAGTCCGCGATGAATTTTTTGGTTAACGAAACGTTAATATGGAAAAAACTCGATCGCGGCCTCTCGATTCTGTTAAAGACTCAGGCTCTTTTCATCATTGCAAGCACCGATTAGCGATATCAGCAACATCTTTCGACAGCTTTTCGCTATTCGCGATTCTCTGCAGCTCTTTTTTCGCCAGCGCTTGCCGTTCTGATTCCAGAGCGCGCCAGGAACGGAAGTTGTTCGCCAGACGAGCCGCAGTTTGCGGATTTGTCTTGTCCAGCTCAATGATGATGTCTGCGACCAGGCTAAACCCTTGTCCGTCCTTGCGATTAAACTGAACCTGATTGTTCATGGCAAAGGCCCCGATGAGCGAGCGCACGCGATTTGGGTTGCTCATGGAGAATGAAGGATGCTTGAGCAGGTCTTTTACTCGTTGCAGGGTAGCATCCTGAGGGGCTGATGCCTGAAGCGACAGCCACTTGTCGATAACCAGTGCATCATTTGTGAATTCAGTGTGGAATTCTTCGAGCAACGCATCTGCGCAAGGAATTTCATTGCGTGTCAGGCTGGCGAGAGCCGCAAACCGATCCGTCATATTGTTCGCCTTGCGGTAATGGGCAAGCGCAAGTTTTTCAACCGCAGGCTCTTTGCGAGCAAGAGCCAGATCCAACAAACCATTGCGCAAGGCTCTACGTCCAGCGGATGCCGCGTCGGATTTGAATGTGTCCGTCTCTTCTTCGAGATCATGATAGAGAGCAATGAGGCTATCACCAAAGGCCGCAGACAATCCTTGTCGCAATCCTTCTCTCGCCTGATGAATCGCATCAGGATCGACATTGGTTCCGATTTCCCTTGCAACATCGGATTCTATCGGCAGCTGCAAGAGCTGTGCACGGAAGGCATGTTCCAATCCGTCGTCCTCAAGGCATGCCTTGAGCGCTTGTAGAATCTTATCATCCAACGAGGCAGCGGCAGATTTCGCTCCAGACTGAATAGCAAGCGTTTGCTTGAGCAGATGATCCATCAGAATGAACTGCGCTGCTTCCCACCGATTGAATGGATCGCTGTCATGGCCCATCAGGCACAGATAATCATCATGGGTGAGATTAGTGCGCAGGTGCACCGGTGCTGAGAAGCCGCGCAGAAGCGATGGAATGGCGTCCTTTGTAACGCCGTTTAGCACAAATTTATGCTTACGTTCTCTGATCTCGAGAACCGAGCAATCGGAAGCGCCAATGGTTTCTCCTGATAGTTCATCGACAACCGATGCGAAAGCCACTTCGCTGCCATCGCGTCCAACCAGCCCGAACCGGACAGGAATATGCATGAGCTTCTTGGTTGGCTGCCCTGGAGTTGGAGGGCACGACTGTTCAATGGAAAGAGAGAGTTGCTGGCGCGCTGCGTCGTAGGAATAGGTGGCAACCAGATTCGGTGTGCCAGCCTGCTTGTACCAAAGCGAGAATTGCGAGAGATCTATATCGCAGGCGTCTTCAAACGACTTGACGAAGTCCTCGATTGTCACGGCTTGACCGTCGAACCGCTTAAAATAGAGGTCGAGCCCGGCTTTAAAGCCTTTTTTGCCGAGGATGGTTTCCAGCATTCGGCAAACTTCGGCACCCTTTTCATAAACCGTCGAGGTGTAGAAGTTGTTGATCTCTGAATAGACTTCCGGGCGCACTTGATGGGCCAGCGGGCCGCTATCTTCAGGGAACTGGCGCGCGCGTAATTGCTTGACGTCCGAAATGCGCTTTACGGGACGGGAAAGCATGTCTGAAGAGAATTCCTGATCGCGATAGACCGTCAGCCCTTCTTTGAGGCAAAGCTGGAACCAATCGCGACAGGTGATCCTGTTGCCTGTCCAGTTATGGAAATACTCGTGCGCTATAACCCCTTCAATCAACGCATAGTCTGTGTCGGTTGCCGTTTCCGGTTTTGCGAGCACATATTTGTCGTTGAAGACGTTGAGCCCCTTGTTTTCCATCGCTCCCATGTTGAAGTCGGAAACGGCCACGATCATGAATATGTCGAGATCATATTCCCGATCAAACACGTCCTCATCCCACTTCATGGAATGCTTGAGAGAGGTCATCGCATGATCTACGCGATCTTCCTTGCCATGTTCGACAAAAATGCGCAGCGTGACGTCGCGGCCTGAGCGTGTCGTGAAGTGATCCTCTGCGAAAGCCAGATCTCCGGCCACCAGCGCGAATAGATAAGACGGCTTTGGAAACGGATCCTGCCAGCAGGCATAGTGCCAAGCCTGATCCGCCGGATAGCCTTCTGGGGCAGGCATGCTGCCGCTTTCTACAAGATTGCCGTTTGCGAGAAGGTGCTTGACCTCTTCGGGAGCTTCAATGCGCACATCATAAACGCAAAGCACGTCGGGCCTGTCATAGAAATAGGTGATCCGTCGAAAGCCTTCAGCCTCACACTGGGTGCAGTATGAACCATTTGAGCGATAAAGACCCATCAGCTGCGTGTTCTTCTGAGGAGCCAACTTCGTTACGAGTTCCAGAGTGAAAGCTTGATTTGGCGGCGTTGTCAGAAGAAACGCTTTGTCCGATGCACTAAAGGCACTTTCCGCAAGTTCCTTGCCATCGAGTCGTGCCGAAACAAAAACGAGGTCGTCGCCATCCAATGCGAGCGCCGTACCGTCGATGCATCCTTGGCGCGGCGTAATCGACAAGGTCGATGTCACGAGCGTTTCCAGAGGGTCTAGCCGAACAGTGAGAGACACCTGATCAATCGAGTAGGGCGTTGGAGTGTAGTCTTCCAGTCTTACGACGCTATTTTCTTGAGGCATACCGAAACTTCTTAATCGAGAAGAGAATTGCTGTTGCGCCAAAGCCTATCTGCGACCCTATTGCAAAAGCAAGTTAGATTCATGGTGCAGTCCATAATTGCAACCAGTGCGATACCGAAAATTTAATAGTATGATTTAGATAGGCTTTAATGAGGCGCAGAGAAGGGGCTTTTGCAAACTTTACAAGATTACTGTGGATTAAACTTTCGTGCAATGCAGCTATGAGACATGTGCATATGGTAGTGCCAACATTGACGAAATTGTATCGTTTCAACGAGCAAAAATGCGCATTTGTCCAAAAGAGCGGAGATTTGTGTGAAATTAGTCCCAGCTATTCTTGGCCAACTCAAATGGTACGAACTGACGAAAATGCGGATTAACGATCAAGCGCCGATCAACGGGAGGAGCTGCTCTTTGATGGCAATTCTGACGTTCGCAGATGCGACAGGAAACGCCGATTTCAACAACTCCGGCATCGCTTTTCAGATTCAGTCCGTCTGAGTAAATAACCTCATCTGCATAAGACAATTCGCACCCCAGTCCGATGGCATACCGCCGTACTGGAGCATGATAGCCCGACCCGAGTTTTGTGATGCTTTTCGCAACGCATAAATAGCGATGCCCATCAGGCATTTCAGCCACCTGTACCAGAAACCGGTTCGGTGCTTCAAAAGCTTCATGAACGTTCCAAAGCGGACAGGCTCCACCAAATCGGGCGAACTGGAAGCGCGTTGCGGAGTGCCGCTTTGTTACATTCCCTGCTCGATCAACACGCAGGAAATAAAAGGGTACGCCACGGGCTCCGGGCCGTTGCATGGACGAAAGGCGGTGGCAAATCTGCTCTTGCGAAGCGCCGAAATGGTGTCGCATCCTGTCAATGTCATGGCGTGTCTCTCTGGCCACTTCCAGAAACCGTTGATAAGGCAGGCACAATGCGCCTGCGAAATAGTTTGCAAGACCAAGGCTGGCAATAGCCTCGGCTGCACCAGAACGAAAATTCGCTTTGCGAACGCGCGCTGCGATAAGGTCGCTATATTCCATAATGGCGATCTGATGGGCGAGCAGAAAAGACAGGGATGCGGCATCAAGTGAGCCATTGAGGCTAAGCAGGCGATTGTCTTCATCAAAGCGGCGCATGGTTTGATCATGTGCCGGGTTCTCCATCATACGGATACGCAATCCATGCCGGTCTTCCAGATAGGTTTGAAGCTGGGGCAGGCGGTTTCCTTCCAGCATGCCGTGGCGTCTTGCCAGGTCTTCGGCAGCCATATCCAACTCATCAATATAGTTGTCGTGATAATGGAAGTAATCCCTCACTTCTTCATAAGGCAAAATGGCGCGATCAGCCCCTTCGTAGGACTGTGCAGTCAGCGCGTCATCCATTACCATAAGGCGTTCATTGGCGCGTCGGTGGGCTTGGTGGAGCGTCAGAAAGGCTTGCGTGAGCCAAGGTGAGTTGGACGCAGCCATCTTCAGTTCCTGAAGGCCGGGAGTGGTATCTCGAAATAGTGGTTCAGCCAGAGCTTCCTTCAGGTCTGCAAGAACCCTATTGGTGTCTGCCGAAGCAAAATCGCTGAGGGAAAGATTGAAGTGGTGAGATAGCGAGAGCAGTACGGGCGCCGTTAGTGGCCTTTGGTTATTTTCTATCTGATTAAGATAAGATGTTGAAATGCCGATGCGTTCTGCGAATGTTGCCTGCGTTAGTCCGTGGCTTTCGCGTAGAGTTCGCACTTTAGGGCCAACAAATAGCTTCTCTGCCACCATGCGCTCCTGATGTTTGCAAGATTTGCAATTTGCAAAAAAATATTTGCAAAAACTTTCGCAAATTTACTTAATAAAATCAAGCTCTTCATTGACAAACTTGTGTATCTCCATTCAAATGCGCTCCAGTCACTGGCCTTTCGGCTAGGAGTCGGAGGAAAATCTCAATGAAATCAACCCCTTTTGTATAGGTTTTGGGGGCTGCGAAAAAGAAACGCTGTGACTGAGTTGTCTTTTTCGGGGTAAATTTGTCACGATTTGGCAATATTACTCATTCGGACATTCAATGGTTTTGGCAGGGAGGCTGAACCATCAAGGAGGTCCCTGCGGGTTTTCTCCGTATTCACCTGGCGGTGTGGCCAGTGTCGGCAAAGCGATTCAATTCTCAAGGACCGACACAAAGGGGGAGAGATTATGCTGCTGCTCGACGATATTGGAGGCGAAGTGCGTCGCGGATTGGGACATTCAGCTGAACAGAGCTCTGTCACATACCGCACCGTCGTCTTGGCCGAACCGCATCCCATCTTCACAGAATGCTTGCTCAACATGTTAGGCATTAAACGGGAATATACGCCTGTGCTTGATTGTGCGGGTTTGGAACAACTGCTTAGCGCCGCTCCGGATAGGGAAGACACTCTGCTAGTTCTCAATCTGGATGCAACAAGTAGCCGAGGATCTGCCGCTTTGACAGATGTTCGCAAGTCCTACAAACATGCGCGTCTCGTTCTGATTTGTGATCATACCGACGATGGACTTGCTCATTATGCGCTGGGGAACGGTGCTGATTGGGTAATCTATAAGACAGCATCTGTTTCTGAGCTTCGTTCGATTGCCAAGCGGATCAAGTCTGGTATTTCTGACGAATATATCGTCATCGAAAGTGATGAGGTTCTCGAACGTTCGAGCCTTTATTCGAAGCTAGCCAACCTGACACCGAAGCAGATGACCATTTTGCGTTATTTGCGCGATGGATTGCTGAATAAGCAAATCGCTTATGAACTGGGTTTGACAGAAGCTACAGTCAAACATCATATCTCTCTCATTTTGAAAAAACTCAATTGCTATCGACGCACCCAGGCTGTCGCCATAGCAAACAGAATGATGTAGTTTTTTGCTCTGCTTTTACCTGTCGGACAAGATCGAAGAATGGCTTTTTAACTAGAAGTAGTTAAATGGGTGGGGTGCATAAAATGCACCCCATTTTCTTAATTGAACACTATTTCAAGAAGTTTGATTTATTTTTACTCATTTGCACAAAGTTAAGCCAGCATAAATCGCAGATAATCTGACGTTTAAATGTATGGGTTTACTTTTTTGAAACGGTAGAAAGTCGAGAATTGCCACTAACCTGATTATTGTAGGTGGTGACATGCGATTAAATTCTAAACGATTATTGATAAAATTGCCGATTATTCTGGTCGCCTCAATTACGGCGACCGTTGCTTTGCTTGTAATACTCTCTTCATGGAAGGGAGAAACGACATCTGTGAAATTGACCGAAACGGCATTGATGAACGCCGCCAAAGGGCGCGCCAGTACCATCACAATCTATATGACCCAGCTTCAAGGTAAGCTTCAGGATATGGCGTCACATACCGTTACCGCTGATGCTGCAACCGAGCTGAATGGTGGTTGGGGAGTGTTGAAGGACAATGCTTCCAAGACTTTGCGAAGTATCTTTGTCGAGGGAAATCCCAACGCGCCTGAAGATCGTTTCAAGTTAGCTGCTGGTGAGGACAGCTCGATCTATTATAACAAGATCCATGGCAAGCATCAGGAGCGCATTGGCTCCATGCTGGCAGGGGATCTGTTCCGCGACATGATCCTTGTTAACAAGGAAGGTAACATCTACTACAGCTATCTGAAGGGCAACGAGTTCGGTCGAAACATTAATGAGTCTGGCGTCGTTCCTGCCAGCCTGCGAGACCGTATGAAACCAATTCTTACCCTTGCTGCAAGTGATCCCAAGGCAGAATTCAAAGGAGAGAGCTTTACCGGCTTTGTTGAGTTTAACGGCCGTGTAACCGCCTATATGGTTGCTCCGGTGCTCAAGTGGGGCAAAATTCTGGGGGCTGTTGCTTTCGAGATCAAAACCCGGACATTGGCAGATATCTTGTCTGATCCGTCTGGGCTGGGCAAAACCGGAGCGATCACTCTGGTGTCTTCAGATTTGCATTCCATCAATCTGGGTGAAAACCTGGTGTCCGAGTTGCCGTCTTCTGAGGCATCTGTGGTGCAGAAGGCGCTTGTTGGTAACGTGTCAGCTGACGATGTCGTGTTGGATGGTGTCAAGGAGCGCGCCATAGCTGTGCCGATGAATGTTCTGGGGACGCAATGGGCCGTTGTGGCTAATCAAAGCTATGATGAGTTGTTGGCACCTTCAAGAGAGCAGACGAATACGATGCTGCTTGCTGGTCTGGTTATGCTGTTTCTCGTTGGAGGGGCAGGGATCCTGATTGTCCGTTCGGCCATGGCTCCGCTGCAGAAGCTTAATGGCAGCGTGATGCAGATTGCTCGCGGCAATTATGAAATTGATCTTCCCGCTGCAAGCCAAGGCGATGAAATCGGCGAATTGGCCCTCTCGGTCAAGATCTTGCGTGACAAGGCTCTCGAGCGGAAGCATTTGCAAGAACAGAGCGAGGAAGAACAAACAAGTCGCGCCAATAGACAAAAACTGATCGAGGAGCTAATCGACGCCTTCCGGTCATCCTCTTCGCAACTGCTGAACGAAGTGTCTGCCAATATGGAAAATATGCACCAAACGGCAGGGGTACTCTCGGACATTGCTGAGGAAACTGCTACGAAAGCCAACAGCTCTGCATCAGCTTCAGAAATCGCATCTGGCAATGTAGAAACGGTTGCTTCCGCCGCCGAAGAGCTTGCCGCCTCTATCCTTGAGATCAAGCGGCAGGTTGGCGAGACATCTGATGTTGTGGGCCGGGCAACCGAGGCAACACGGCATACAACAGAGACGGTATCCGGCTTGTCCAATGCGGCGCAGAAAATTGGCGATGTTGTTTCTCTCATTCAGGCGATCGCCGAGCAGACAAACCTTCTGGCTTTGAATGCGACAATCGAGGCCGCTCGCGCGGGAGAACATGGCAAAGGATTTGCTGTGGTTGCTTCTGAGGTTAAGGAACTGGCGACCCAGACTTCCAAGGCGACCGAAGAGATTGGAAGCCAGATCCAGGGCATTCAGTTCTCCACACAAGAGGCTGTCCAAGCCATTCAGGCCATTGCAGACACGATGGAGAGCGTGAGCCAATATACGGCAAGTATTTCCCAAGCCGTCGAGGAGCAGGGGAATGCAACCTATGAAATCAGTGAGAATGTTGCTCAAGCGGCCAATGGTACAAAGCAAGTCGCTGGCAATATGTCTGATCTTTATACATCGGTTGCAGAGACTACTCAGTCTGTAGGGCAAATGGAAGTGAATGCTCGATCCGTCTCAGAGCAGACCGATCGTTTGCGTAATGAAGTCGATCACTTTCTGGAGAATGTTGCCAAGGCGTGATTAACTATCTTCAGTGATAGGTTAGATAGAATCTACAGGCTCCAACAAGAGTTTTTTATATATTCAAGAAAATAGTTTTGTTGAATATTTTTCATGACTTAGCTCATATTCTAAATAATTATTTGGTACTTTGTTGGCAAATCGTTCTTTATTGAGTGAAAAAGTAATTGGTTGACGCAAAATTCGTCTAATCGGCTTAGGAATTTACGAGTAGGTAATCTTGTTGAGCAAGACTAACATCGGATATTCGGAGGTTCGAAGATTAATATGCAGATACTACCTACTCGTCTTGCGGTTAAAATACCTGCAATCATGGTTGTTTCGGTAACCTTGCTCGTCGCATTATTTGTTTTTGTAGCTTCATGGATGGGAGGAGACACATCCGTAAAGCTCACAGAGAATGCGCTGTTAAACGCTGCAAAAGGAAAAACCAGCACAGTAGAGGTCTATTTCCAGCAAATTCAGGAAAAAATGGCTTCCTTGCTGACGCATACAACAACGTCCAACGCCGCGACTGAAATGCAGAGCGGTTGGAAAACGCTTGGAGATAATGCATCTGCTGAACTCCAGCAAATTTTCATTAAGGACAACCCCAATTCTGCGGCGGACAGGTATAAGTATATTCCCGAAGAAAAGGGATTTAATCGGTACTTGGCTGCACATACAAAATATCAGGAAGAAATCGGCAAGCTGCTCGAAGGCGATACATTTTCTGATATCAAGTTCTTCGATAAAGATGGTAACCTATATTACTCCTATAAGAAAACCGATGATTTCGCCAAGAACGTCAATACGAGTAGTGCTATCAATCCAAAGCTGGCGGAGGCCGTCAAGCCAATCCTGAAATCAGCGAAGGAAGATCCCAAGAAACCCATCAAGGGCTTTAACTTTACGGGTTTTCTCGTTCATGACGGACATATCTCAGGCTATTTGGTTGGCCCGGCGACCAAATGGGGTCTGACACTTGGAGCGATTGCGCTCGAAGTGAATACTGATAGATTTTCCGATATCCTGAGTGACCGCAGCGGTCTTGGGCAAACTGGTGGCGTTGAAATCATTTCTTCCGCTTTGATGAAGGTTGACTTTGTCAATCACACGACAAGCGAGATTTCTGGCACCCAGAGTGCTTTGGTGCAAAAGGCGCTTGATGGACAGGTTGCAAGAGGCAACGTAGATATAGACGGTCAAAAGGCGTTGGCCATTGCTGTTCCTGTCGACGTGTTCGGCAAGCATTGGGCTGTTTTCACCCATCAGGATTACAGCGAACTGATGGAACCGTCGAATACCCTTACCAACAGCCTGCTGCTTCTGGGCATTGTGAGCCTTCTGCTCATGGCTGGCTTTGCAATTTGGTTCATTCGCAGCTCTCTTGCTCCATTGCAGCAGTTGAACAAGGGCGTGATGGAAATTGCTAACCAGAATCTTGATGTCGAATTGCCAAGTGCGGATCGCAAGGACGAAATTGGTGAGTTGACCCGTTCTGTAGAAGTTCTGCGCAGCAATGCTCTTGAACGCCGCCAGCTGCAAGAACAGAGCCAGCGCGAACATGTCGAACGTGAGAACCGTCAAAAGGCAATCGAGTCTATGATTGACGGCTTCCGTAACTCTTCGACCGAATTGCTCAATACGGTTTCCGGTAATATGGAAAATATGCAGCGAGCTGCCAAGGTGCTGTCTGAAGTGGCTGATCAAACCTCCGAGAAAGCCGGTAGTTCTGCCTCCGCGTCTGAAGTTGCATCGGGGAACGTTCAAACCGTCGCTTCTGCTGCGGAAGAATTGTCCGCTTCCATTGAGGAGATCAAGCGTCAGGTGGACGAAACCTCCAACGTGGTTAAACAGGCTACCGCTGCCACCCGTGAGACAACTGAAACCGTTTCTGGTCTGTCTCATTCAGCTCAGAAAATCGGGGATGTTGTTTCTCTCATTCAGGCGATTGCGGAGCAGACAAACCTGCTGGCCTTGAACGCAACAATTGAAGCAGCTCGCGCAGGTGAGCATGGCAAAGGCTTCGCGGTTGTGGCCGCCGAAGTGAAAGAACTTGCCAACCAGACCTCCAAGGCGACCGAAGAAATCTCGTCGCAAATCCAAGGTATTCAGGTTGCTACAGATCGCGCTGTCACGGCAATTCAGGGTATTGCGGACACGATGGAAAAGGTCAACGAATATACCTCGACCATCTCGCTTGCAGTCGACGAACAGGGTAGTGCGACTTATGAGATCAGCCGCAACGTGGCTCAGGCCGCGAGCGGTACTCAGCAGGTTGCTGGCAACATGTCCGATCTTTCGGTATCCATTACTCAAACGACACAGTCGGTTGATGAAGTGGAGAAGAGCTCCGAAGATGTGGCTCAAAGAACAGATCAGCTTCGCAACGAGGTAGATCGTTTCCTCAATAGCGTAGCGAACGCCTGATGAAACCGTAATCTGATTTGGAAAAAGCAGGGCCCTTTTGGGCCCTGTTCTTGTTTAAGGTCTTTCGGGGTTTTTCTTTGGGCTTTTATGCTCTGAACAAATTCCCCCTCTTGTAGAGCTGAAAGAAATAAGATAAACCGGAACCATGTTGATATTTGCTGCACATAATTCTGGTTGGTGGTGGCAGACGCAATAACGGCGGCTGACCCCTGAACTATGTGTATCAAAATTGGGAACAAGCCGTCGGTCTTCCGGCGGCTTTTGTGTATCTGATTAGCTTTGCACAGGATCCGCTCGGAGAAGGCGGGATGAGCAACCAGAAGGTCATTGCTTCAATAATTTCCCGGAGTAATGACAGTGAGGAACAAGATGAGCAAAGAAGATTTAAACCCTGGCATCGCCGAAATCGATTTTATACCCGATGAAGATTATATCACTGAAGGTGGCATAGAGGTTGTTCGTCAATCTGGCGAAGACGATTTTGCTACGGCCATGAGCGCCTGCCTGTCGCAACTGGATAGCCAGCGCGGCGTGGTTCTTTCATCCAATTACGAATATCCCGGGCGCTATACGCGCTGGGAATTGGGCTTCGTCAATCCTCCGCTTGTGGTCACTGCGCGCGGCAGAGCGATGAGCATCGAAGCGCTAAACGATCGCGGCGTGGTACTCATTCCCGCCATTCACAAGAGGATCAAGGATCTCTTCATTCTCAAGAGCTACGAGGCTGACGATACCAGCATTCGGCTGGAAGTGAAGGAGCCCGAAGGCATCTTCACAGAGGAAGAGCGCAGCCGCGTACCGAGTGTTTTCTCCGTCGTGCGCGAGATTGTGGGTCTTTTCAAATCTGGTCAGGACAGCACTTTGGGGCTTTACGGTGCCTTCGGTTATGATCTCGCCTTCCAGTTCGATGCAATTGAACTGGAATTGCCGCGGCCGGATGATCAACGGGATATGGTGCTCTATCTGCCAGACGAAATCATCGTCAATGACCTTTATGCGCAGGAAGCGATCCGCTATCGGTATGATTTCGCCTATGAAGGCAACACCACCGAGGGCATGGAGCGCGTCCCCAATATCGAACCATTCAAACCGTCTGACGTGGTCCCTCCTGTTGGAGATCACAAGAAAGGCGAATATGCCGGCATCGTGCGGCAGGCCGTAGACTATTTTAAACGCGGCGATCTTTTCGAATGCGTGCCCGGCCAGACATTCTATGAAACTGTCAAGAGCGCTCCATCAGCCATTTCCAAACGTCTGCAGCAGGTCAATCCATCCCCTTATGGATTCTTCATCAATCTCGGCCAGCAGGAATATCTGATCGGTGCCAGTCCGGAAATGTTCGTCAAGGTCAGCAACGGCGATCTCGTCGAAACCTGCCCGATTTCCGGCACCATCAAGCGTGGTGCAGATCCGATTGAAGACAGCGCGCAGATCCTCAAGCTGCTTAACTCCAAGAAGGATGAGAGCGAACTTACCATGTGCTCGGACGTGGACCGCAACGACAAGAGCCGTGTCTGTGTTCCCGGCTCTGTGCGGGTCAAGGGGCGTCGCCAGATCGAGCTCTATTCGCGCCTGATCCATACCGTGGATCACATCGAGGGCCGCCTGAGAGAGGGACTTGATGCCATGGATGCCTTCCTGTCCCATGCTTGGGCTGTGACGGTCACCGGTGCGCCAAAGCTCTGGGCTATGGAATTCATCGAAAAGCACGAAAAATCGCCGCGTGCATGGTATGGGGGCGCTATTGGTGCCATAGGGTTCGACGGTAACATGAACACCGGCTTGACCTTGCGTACCATTCGCATCAAGAATGGTATTGCCGAGGTGCGGGCAGGGGCAACCCTCCTATATGATTCCGACCCGGAAGCAGAAGAAGCGGAAACCGAATTGAAGGCATCGGCCTTGCGTGCTGCTGTGCGCGATGCTGCCAATCCGGAAATTCTGGCGGAAGATGCAGAGATCAGGAAGCCGGGTGAAGGCGTTAAAATTCTTCTGGTCGACCATCAGGACAGCTTCGTGCACACCCTTGCCAACTATTTCCGTCAGACCGGAGCCGAAGTGCAAACCGTGCGAACACCGGTCGCCGACGAGATTTTTGACAAGGTCAATCCGGACCTGATGGTCATGTCGCCGGGGCCAGGTTCGCCGGAGCATTTCAACACCAAGGCAACAATCGCCAAGGCGCGTCAACGGGGCATCGCTATTTTTGGCGTCTGTCTTGGCCTTCAGGCGCTTGCGGAGGCCTTTGGAGGCTCTTTGCGGCAGTTGGGCGTTCCGATGCACGGGAAACCTTCTCGCATCCGTCTTCAGGAAGGACGCCTTTTCAAAGGTCTGCCCAAGCAGGTCGTCGTCGGGCGTTACCATTCGCTCTTTGCCGATCCCGTAACCCTGCCCAAGGAGTTCGAGATCACGGCAGATACAGAGGACGGGGTGATCATGGCGATCGAGCATACCTCCGAGCCGATCAGCGCTGTGCAGTTCCATCCCGAATCCATCATGACGCTGGGTGGAAAAGCAGGCATGAAGATGATCGAGAATGTGATTGAAAGCGTGAAAGCTGGCAAAAAATAGGCACATCACAATTCACAAATGACCAAAGGGGTAGGGCGACAGTCTTGCCCCTTTCTCATATTTGCCCTTGGCTTTGGGGAAGCAACATTCTTTGGGAGGCAAAGGGCGACAAACCAGATCTTTACAGCTAACCTATGGCCGAATTGACCCGGTGCGATGCAGAGGTAAAGTATGTTATCTGTTCTGGTTCAATAACTTATTTGAGTCTTTCGAAAGACGGAGTTTTATTATGGCTGTATCAGGCACAATCGCAGCAACCTTGCAGGCTCTTGCAACGGGTCAAACATCCTCCGTCGAACTGGTTAGCAGTGCGTTTGACATGATCGAGCAGGAAAGCGATGAAGGAAGCACAATATTTGTGCGCACCTTCAAGAATACCGCCATAACGCAGGCTGCCGCTTCCGATGCCATGCGCAAAATGGGCGTGCCGCAAGGGCCAATGGCTGGTATTCCAATTTCCGTGAAAGATCTTTTTGATATTCAAGGCGCCCCCACGACGGCAGGTTCGGCCGCTTTGGCTTCGATTGCAAAGCCTGCGCAATCAGATGCGGTTGTCATACGGCGATTGCGGGAGGCGGGGGCAATCTTTCTAGGCCATACCAACATGACTGAGTTTGCTTACTCAGGCCTTGGCATCAACCCCCATTTTGGTACGCCTCTTGGCGTTTGGGACAGAGCTGTTGGGCGCGTGCCTGGAGGATCTTCCTCAGGAGCGGCGTTATCGGTGGTCGAGAATATGGCTTTGGTTGCCATTGGCAGTGATACAGGGGGCTCCGTTCGTATTCCTGCGGCCTTCAACCGCCTTTATGGCTTTAAGCCAACCACCGGTCGGCAATCGTTGGGAGGTGTGTTCCCTCTTTCATCATCGCTGGATACGGTTGGTCCTATTGCCCGTTCTGTTCATTGCTGCCGTATCGTGGATCACGTCATGGCGGGAGAGCCCATACCAGAGCCGAATATCCGTCCAATGACCGGCCTACGCTTCGGAATTTTGGAAACCGTTGCTCTGGATGGTCTGGAAATGGAAGTGGCGGGCGCATTTGTTCGGGCGTTGGAAGTGATTTCAAAAGCCGGAGCGCGCCTTGAGCGGATCAAGATCGAGGCTATTCACAATTTCGAGAAAATCGCCAGTTTGGGCAGCTTGGCCGGGCCGGAAGCTTATCATTTGCATAGAGAATTTCTGGCAGCGCATCGCAGTGAAATTGATCCGCGCGTGCGATCCAGAATTGAAGCATCGGCTAATATAACTGCGGCTGATTACATCGAGATGCAGGCTTTGCGGAAGGACATGATAGAACGAGCCAATCTTGCAACACGCAATTATGACGCTCTGCTCTTGCCAACTGTGGCAATCGTTCCGCCCGAGCTAAAGCCGCTTCTGGCCTCCGATGAGCTTTATGCTGAGGCCAATTTCAAGGCCTTGCGAAACACCACGATAGTAAATCTGCTCGGGCGTCCCGCTGCGACTATTCCTGTTGGTGCAGGGCAGGGAGCGCCGATTGGCTTAATGATTGTTGGTGAGCAAGGCGGCGATGCTCAAGTTCTAGACTTGGCTGAGTCTATCGATTTGGCTCTGCGGGCTGAGTAATACCGTTTTACAATTTGCTTTCTCGATGGGGTAAATTCATATATTAGAAAATAGTATGAATTCGAATAAATTTGAGAAAATAAATTCGATTTCGTACAAATTTTACTATTTGCTTTGAACTGAAAAATTTTTCTCTTCTAATGTAGAGAAATTCGTAAATATAAGAAAATTCAGGAACAAATTGGTTTTTGGCCTCAATGAACAAGAATTTTGCCTGAAATTGTGCCTGACTGATCAATAAATTCAAACGCCCATCACCGCGTGTAAACGTTTTCCATTATCCACAGAATAGTTAATTTGTATTATTTTGAAATAATTTTTCGTATTGATTTGTAGAAAATGGCTATTCGGCACATCTCCGCCGTGGTCGAAGAAATTTCATTGTCCTAGCAGCCCCAAATTTGGTGGTCTCTTCAATTTCATGTATCCTAATTTGTTCTAAAGTTTATCGTTTCAACTTGTAGCTATTGCGAAAAATGACAGGTTTCGGTAGATCTCACTTAAGTTAAATAATGTGAGCGCTCCATTGATGGACGAAACCGATAGAAGACTTTTGGCTTTACTTCAAAAGGATGGCAGAAGAGCCAGTGCAGATCTTGCCAAAGAGATCGGTTTGTCTGTTTCCGCGACGAATGACCGGGTACGTAAGCTGATTGATTCCGGCGCGGTTCGATCGATTGAGGCAATTGTTGAGCCATCATTGGTTGGTTTTGGAGTGACTGCATTCATCTATGTGGATCTCGATTACGAGCACGGTGAGCAGGACTTCATTACCGCGGTAACGGCGATCGGCAATGTTTTGGAAGTTCATCATGTCACCGGGACGCATTCCTACTTGCTCAAGGTGAGAGAAAAGACCAATCAGCAGCTGAATGCCTTCATGGCAACGCAGTTGAAACGTTTGCCTGCGGTGAGAAGAACGGAAACGCTTATCTCGTTGGAGACACTAAAAGAAACTTTGAATTTGCCTTTCTGAGGGCTCGTATTTCTGATGCGGCATCTTACCCCGGATAAGGCAAATTGTGCGGACATAGAATGATAAGGCGGCCAGTCCCCCACACAAAGAGTCGCTGCAATAATAGCGACATTCTATGAACGCAGGCCTTCGGGCCATCTGGTGAGTCTGTAGGATTTACCAATGTCTGCTGTTGTCCCCCGCATCAGCAGTCTTCTGTGCAATTGCTCTCCCCAGAGCTTTTGCAAAGCGCTAAGCGCTTATTCTTTGAGGCAGCCTATAAGGCTGCCTCTTTTTACTGGAAAAATCCATTTCAATTTACGCAACACCTTAGGTGTTCACGCGCCCGCGATCATGGACTTCAACGCATGATAGGATGACTTTGGGGTGCGAACCAGTGTATCAAAATCTACATGAACCAGCCCAAAGCGCTTATCATATCCCAAAGCCCATTCAAAATTGTCCATCAAAGACCATACGAAATAGGCTTTCAACGGAACCCCGCTTTCTATGGCAGATAGGGCCTGTTTGAAATGGGCATCAAGATAGGCGATCCGTTCCTGATCGTCGACTTTGCCGTCAACAAGCGTGTCCTTGTTCGCCATGCCGTTTTCTGTGATAGCAAGTGGTAGATCTCCGGTGTAGTTGTCCTTGATCCAGTTGAGCAAATAGCCAAGACCTTCCGGATAGACTTCCCAGTTCATTTCTGTGCGTGGAAGAGGTCCCTTGTTGTCAACCATCGCCGGCAAGGCTGCGCCGGGTTCTGTGATGCCCGCCGACACAAGATTGCGCGTGTAATAGTTGATGCCGAGCCAGTCTAGGGGGGCTTTGATTGCCGCCATATCCTGTTGCCATCCACTAGGCATATGTGGCTCCAGATGCTCAAGCACATCGCTCGGATAAGCTCCCTTGAATAGAGCTCCTAGGAACCAGCGATTGTAAATCCCCTCTGTCAGCTTGGCTGCATTTATGGAATCTTGCTTGTCATCAAGAGGGCTGACATGTTCAAAATTGAGCACTATTCCGAGATTTTCTTGTCCAAGTGCTCTCAGAGCAGCAAGGGCTTTGCTGTGGGCAAGTGGTACCAGATGAGCTGCGCGGCTAACGGCTCTGATGTCACGCATGCCCGGTGCATGAGCCCCATGAAAATGGCTGTACCATGTAACGCACCATGGCTCATTGAAGGTGACGACGCTTGAGAGGCGATCCCCCAGGCGTTTGACAACAATCTCTGCGTAATCGGCAAAATAGTCCGTTACGTCTTTATTGCGCCAGCCGCCGATATCCGAGAGAGCATTGGGGAGTTCCCAATGATAAAGGGTCAGATTGGGAGCGAGGCCGCGCTCTAGCATGCCGTCGACCAGCTTGTCGTAGAAGTCGAGGCCCTCTTCATTGATTTTGCCGCGCCCTTCGGGGAGGATGCGGGACCACGATGTGGAGAAGCGGTAGGCCGAGACCCCGAGCGTTTTCATCAAATCAAGATCTTGCTGCCAATTGTGGTAATGGTCGCATGCAATGGAACCATTTTCGCAGCGGACGACATTGCCTTTCGTCGCAGCAAAACTGTCCCAATGGCTTTCACCGCACCCGCCGAAGGAACTTCCCTCAATCTGATAGGCTGATGTTGATGTGCCGAAAATGAAATCTTCGGGGAAATCCGAGCGCTTGACTGTAAATTGGGACTGTCTTGGGAGTGCTGGCATAGGTGTTCTCACATGGTAGCTGTACCGGGCGGGGGCCGGTCCAAGTCGTTGAAAGAAGAGTGTTGGCTTAGCTGCGGCGCGGCCCTGTCGATCGGCCCACGACGAGATCTGTTTCCCAAAGCTCCTGTACAGGGGCTTTCTCCGGATTGTCGATGCTTTCTAGCAGGATTTCGGCCAACCGGCGTCCTGCATCCATGATGGAAGAGCGAACGGAAGTAAAGAGGGGGACGCCGGGATATTGCAAAAATGAAAGTTCGTCATCAAATGTGATGACCGACAGGTCACGACCTACATGCAAGCCGCACTCCTGAATTGCCCGAACCACACCAAGTGCGGTCAAGACCGAGGAAGTGACGACCGCTGTCGGTGCGTCGTCGGTTTTGAGCAGGGCTTTTGTCACATCGTACCCATATGGTTCAATCATATCCGAAGAAAACATTAGGGTTGGGTCGATCTCCAGTCCTCGCTGGCTGAGAGCTGCCTCATAACCGAGCCGTCTGCGATAGGCAAAGTCCATGGACTCGACACCATTAAGCAGCGCGATCCGTTCATGTCCAAGGTCCAGAAGGAAATTGGTGGCGCGTTTGAAGCTGCTTCGGTTGTTGACGTCCAGCCATGAAAAATCGTTGTCTTCGACCTCGGTTCTACCATGCACGACAAACGGCAATTCGAGGCTTTTTAGCAATTCGATACGCGGGTCTTCCTTGAGGGGGCCATGTACGATAACGCCGTCAACGCGCTTTGAACGGGCCAATTCGCGATAACATTTCTCTTGCTCGTCATATGGCACCACTGAGATGAGCATCTCGAACCCGAAACGGGCGTATGTTTCTCCGGCGCCTGCGATAAAGTCAGAAAAGTGAGGGTTGATCATCGAGTGTTGCGGGGTTTGCGGAACCACGTGTGCGACTGCATGAGACTTGCCCATGGCCAGACGCTTGGCCGAATAGGAAGGGTGATAGTTATACTTTCTTGCCGCTTCCACGACGCGAACCCGGGTCTTCTCTCCAACTTCAGGGTAGCCGTTCAGCGCGCGACTGACGGTTGTTTGAGACAGATTCAGTATGTTGGAAAGTTCCTTAAGATTCACAGTCGTCACCTCGAGCTCACACTTTCTATGGTCGATAGTATGAGCTTATTCAACTTTATGCGCCCGCCTCCCATGTGTTACCATCAGGCGAGGGGGTCCTCCGCGAGCCAAAGCCCTTTGAATTTGGTATGCATCTTAGGCACAAATAAAGTAGATCTGCAATCCTGTTGTGAGAGAGGCTAGACATTTTTTGCATGGATCAGTTGGTGTCTCTTGGCAAAACTATGGAAAATCAGCCAGATTTTACCGGATTGCTTTAAATTCATTCTTGACTCTTTAATGCAACCAAAGCATGCTCTTGCCATTCAAAGCGCTTTGAATTACGCGCTTCTTTTGTTTAAAAATCGATCGGATGCCGCCGGCGAAGTCGGTATCCTTGGGAGGTTCGCAAATGTTCAAAAAATTAATGCTCGGTGCTGCTATTGTTGCTCTCTCCGTTGGGAGCCTGCAGGCAGCAGAGCTGAAATTTAAACCAGGTGAAGACGCCAAGTTTAACTGGGCATCCTACGAAGCATTCAAAAAAGCTGTCGATCTCTCTGGTGAGAGCATGACAATCTCCGGTCCATGGCTTGGTGCCGACAAAGATCTGTTCATGAGCGTTGTGGCTTATTTTGAAGAAGCAACCGGTGTTAAAGTTCAGTATGCCGGCTCGGACTCCTTCGAACAGCAAATCGTTATCGACACGGGTGCTGGCTCTGCACCAAACATCGCTGTTTTCCCGCAGCCAGGTCTCGCAGCTGATCTCGCAAGCAAAGGGTATCTTACTCCTTTGAGCGACGAAACACGCGACTGGATGAAAGAAAACTATGCTGCCGGTCAGTCTTGGGTTGATCTGGGATCTTACAAAGACAAAGACGGCGTAAAGAAATTCTTCGGCTTTTCCTACAAGGAAGATCTGAAATCCCTCGTCTGGTATATTCCTGAAAACTTTGAAGATGCTGGCTATGAAGTTCCAGAAACCATGGAAGATCTGAAAGCGTTGACGGAACAGATCGTTGCTGATGGTGGCACTCCATGGTGCATCGGTCTTGGTTCTGGCGCTGCTACCGGTTGGCCTGCAACTGACTGGGTTGAAGACATGATGCTTCGCACAGCATCTCCTGAAACCTATGATAAATGGGTAACCAACGAAATTCCTTTTGATGATCCTGCTGTTGTCGAGGCTATCGAGGAATTTGGCTGGTTCGCACGTAATGACAAGTTCGTTGATGGTGGCGCTGGTGCTGTTGCAACAACTGACTTCCGTGACGCTCCGAAGGGTCTCTTCACCTCTCCTCCAAAATGCTACATGCACAAGATGGCTTCCTTTATCCCATCCTTCTTCCCTGAAGGTACTGTTTTGGGACAGGATGCCGACTTCTTCTACTTCCCTGCCTATGCAGGCAAGGATCTTGGCAAGCCGGTTCTTGGTGCGGGCACTCTGTTCGGTATCACCAAAGACTCCAAAGCTGCTGAAGCCTTCATCGATTTCCTGAAAACGCCAATCGCTCATGAAATCTGGATGGCTCAGTCTGGTCTGCTGACCGCTCTTAAGACTGTCAACCTTGATGCATACGCAAACAGCACTCTGCACAAACAGGGCGAAATTCTGCTGAATGCAACGACTTTCCGCTTCGACGGGTCTGACCTGATGCCAGGTAAGATCGGTGCTGGCTCCTTCTGGACTGGCATGGTCGATTACGCTGGCGGTAAAGACGCCAAGGAAGTTGCTACAGAAATTCAGAAATCCTGGGATGCTCTGAAATAATCTCAGCAAATTTCACGACTAACAACAAGCCGGTTCCCGATACTCGGGGACCGGTAAAATCTGGGCGGTCTAAAGTTACGCATTTGCTAGAAGTGGGCGAATGATTGATCGCGATTAAATCGCAAAAATGACTTCGATCAGGCTTACGCAGACCTGAATTTCATGTCAGCGCCCTCTTGTGCGATGAAATATGTTTGACGAAATTTGTTTACGGAACGATTTCTTGCTTCAAACGTTCGCTTCAAGTGGGTTCGATTAAGTCGTCTTGTTAAAGTAAAAAGTGGATTTCACAAGGATCGAAGAACTCAAACCAATGAACCGGGGAATGGTAGTCTCCACGCTGTCGGTTGAGCCTTCAGTACGTAAATTTCTACATCTCTCCGGGCAATAAAAGGTGGAGCGTGACTAAATGGAGCAAATAGCATCTGCATTAGGGACTGTTGTTGTCGGCGTCCTTGCATGCGTGGCATATTTTTATGGCTCAAACTGGCTCCTGGATCGTGTATTTCCAGCAAATGCGGCTACGGCCGAAAAAGGCATTAGAAACCTCCAGATAGCGCATGCCGTGCGTCCTTGGCTGTTTCTCGGTCCAGCACTGCTGGCGTTGGGTCTTTATCTCGTATATCCCGCAATCGATTCAATTCGACTGTCATTTTATAACAGTGACAGTACCAAGTTTGTCGGTTTTGATAACTATGTTTGGCTTTGGTTCGACGCAGGGTTCCGCCAGTCCATGTTCAACAACATGCTCTGGCTTATTTTTGTGCCTGCCATGTCGACCTTCTTCGGTCTGGTTATTGCCGCTTTGACGGACAGGATCTGGTGGGGGAACATCGCAAAGTCCTTGATTTTTATGCCAATGGCCATTTCCTTCATCGGTGCATCCATCATTTGGAAGTTCGTCTATGAATATCGCGGCGAAGGATCAGCTCAAATCGGTATCGTGAATGCGGTGGTCGAGGCTTTGGGGGGCGATCCTCAAGCGTGGATTACCATTCCATTCTGGAATAACTTTTTCCTGATGGTCATTCTGATCTGGATTCAAACCGGTTTTGCCATGGTCATCCTGTCCGCAGCTTTGCGCGGCATTCCGGAAGAGACAATCGAAGCTGCAACGATCGATGGCGCCAACGGTGTACAGATCTTTTTCCTGATCATGGTTCCTCAGATTTGGAAGACCATCGCGGTTGTCTGGACGACGATCACGATCACAGTGCTCAAGGTCTTCGATATCGTGTTTGCCATGACAAACGGGCAGTGGGATACGCAGGTGTTGGCCAACTATATGTATGACTGGATGTTCCGCGGTGGCGGCGACTTCGGTCGAGGTGCCACGATTGCTGTTGTCATCATGTTGCTTGTCGTTCCGATCATGATCTGGAACATTCGTTCAGCTACTAAAGATTCTAAAGGGCACTAGAAATGATCGCAGGATCCAAAACAAAATCGC
Source organism: uncultured Cohaesibacter sp. (assembly GCF_963664735.1). Lineage (NCBI taxonomy): Bacteria > Pseudomonadati > Pseudomonadota > Alphaproteobacteria > Hyphomicrobiales > Cohaesibacteraceae > Cohaesibacter > uncultured Cohaesibacter sp. The sequence continues at coordinate 1,435,120 of NZ_OY761553.1, read as the reverse complement.
CCTTGCTATGGGTAGTTCATCTTTCCGTTGTCTTGCTGGTCCTGCTATGGACCTTGCCAACCATCGGTCTTTTCGTTTCCTCATTGCGGGACAAGGATCAGTTGGCAGTATCTGGCTGGTGGACAGCACTTTTCTCTTCTGAGCAAAATGAAATTGGCCGAGCTCACGGGCCAGACAAGCAAGTATTCAAGGATGGCCTTTACGTTATTGAAGGCAATATCCTCCAGGAAGAAGGCAAAAAAGGCACGGTTCTTGCGTTTGGCTGGCGTGCTCAGGAGCCGGATGCTTTCAAGGCCGGCGACGTTGCCGATCTGAGCAAAGATGCTAAAATGACCGTCATGAGTGACGGTAGTTACACCATCACTCAGCCAACCGAATGGACAGGAACACGCGGCAAGCGTATTTTCTTCACGGTCGAAACGCCTCCAATTTTTACGCTTGATAACTATCATGAGGTTTTGACGGCCGAAGGTATTGGGCAATCCTTTGTCAACTCCCTGACGGTCACCATTCCTTCAACGGTTATTCCGATCTTGATCGCTGCCTTTGCAGCCTATGCTCTGGCATGGATGCATTTCCCGGGCAGGGCGGTTTTGATTGCTGTCGTGGTTGGCTTGCTCGTTGTACCGCTGCAAATGTCACTCATTCCGCTGTTGCGACTCTATAACGGCGTAGGGTCTTTCTTCGGGGTGCCTGCAAAGACCTATTTGGGTATATGGCTTGCGCATACAGGCTTCGGGTTGCCGCTCGCAGTCTATTTGCTGCGAAACTATATCTCCGAACTTCCAAGGGAAATTATCGAGTCCGCTCGTGTGGACGGGGCAAGTCACTTCGATATCTTCGTAAAGATCATTTTGCCTCTGTCATTCCCTGCCTTGGCATCTTTCGCAATCTTCCAGTTCCTTTGGGTTTGGAACGATTTGCTGGTCGCCATGGTGTTCTTGGGCAATACCGAAGATCAGCTCGTCCTGACAGGGCGCTTGCGCGAAATGTTAGGCTCACGGGGTGGTAACTGGGAAATTCTCACAGCATCAGCTTTCATAACGATCATTGTTCCTCTTGGCGTCTTCTTCTCGTTGCAGCGCTATCTGGTGCGTGGTCTGTTGGCCGGTTCGGTCAAGGGCGGTTAAGCCAGCAAATTCAGACCGCTTGACCAAACAGCGACAATCAAGAAATTGAACTGGATATTCTATGTTAGTGAAAGAAATCGACAAAGACTGGTGGCGTGGTGGTGTGATCTATCAGATCTACCCCCGGTCTTATCAGGATACCAACGCCGATGGAGTTGGTGATCTGAACGGGATCACCAGTCGCTTGCCTTATATTGCGTCACTAGGCGTTGATGCAATCTGGATCTCCCCGTTCTTCACGTCCCCCATGTTGGACTTCGGCTACGATGTTTCCGACTATTGTGATGTTGATCCAATGTTCGGAAATCTGGCTGATTTCGATAAACTCATTTCAGCTGCCCATTATCTAGGCTTGAAGGTCATGATCGATCTGGTGCTCTCGCACACCTCCGATCAGCATCCATGGTTCGTGGAAAGCCGCAAAGACCAGAGCAACCATAAATCCGATTGGTATGTCTGGGCAGATGCTAAACCGGATGGAACTGCGCCCAACAACTGGCTTTCTATTTTTGGTGGCTCTTCCTGGCAGTGGGACAGCAGACGCAAACAGTATTATTTGCATAACTTCCTCAAGTCACAGCCGGACCTGAACTTCCATAATCCTGATGTGCAGGATGCGCTTCTTGACGTCACCCGCTTCTGGCTGGAGCGAGGGGTGGATGGTTTCCGTCTGGATACGATCAACTTCTATTTCCATAGCCAGAGCCTGAAGGACAATCCGGCTCTTCCGCCGGAAATGCAGCAATATAATACGGCTCCAAGCGTAAACCCTTACACTTATCAGTCGCATCTTTACGACAAGAGCCAGCCGGAGAACCTCGAGTTCCTAAAACGCTTCAGAGCGCTACTTGATGAATTCCCGGCCGCCGCTGCCGTTGGAGAGGTTGGCGATGATGAGAAAGGGCTCAAGATCCTTGCTGATTACACCTCCGGTGGTGATAAGATGCATATGTGCTACGCCTTCGACTTCCTTGGGCCAAATGCTCCAACGCCACAGAATGTCTATAAGGCTTTCACGGATTTGCAGTCTGAAGCTCCGGATGCATGGGCATGCTGGGCATTTTCAAACCACGATGTCGTGCGCTACAGCACCCGTTGGCCTGTAAAACCTGATTTGCAGGATGCCGCCAACCGGCAGCGGATTGCTCTGTTGCTTTCTCTGCGTGGTTCAGCTTGCCTCTATCAGGGCGAAGAGCTGGGGCTTCAGGAAGCCGATGTGCCCTATGAAGCCTTGCAGGATCCTTACGGCATTGAATTCTGGCCGGATTATAAAGGTCGGGACGGGTGCCGTACGCCGATGGTCTGGGCACATGAGCACACAAATGCGGGCTTCTCGGAAGCCAAACCATGGTTACCTATACCGGAAGACCACGCCGCTACAACGGTCGATATCGAAGAGCAGAATGAGACCTCATTGCTCAACCACTATCGCACGATGCTCACGTTTAGAAAAATTCATCCAGCCCTGTCAAAAGGGTCAATTCACTTCGCCACGAACGACGAAGAGGGCGATATTTTGATATTCACCCGTGAATTGGAAGATGAACGCTTGTTGTGTGCATTCAATTTGTGCGGCGAAGAAAGAGAAATCAACTTCGAATTCGAGAATGTCGAAAAGCTTGAAGTTGGCGTATTTGATAGTTCCACAAAAGACGGTGTCCTGCACTTGCCCGCCTACGGAGCATATTTCGGGGTACTCAAGTGATGGTCATTAAATTGCGTGAAAGAGAATGTAACAAAACTCTCGGGAGGACAGGATGGCAAGCCTGAAGCTCACCAATATTGAAAAAGCCTATGGCGCTACCAAGGTTCTCAAGAATATCAACCTTGAAATCGAGCAAGGCGAATTTATCGTTTTCGTTGGCCCTTCCGGGTGCGGTAAGTCAACGCTTCTGCGTATGATTGCCGGGCTTGAAGATATTTCCGGCGGTGATTTGCAGATTGATGGACAGCGCATGAACGAAGTGCCACCATCAAAACGCGGTATTGCTATGGTCTTCCAGACCTACGCCCTTTATCCGCATATGTCGGTTTACGACAACATGGCTTTCGGCATGAAAATCGCCAAGGCTTCGAAAGAGGAAATCCACGAGCGTGTATCAAAAGCCGCGGATATTCTGCAGTTGACGCCATTTTTAGAACGCCTGCCAAAGGCCCTCTCGGGTGGGCAGCGTCAGCGCGTTGCCATCGGCCGCGCGATCGTGCGCGACCCCAAGGTCTTTCTGTTTGATGAGCCTCTGTCCAACCTTGATGCGGCGCTCCGCGTGGCAACGCGTATCGAGATTGCTCAGCTCAACGAGAGCATGCCGGATACCACGATGATTTACGTGACGCACGATCAGGTCGAAGCCATGACCCTGGCTGACCGTATTGTCGTTCTGTCTACCCGTGGGATCATTGAGCAATGCGGTGCGCCGATGGAGTTGTATGAAAATCCAAAGAACGTGTTTGTTGCACGCTTCATTGGGTCTCCTGCAATGAACGTCTATGACTGCACGGTTATGGAAACCGGCGACAAGACCCGTGTCTCCTTTGAAGAGGGGGGGCACAGCTTCACCGTGAATGTGCCGAGCACTCCGGATCAGAAGGGCAAAAAAGCCAAGTTTGGTGTGCGTCCCGAAGATCTGCGCCTCTGTGGCGAAGGTGAAGAGGCTCTCTATAAATGCGAAGTGCGCATCGTCGAAAAACTCGGCGAAGTCACGTTGCTTTATCTTGAACCACCACATGCTGGTGAAGAGGCCTTGATTGCCAAAATCCCTGGCACCCATGATTTTGCGCGTGGCGAGATGGTGACTTTGACCGCAGACGATGAAAAACGTCACCTGTTCAATGAAGACGAGATTTCCTTCCGCTGGATTGGCAAGGAATAAGGCTTTTATAGTCACCTCAAATTCTAAGGCCTGAATGCTTGCTCTGCATTCAGGCCTTTTTTGTGAGCAACGATCACAAAGAAAAAGGCCAGTAAAGATTTCTACTGGCCTTTTCTGTCTCTTCAAAGCGCTTTGAAGCTGCTATTCGATTTCTGCGATGACGTCTGAGAGAATGCTGAAGAGCTGATCGATATGGCTTTTCTCCACAATCAGCGGCGGCGACAGTGCGATGATGTCGCCGGTAACGCGGATCATTGCGCCTTTCTCCCAAGCCTTGCCCATGGCTTCCATGCCGCGAACACCCGGAGCGCCTTCGCGCGGTGCGAGTTCGATACCACCTACAAGGCCGAGGTTCCGAATGTCGATGATGTTCTTGCCGCCCTTGAGGCTGTGAATGGCATCTTCCCAATAAGAAGAGAGCGAGGCTGCATTTTCAAACAAACCATCTTCGGCATAGGTATCAAGTGTTGCAAGACCCGCTGCTGCTGCCATCGGATGACCTGAATAGGTGTAACCATGGAACAGCTCTATTGCGGCGTCAGCGTGATCCATAGCAGACTGATAGATCTCGTTGGAGACAATCACGGCACCTGCCGGGATAACTGCGTTGGTCAGGCCCTTGGCCGTGGTGATGATATCTGGCGTAATGCCGAAGAATTCGGAAGCACTTGCTTTGCCCAAACGACCGTAACCGGTGATCACTTCGTCAAAGATCAGCAGGATGCCATATTGGGTGCAGATTTCGCGCAGGCGCTGCAAATAGCCCTTAGGGGGCATCAAAACGCCCGTAGAACCAGCCATTGGCTCAACGATGACTGCCGCAATCGTTGAAGGATCATGCAGCGCGATGATGTCGAGCAGTGCGTTGGCTTTTTCAATGCCGCCATGCTCAGGGCAACCGCGGGAGAAGGCATTCTTTGCAATGTCGTGGGTGTGGGGCAGGTGGTCCACACCGGTCAACAGAGAACCAAAATGCATGCGGTTCTTAGAAATACCGCCAACGGAAATACCGCCGAAGCCGGTGCCATGATAGCCACGTTCGCGACCGATGAGCCGCGTACGAGCCGCGTCACCACGCGCGCGATGATAATGCAGCGCAATTTTCAGCGCCGTATCGACAGACTCAGAACCTGAGTTGGTGAAAAAGACATGGTCCATGCCTTCTGGGAAGATGTCTGCAACGCGTGATGCAAATTCAAAGGCTTTTGGATGGCCAAACTGGAAGTTTGGCGCATAATCCATTTCGGCGACCTGTTTCTGAACTGCTTCGACAATGCGCGGTGAGTTATGGCCTGCGTTTACGCACCAAAGCCCGGCAGTGCCGTCCAAGATGTCGCGCCCGTCCGCACTTTTGTAAAACATGCCGTCTGCCGCAACGACCATACGAGGATCCTGTTTGAAACCGCGGTTGTTCGTGAAGGGCATCCAGAAACTTGATAAATCATTTGGCATTTTGCTTTGGGTGTTCATTGAGACCTCTTTGGAAGTGATTTTATTTATCGCGCAAGTTTGCTGCGCCGAGCGGAAATGAACAAGCCCTTATTTCTCTCCCTATAACCTATTGAAAATACGTACGCTGATAGTAAAGTGTTTAAAATATTGAACGGGTGAACAATCTTGTCGCACGCCGCAGAGAGGGTGGAGCATGGTGGAGCCAAATTTTCCTCATAATGATTTGTCCAACATGGAGCATAAAGAAGAGGACGTGGGCGCCGATATCGGCGAGAGATTGCGGCAAGTACGCATGGCCTATGGTCTTTCTCAGCGCGCATTGGCCAAGAAAACCGGTGTCGCAAACGCAACCATTTCCCAGATCGAAAGCGGGCAGTCAAATCCGTCGGTTGGGGCCCTCAAAAGAATCCTCGATGGCGTGGAAATGGATCTGGCGCGCTTCTTTTCATTCGAGCTGAGTGCGGAAGGGCGATACTTCTATAAGGCAAGTGATCTCAAAGAGATAGGGCGTGGCAAACTCTCCTTCCGCCTTGTTGGGGCCGATCGGCCAGAGAAGAGCATTCAAATGCTGCATGAAAGGTTGATGCCGGGCGCCGATACCGGGAGAGTTGCTCTCAGCCACAAGGGGGAAGAGTGTGGCATCGTCATTTCCGGCAGTCTTGAGGTGACCGTAGGCGACGAACGGCAGATCCTCCGTCCCGGCGATGCCTGGTATTTTGAAAGCGCCTTGCCACACCGTTTTCGCAATCCCGGAGCAGAACCTTGCGTTTGCATCAGTGCCTGCTCACCGCCGACATTCTGATCAAAAGGTCGGACGGCACAATGTTCACCAAACAGAAACAGCGAGGCCCAACTCTTGTGACAGAGTAGGCGCTCGCTGCAACATTATGTGAAGGGCGCAAGGTTTAAGTCTTGCCATTGTTATTGCTTGCTATGGGCTTCATCCTTGCTTTCTGAAAGCTTGTTGCCAACAGCGATGAGAATGAGAACCGATACGTTCATCACCAATGCATAGATGGAAGAAGGGACCATGAAGCGCCCGTTCCCCATGAATTGGGCGATCACCAACGCCAGAGCCACATTCTGCAATCCGCATTCAATGGCGATGGTAAGTGCATGCTGGGCGCTCAATCTGAACAAACGGCTGAACAGCAATGCCGATCCAATAGCTATCAGATTTAGCAGGATAACGGCAGGTCCGACGGAGCTCCAATGAGACATGATGCTGTTCCACTCGCTGTAGAACGAGTTAACGACGATTGCGGCGAATATGGCTGATGCTACGAATTTAGCCGGTTTTTCAATGCGATTTGAAAAGGCAGGAAAGAACCGGCAAATGGCCATGCCGATGGCCAATGGCAGAGCCGAGATCGCCAGAACCTTCATGGCCGTCTCGCCAAATGGCAGAGCATAAAGCTCACTGCTGCTCGGACCAGTAAGGTCCGATCCGCTAAAGACGATGAAAGCGATCGACAGAACTGTCGGAATGGTGATGAAGGCGACAAGGTTTGTCATGATGGTCAGCGAAATGGAAAGGGCCGTTTTGCCTCTTGCCAGTACCGTCAGCAAATTTGACGAAATGCCGCCGGGTGCTGAAGCCAGAATGATCAGGCCAATGGCATAGACCGTGTCAAGGCGCGTGACAAGCGCAACGCAAAGCGCAATGAGTGGCAAAAAGACCAGCTGGGCCAGCAAGCCTGCGGCAACTGCGTTCCATTGGCGAGGGAGTGCTTTGAAGTCTGACAAACGAACGGACAAACCGACAGTCATCATGATGAGTGCCAGACCGATGGGAATGAGGGGGGTATTCACAGGGGGTGACCTTTTCAATTGCGGCCAGCGGAAAAGACGAAAGACTACGCCGCTATTCAATTTGGCAGAAACAGAAGCGTCTGGTTTAGTCGATCCGACTTTAGAAATACTCTTATTGGCCTAAGTTCTCTCACTTAGTCGTATAGTCTAATGAACAAGCGCGCATTAATAAAGTAGGTGAGAGAGATAAATTCGCATTTCTACGGAAGGATGTTTTCTTGAAAAATCATCTTCGGGAAATGGGAAAATGAAGTGGGTCTGAGGACTAAGTGGGGGGATATCATGAAAAAATTTATTATTGGCGTGTTGGCATTGGGGCTGTCTTGCATAGCGGCTCAGGCTGCTGAGTGGAAAGTTGGACCGATCACCGTATCGGCTCCTTTTGCGCGCGCTTCTGCCGGCATGGCAAATGCTGGTGGCGGTTTTATGCAAATCAGCAACGAAGGGGATGCTGACAAGTTGATCGCAGCCAGTGCAGATGTCGGCCACGTCACAGAGCTGCATACGCATATCAAGGATGGCGATGTCATGCGCATGCGAGCTGTTGAAGCGATTGATGTTCCTGCCCACGGCGAAGTCGCCCTTAAGCCTGGCAGCTATCACGTCATGTTCATGAAACTCAAGGCACCGCTGAAGGAAGGGGAAAGCTTTCCGCTGGAGCTGACTTTTGAGAAAGCGGGCAAGGTTACTATTGAAGTGCCCATTGCGGGCGTCGGGGCAAAGTCGGCTCCGAAAATGTAGAGCCTTAAGCGCTAAAACAGAGGCTACAGCGCGTTATGTCGCGGTGTAGCCAGTCTGTCGACTGTGTGCTAGTTGAAAATGATGATGAGGACGAAAGCGATAAGCCATTGTAGCTGGAACATGGATGTGCCCAACAAACACCGGTTTTGTTGAGGCGCCGTTTCGGCCATGAAGAATTTCCTGATTGGCAGCGCAAGAGAATAGATCATCAAAACTGCAGCTATAATCAGGCTTAAAAGGCTCAACGTGCCCGGATGCAGCATGCTATCCACATGCACCAAGCCGACGCAGGAAAAAAGCATCAGAATGGCATAGAGCCGTTTAGCCGCCTTGGGGCCGATTTGGATGACCAGAGTGCGGCGTCCACCTTCCGCGTCGCCTATGCGATCCCTGTAATTATTGACAACAAGAACTGCTGCGGCAGGGAGGCCGATGTAAAATCCTGCCCAAAAGCTGGTGACGGTCCATGCACCCGTAAGCAGATAGGCGCTGCCCATAACCGCCATGATGCCGAAGAAGCAAATGACGAACACTTCGCCAAAAGGGGAACCTGAAATCGGGTAGGGGCCGGATGAATAGCCAAAAGCGCAGATGATACCCACAACGCCAATCATGAGAATTGGCCACCCTCCAACGAAAACCAGATAAAGGCCGCAGGCTGCAGCCAAGAGCAGGAACAGCAATGCTGCCAAACGCACCTGCCAAGGCTTGAGAAGCCCCAGACTCGTAACTCGGGGTGGTCCCAGGCGCTCGCTCGCCTTGTCGAGCCCCGAAGTGGCATCGGCTGCGTCGTTCCATAAATTGGTGGCAATCTGTATGCTGACGGAAGACAGAATGATGATCGGAAAGACGATCCAGTCTGCAGAAAGAGAAGAACCGAAAACAATGAGGCCTGCAAGTAAAACCGGGCTTAAAGACAGCACAAGCGTTTTGGGGCGCATCGCCATTAGCCAGATAGTTGACCAACTGGTGCCGCTACCAACCTGCTCATTCATGTTTACGTCAACTCCGGACAAAGGAACCTCTCAAATCATCAAGCAACGACAGGGGAACAATAAGCTTTCCTGCCTGTGCTACACTACTTTGTGACTAATTAAAATTCCTGAATGAAAAAACACGTGCTGAATCTACGTCTGGTCATCAAAAAGTGAACAGAAGTCACAGAAAGCGCAACCTCAGAGGGAGGAAGAGGGTTTGTTCAAATAGAGCAAGAAGAAAAGGCCTCATCGTCGATCAGTCGATATAGGTAATAGACCGCTTTTGAAGGCTCAACCCGTTTCGTACAGATTGAATGACATCAATGAGACGAGGATCGTCGATGTGATCGATGGCATGGAAAAGCGCATCATCTGTCATGCTTGACAGCTTTTCGGCAAGCACTGCCGACAGCTTTTCTTGCGAGTAGATGCGGGAGGCCTGCTCGGAATAAAAACGGAGATAGACCAAGCCGTTCAAATCTTTGAGCAATTGTGCCCTACCGTCATCTGCGTCTGTTTGGCCTAAAATCAAATCTCTGACGATTTCGCAGTCGCTCTCTTCATAGCCGTTGGCCAACATGATTTGGCTGAGCTTTTGCGCACAATGATGTTTGGCCTTTTTATCGACTTCAGCCCTGTCCACAGTCTCTTGCTGCTCGTCATTGGGCTCAAATTTCCAGCTTTCCAGAAGCTGACCGCGCGCTGCGATTTTTACATGATCATCCGCTGAGGGGGCAAATGCATCGCAAACAAGGTCCATTCGAAGGCCGAACAACAGGCTGGCCGGCACAGAAGCCGAGCCCTCGGTTCCGCTCATGAGAGGGTCCTCAGCATTAACATGATCGATGGATTCCAAAACGTCATTTAGTGCAGTCATTCGGTGCCTCGCGAAAGAAAGTGGCTAGGAAACTGCCGAACACATAAAGAATGTGACAAGACTCGATGGAAAGCGACAGAGGGAAAACGTTATGCCTAAATACTATCCTGAAAGCAGGACTAGTGCAAATGTAGCAAATTGCTACGTATTACAACGTAATGAAATGCTGATTTATTCCATTGAAAGTAAAAAGGAATTCGTGCAACTATAAATCCACTGAAGGCTCAGATGGAAATGGGAGCCATTGGCTTGGTTTCTGGAGAAAATCGTGAAGTAAGAGTGACAAATGTACCTTCTGGATGCCTTCAAAAATGCTCTGCCGCAAAGTCGCGTTCATGAACATGTGAATGTCTTTCTAAAGACACCTGACTCCATCTATCTGGGGCATATTCCCAGTGCTGCGGTGCTCATTTTCATCGCAAGCGGCAATCCAAGAGTTTACACGTGGTTTCTGATATTGTGGGGGCTTCTCGAGCTCATTTTCTATCCGCTCTTGATGGAAATTTGGCGTCGCAGCTACACACGTTTAGCTCCCGATCAACGGTCTCCCTATGTCTGGATTCGCCGGATGGATGGCCTCAGTTTCATGGTTGGGCTGAGCTGGGGCGTGATGACTTTTGTCAGTCTCAATCCTGACAATGTTGCCCATTTTGCCATTCAGATGTCGATTGCTGCCGGCGCAACAGCTGCTGCGGTGCGCTCTCTGGCAATATTTCCACGCTCGTTCGTTTTGTATGCGGTGCCATATTTGGGGTTGCTGGCGCTGCGCCTGTTTATGCTCGGTGATGAGTTTATTCTCCTGGGCGTGCTGGTGTTGATATTTCTGTTGATGATGTTGCGCTTCGGGTACGATGTGCTGGAATCTGTCTCTCAATATATTGAGATCAGCAACGAAAATCTCAGCCTTGCCCAGCGCTATCGCGATGCCGCGGAAGCGGCCAGCCACGCCAATAGGGAAAAAACCAGATTGCTTGCCGCTGCCAGCCATGACCTGCGTCAGCCATTGCATGCGATCGGTCTCCACATCGAAACGCTTCCGACAGAAAAAATGGATGAAAGAAGCCGGGAAACATTGGGCCGTATCCGAAGCTCGCTGCAGACTCTTTCCAAGCTTTTCAATTCTGTTCTTGATGTCAGTTTGCTCGACAGCGGCAAAGTGCAGGTAAGGCCAACAGTGGTTGACCTTGAAGACATGCTCAACCATGTCCTTGACGACTATGAACCTTTGGCCGAGATCGCCCACGTGACCCTGATGCTGGAATGCCCGAAGGTTGGCATTGTGGGGGATCCCATTTTGGTGCGACGCATGGTGCAGAACCTGTTGTCAAATGCCATTCGCCACTCTGGAGGAGGCTTTGCACGCATCATCGTCGAGACCGATGGGGCCGAGGTGAGTATCGCCGTGTGTGATGATGGTCCCGGCATTCCGGTTGAGCATCAGGCTGTCATTTTTGAAGAGTTCACCCAGATCAAAAAGAGATCGGCCCGCTCTACTCCGGAAATCGGCTGTTCGGAACAAATGGAAAAGGGGCTTGGGCTGGGGCTTGCGATCGTTCGCAGGTTGGCCGATCTGCAAAAGCTGTCAATCAAGCTTGATACGGGCCCTTCTGGAACCTGCATTACCATCGCAGGGTTGGCTAATGCCCCGATGGCCCAGCAAGTGAACCAATCATATAGTCCATCCGAAAGGATCGCGGCTCTGTTCAACAAAAAGCGCGTGCTGGTGGTCGATGACGATGAAGAAACCCGTCAGGCAACTGTCAATCTGTTGAATGCATGGGGATGCAATCTCTTTTCTGCGGACAGTCTGGAACAGATGATGCAGATCGAAGGATCTTTCGATCTGATAATTTCCGACTATTCTTTCCCGGATGATTATACGGGGCTCGATATTGTTAGAGAGGCCCGATCCAAGTTCGGGCAAGATCTCAAGGCGCTTATTATTTCCGGCAATTTGTCCCAGAATGTGCAGCATCGCGTCACAAATGCGCGCCTGTTGCTAATCCACAAACCGGTTCAGCCGGTACAATTGCGCTCGGCAATGCTCGACTTGTTCTCTCGGTCAAGCCGCTCTCAGGTCATGTCCTGAAAATTTTGTGTTTTTATCGCACTATCAGTTCAAACCATAGCTTGCAGCAATGGCCGAAGCCGCAGCCCTATTTGAAACGCCAAGATTTTTCATCAATGCCGAAACATGGCTGCGTACCGTGAAGGGCGATAAATCAAGCTCACGTGCTATTTCCTTATTGGAAAGTCCATGCCGAAGGAGTTTGAGAATCTCGATTTGGCGCGGCGTCAGCTCATCTAGAGCGGGCTTGAGCATACCCTGCATGTCCGGTGAGAAATTGTCATCACTCAACCGAACTTCAATGTTGCCCTGCATGACTTTCTCGATAGCATCGAGCATTTGCTCAGAGGGAACGGACTTGGAGACATATCCATTCACGCCCAAGGCCATGATATGCTCCACTTCCGCAGGGTCATTCATCATCGAGACTGCCACAATTGGGCACAGAGAAAACGTCTGCCGCAGACGCTTCAGGTCTCGCATATAATCAAATCCGGGAAACAGAAGGTCGGAGATGATGAGATCTGGTTCGGGCAGGGTGCCAATCTGTTCTTTCAATGCGTTGGCATCGCCAGCCTCGTCAACTCTCGCCTCTGGATAGAGGTTCGAAAGCATCTGTTTCATGCCGGTCCTGTATAAGGGATGGTCGTCAGCCAAAATAATGCGCATCAAAAATCCTCCCTTATGTCATTCAATATACAAACGGGCTAGACACAGCGATTGGAATCTTCGCCTAGAAGTGTCTTATGAAGGCCTTCAACTGTCCATAGCTACATCTGTATAGGCGTAGTTTCAGAATGCTAATGATCTGATTTTGAAAGGAAATGATGCTCAAGACCTGTATCATATTCCAAACCGTCTCTGGTGAGTACGATAGGTGGAACATCCTTGTCTTTTACAAGGCCTTTTCTGGCCAGAGCAGCCCAGACACCCCTGTTGTTAAAGCCCGTCGCATCGGCGCTGTCGACCACGAATTCGCCGATATGAAGGTGGCTGCCGTGCGCGTGCGGCAATCTCAAAATGGTGATGGTGCCATCAGCATTCCACGCTTCGTCCGGTTGGGCGCGAGCCAATACCTGCGTTAGCACAAGAGTTTTCAATTGCAGATTATTGAGCTTGAGCGGATTAGCACGTTTCATGAGAGCAAAAGCCTTTCAGATAATTTATTTCGGATCCGCATATTCCTTGGCGATCCGAGCATAAGACGCCGCTGAGGCAAAAAGGCCGGACATATCGCCCGGCCAGATTTTACTAACAAAACAACGGTGAGGCGTAAACGCCCTAGATGAGCTTGTCAGCCGTTGTTTTTGAAATGACCGGTAATGCTGGCCGAAGCAAGTTGATTGCGCATGATATTGAAACGCACATAGGCACCAGTCATGCCCTCCGGGTCAATCCCATCAAGGCTCAGGGCATGCAGGGTAAAGATATAGCGATGAGCGGGATTGTCCGCTGGCGGATAGGCTCCGGTATAATTTTCGGTTCCTGCATCGTTCAAAGCGCTTTTGGCACTTGCAGGCAGGGTGGCGCTTGAGATCTCGCCAGATTCCGACACTGGAATATTGGTAATGATCATGTGCCAGAATCCTGAACCTGTTGGAGCGTCCGGATCATAGCAGGTCAGGGCAAGGCTTTTTGCCTCTGCAGGCACGCCGCTCCATTGAAGAACCGGAGAGAGATCTTCTCCGCCCAATCCTTGAGAAACGCATTTGTTCGGAAGTGGATCCCCGTCTTTGAAATCTGGGCTGATAAGTTGCATGGATTTCCTCCTGAAAAATCCCGGCGTGTCACGATATCTGCGGACACGCGCTCAACTATTGAAAATCAATTTCGTTTTGCATCATTGAAATTGCGAAGCTTTCGCTGAACCATGGCATGACACTGAGCGGTAGGTCCTATTATAAACTAGGCAAATTTAACGAGATTACAAGGACTTCAATTGGAAAGCTGGCAAAAACAGGCGTCTGCAAAAATCAATCTGTCAGTTGCGGGGATAGCTCTATTTGCAGGCTCACACGATCGGCCGAAAAGCGTGTTTTTGAATATTGAACCGGGTGCCCGTCAAGATCTGTGTTGATGGCATGCGTCACCAGCACAATGGACCCCGGTGTCAGCTTCATCATCTCGATGTCGTCAAGGGTCGCATGATAGGCCTCCACGGTGGTTGATAGGCGCACGTAATCCTCAAGGCCACTGGCTTTGAACGCTTTTGTTACCGAGTTATACCGCAACAGGTTGTCGAGCATATCGGGAAAACGCTCCTTGTCGAACCATGCCGTTGTACGGCTGATTGGCCGGTCATCACCAACGCCGATAGAGCGGATTTGCAACACAGGAGACCCAACATCGAGGTTCAGGGCTTTTGCAACTTCTTTGGAAGCTGGCAGCACTTCATGGGATAACAGCCGGAATTCGCCCCGTTGTCCCTGTTCTGCCAGTGTCGTTGAAAAGCGCGTGCGCTTGGAAATCGGGTAAGTCAGTCGTTCGGGCTTGACGATAAATGTACCGCGTCCCTGTTCTGCCCGCAGAATGCCTTCGTTGACAAGAGCCGAGATTGCAGAGCGCACCGTGTGGCGATTAACGCCAAATTGCTCCGCCAACTCGACTTCTGGCGGGAGCTTGCCGTTTTCATCTCCGAGGCCGGACGAAATACCTGCACGGATGACATCTGCAATCTGGCGCCACAGGGCAATGCCGGTTCTGCGTCCGATTCCACTTCTCATGATCTCCGTAGGCATTACGGTGCACCCTTTCGAGCTTTTGGCGGTTGTCGCATATGGTTGCCTGATTCGGCCAAAAACAGCTATCTCTGCGCGTTTCTGTTCTGTGAATTGCCGATTTTGGCAAGAAAAAGCTTCGTTCATTGATGCGGGTGGTCAGATAGCGGCTCTCTTTTCACATCCATTATCTTTTCACATCCATGTCATATGGCCGTCATCATGCTTGGCTATTTGAGAGAAAAGTTCAGTTGTCTATATGAATATACAAATTTAATGCGAGAGTCTTGCGATTTATAATCGCAGCGGTTCAAACCAGGGCTCATGCTTGGAAAGTGCAAACCGGATTGGAAATCAAACTGGAATGGCCACAATGCAAGATCAACAAACAGGTAAAGCTCGCCAAGAAACGGCAGCTTCAGAAACCCCTGACGGCAATGCCTCTTCTGAGGCGAGGGATATGACACCCGAACAGTTGGCTCGGCAACGTCGGATGTCGATTCTGGCAAATGCTCCCCGCGCGGACCTCGTCCGTCTATGGAAAAGTCTGAACCTCGATCCGGGCTGCGAGTTGCTGCGTGGCCCCGAAACGGGACTGATTGCCTTGCGCGGCAGGATGGGCGGCGGCGGCGCTCCTTTTAACTTCGGTGAAGCGACGGTCACACGGGCCACAGTGCGCATGGAAAGCGGCGCTGTTGGACATGCCATCATTCTTGGTCGCGACCATGGCAAAACCAAACTGGCAGCCGTAATCGACGCATTGGCTACGGACCCTATCACCGCAGAGGGAATTGAACAATCAATCCTGGCCCCATTGGAACAGATGGCTGAGGAAAGTGATCGCTCCGAAATGGCCAAGACACAGGCCACGAGAGTGAATTTCTTCACCATGGTCAGAGGAGATAACTGATGTCAGAGACCAGAACACAGTCACAATTCTCTGAAGCCGGTTTTGATGCAATGGTCGGCGGGTTGACCGATCCGGTCTTCCAATCTCAAAGCATATTCCGCACCATCATGAACGCCATGGCGCGGCCTGGCCTTATCATGCCTCTTGTATGCGATGCTCAGCCTGTGCGGCCGATGCTGCCGCTAACTGCTGGCGTGCTGGCAACGCTCGCCGATGCTGATACGCCAATTTGGCTCGACGGAGATTTCGCCAAAAGTGAGCATCTCTCAGACTGGTTGACTTTCCACGTCGGCGCCCCATTCGCAGCCGAACCGGCAAGCGCCGCATTCGCAGTCATTGCGGGTGGCAAGGATATGCCGTCTCTGGACCAGTTTGCGCAGGGTCTTCAGGAATATCCTGACCGCTCCGCAACCCTGATCATTCAGGTGGATCATCTGAGCAACAAGGCTGAATGGGAACTGTTTGGTCCGGGTATCAAGGGGCATCATCACTTGTCAGTAAGTTCACTCTCTCCTTTGTTCCTGACGCAATGGCAGGCCAATCATGAGCTTTTCCCACGTGGCGTCGATGTCATTTTCGTTGCGCCGGAGGCAATCACCTGTTTGCCGCGCACGACGACCATTTCACTTATGAACCCAACCGCACCACACGATCAGGAGCATTGATATGTATGTAGCCGTTAAGGGTGGGGAAGCCGCCATCAAGGCAGCGCATGAGCTGTTAGCTGATCGTCGCAGGGGGGATCGATCCCTGCCAGCGATTTCGCTGGAACAGATTTCCGAGCAGTTGGCTCTGGCCGTGGATCGGGTCATGAGTGAAGGGGCGCTTTATGATCGCGAGCTTGCTGCTCTTGCCATCAAGCAGGCCCGCGGAGATATGATCGAAGCGATCTTTCTGTTGCGTGCCTATCGCACCACATTGCCACGCATGGGCTATTCAGAGCCGATCGACACCGGCAAAATGAAAATCCAGCGGCGGATTTCGGCCACTTTCAAGGATCTGCCTGGTGGGCAGATTTTGGGGCCGACCTTTGACTATACTCACCGGTTGCTAGACCCCGCTCTGGCGGCTGATACCCCGGTTCCCGCTCCTGCGTCTGTAGAACTCGGCCAAAGCGTATCGGATGAGCCAATGCCGCGCGTCTCCGATCTTATCAGCGGGGAAGACCTCATAGAGCCGGACAGCCATCTGCCCGAAGCGGGATGCGACTGGCCGGAGCCGGGCGATCTGACCAGAGAGCCAAGGCAATTTCCAATGAGCCGTGATTTGCGCCTGCAAGCGCTCGCGCGCGGGGATGAGGGGTTTCTGCTTTCGATGGGCTATTCAACCCAGCGCGGTTTCGGTGCCAGCCATCCATTTGCCGGAGAAATCCGGATCGGAAAAGTCGACGTTGAAGTTGAGGTCCCTGAGTTGGGCTTCGCCGTTTCGGTCGGTCGCATACAGGTGAGTGAATGCCAAATGGTCAACCAGTTCAAGGGCTCCAAAACCGTGCCGCCAAAATTCACGCGCGGATACGGACTGGTCTTCGGGCAATCAGAACGAAAGTCCATGTCCATGGCGCTGTGCGATCGAGCCCTAAGGGCAAGAGAACTGGATGAAGACATCGTCGCACCAGCCCAAGACGAAGAGTTCGTCATTTCTCACTCCGATAACGTTCAGGCAACAGGCTTCGTCGAGCATCTGAAGCTACCACACTATGTGGATTTTCAGGCTGAACTGAAACTGGTGCGCCGCATGCAGGCAGAATTTCACGAGAACCATCCCAAAGCCAAGGCTGATGAGGAACAGGAGGCGGCAGAATGATGACCGCAACCCTTGCAGACATTGAAACCAAACAAAGCTCCATAGCAGATTACAATTTCGCTTATCTGGATGAGCAAACCAAGCGCATGATCCGCCGTGCCATCCTCAAGGGCATCGCCATTCCCGGCTATCAGGTGCCCTTCGCCAGCCGTGAAATGCCTATGCCCTATGGTTGGGGCACCGGCGGGGTGCAGGTAACCGCTTCCATCATCGGGCCGAACGATACGCTCAAGGTGATCGATCAGGGTGCCGATGACACGACAAATGCCGTCTCTATTCGTGCCTTCTTTGCCCACATGGCCAAGGTGAAGACCACCACGCACACCACTGAGGCCAGCATCATTCAGACCCGCCACAGGATTCCTGAAGAGCTGCTGAAAGAAGGTCAGACGATCGTCTTTCAGGTGCCTATTCCAGAGCCCTTGCGCTATCTGGAGCCGCGCGAGACCGAAACGCGCAAAATGCATGCCGTTGAAGATTATGGCCTCATGCATGTGAAGCTTTACGAAGATATTGCACAAAAAGGACATATCGCCACCAACTATGCCTATCCGGTCAAGGTCAAGGGGCGTTACATCATGGACCCGTCTCCAACCCCGAAATTTGACAACCCGAAAATGAATTATAGCGAGGCCTTGCAGCTTTATGGGGCTGGCCGCGAAATGCGCATTTATGCCATCCCGCCTTATACGGACGTGGTGAGCCTCGATTTCGAGGACTATCCCTTCGAAGTGCAGAAGTTTGAAGAGCCATGTGCGCTCTGCGGCGGTACAGGGGTGTTCCTCGATGAAGTCATTCTCGATGACAAGGGCGGGCGCATGTTCGTTTGCTCCGATAGTGACTATTGCGAGGAACGGCGCGCCCAAGGGCATCGCGGTGCCATGTCTGCGGATGTTTATGATCAGGACCCAAACAGCGCCGTTGGCAATGACAATCCGGCAGAAAAAGGAGAGGACGCATGACCAAGCATATGGATATAACCCATGGCAGCGATCATCTGCCCAAGACATCTCTCGTGCCGCCACGTCCCATGGATTTGAACGAGCAACCGCTTTTACAGGTCCGCTCGGTCAGCAAATATTATGGCCGTCGATTGGGCTGCGAAGACATCAGCTTTGATCTCTGGCCCGGTGAAGTTCTGGCGATCGTCGGGGAATCCGGCTCGGGCAAAACAACGCTTCTGGATTGCATCTCAACGCGCATCACGCCGACTTCCGGCATGGTCAACTATCGCATGCGCGATGGTTCAATGCGTGAGGTGTTCCGGCTGGGTGAAGCTGAAAAACGCTTTCTCATGCGTACCGATTGGGGCTTTGTGCATCAAAACCCGGCCGATGGTTTGCGCATGACGGTTTCTGCCGGAGCCAATGTGGGCGAACGATTGATGGCAATCGGTGAAAGACATTACGGTGATATTCGCCAAACAGCTTCCAACTGGCTCGAACAGGTCGAGATCGCCAAGGATCGCATTGACGATCAACCCCGTGCCTTTTCGGGCGGCATGCGCCAGCGCCTTCAGATCGCGCGTAATCTGGTCACTAGTCCGCGCCTTGTATTCATGGATGAGCCAACCGGTGGTCTGGACGTTTCTGTGCAGGCACGTTTGCTCGATTTGTTGCGGGGGCTTGTTGCAGAGCTTGGACTGGCGGCGATTGTTGTCACCCATGATCTCGCCGTTGCGCGTTTGCTATCGCATCGTATTGTCGTGATGAAAGAGGGAAGGGTTATCGAAACCGGCCTTACCGATCGCGTTCTTGACGATCCGCAAGCGCCATATACCCAGCTTCTGATCTCATCCATTCTTCAGGTATAGGAGCATAGCGATGTCCGATACACTTTCTTCCATCGTCGAGACGACACCTGTCATTCTCAGTGATGTTGCAAAGAGCTTCGTAATGCATTTGCGTGGCTCGGTTACCATCCCGGTTGTTGCCGGGGTCAACTTTGCCCTTCGTGCCGGAGAATGCGCTGTTCTGGGCGGACCATCCGGGGTGGGCAAAAGCTCGATCCTCAAAATGATCTACGGAAATTACAGCGCCAATTGCGGGCAAATTCTGGTCGCCTACCGCGGCTCGATGATTGACATCGCAAATGCAGAACCGCGTACGGTTCTTGCCATCCGGCGAGAAGCCGTTGGCTATGTGAGCCAGTTTCTGCGGGCAATGCCCCGCGTACCAGCTCTTGATGTGGCGGCAGAAGCGCTGGTTGCTCAGGGCGAAGAAGTCGGTACGGCAAGATTGAAGGCTAGTGAGATGTTGGCCCGTCTCAATCTTCCCGAAAAGCTCTGGCAATTGCCGCCAGCCACATTTTCCGGCGGAGAGCAGCAAAGGGTCAATATTGCACGCGGCTTTTTGACAAATCATCCGATTTTGCTGCTCGACGAGCCAACAGCTTCGCTTGATGCGGCCAATCGCTCAGTGGTGATCGATCTTATTCGGGAAAAGAAAAAGCAGGGCGTGGCTCTATTGGGCATTTTCCATGACAAGGATGTGCGTGAAGAAATCGCCGATACCATCATTGAAGTTGCCCACTTTGCCGAGAGCGCCAAACAATCTGGCAAAGCACAGGGAAACGCGATCAGCCCTGCATTGGCTTGAGGCAAAGGCAACCAGAAAACGATTTGGAGCTACAGAACGATGAGCGACCTTAACGACGCTGATGAAGCCACAATAGCATCAGACCAAACGACCCGGTTGGGTGAGAAGCCAACTATACATCCCTCAGCAATGGTGAGCGCATCCGAGTTGGGGCGCTACACCGAGATTGGTGACAGATGCCAGATCGTTGAGAGCGAAATGGGTGACTATTCCTATATTGAGCGAGACGGCAACATCTGGTGTTCCACGCTTGGAAAATTCGTCAATATCGCCCAGGCAGTCAGGATCAATGCCCCCAATCATCCCCAATGGCGCACCACCTTGCACCATTTCACCTATCGCGCAAATGACTATTTTGCAGGCTGCGAAGAAGAAAAGGACTTCATCGACTGGCGGCGCGATCACAGGGTTTACATTGGGCACGATGTCTGGATCGGGCATGGCGCCACAATTCTGCCGGGCGTCAAGATCGGCGATGGCGCGATCATCGGTGCTGGCGCAGTCGTCAGCCATGATGTCGAGGACTATATGGTCGTCGCCGGCGTGCCCGCCAAACCGATCAAGGAGCGCTTCCCAAAGGAAATTGCCGAGGAACTCAAAGCACTGGCCTGGTGGGATTGGACGCACGAGGCATTGCGTGATGCATTGCACGATTTTCGAAATCTGAGTGCAGAAGCCTTTATCCTCAAGCATAAATGATAGAAATCACAATGGTATAGCAGGCCCTTAGAGAGCACCCTGTAGCTATTAATTTTTCTTAAAAATGGTGTTTGTCACTAAACTGCAATGTTTGAGACAAGCACCTGTCACATAAGGTGCGTAATTCTTCGCGAGTTAGAACAGATACCGAAATTTGAGAATGGGCTCGGAGAAAGTCAAGAGCCACGAAGGAGAAGCCCAATGTTGGAATTGACGAATGTGACGCGCCAGTTTGGTGCTAACACGGCCGTGGATTCGGTTTCCGTCTCTATTCCACAAGGACAGATGGTCGGGGTTATCGGAAGATCAGGTGCGGGTAAGTCTACCTTGCTGCGCATGATCAATCGTCTCATAGATCCATCAGACGGAACGATTACCTTCGGCGACAAGAAAGTTTCCTCGATCAAGGGCCGCGAGTTGCGCGAATGGCAGCGAGACTGCGCCATGATCTTCCAGCAGTTCAATCTCGTGCCTCGGCTTGATGTCTTGACCAACGTGCTGCTTGGTCGCCTCAATCATCGCAATACTATTCTCAATCTCCTGAACATATTTTCAGCCGAGGAACGCGCGCAAGCCCTGATGGCTCTGGAGCGTCTGGGCATCGAGCAAACGGCTCTTCAGCGGGCAGGGACCCTCTCGGGTGGTCAACAGCAGCGCGTTGCCATAGCGCGCGCTTTGCTGCAAAGCCCGAAGGTTATTCTGGCTGATGAACCGATTGCTTCGCTTGACCCGCTCAATGCCAAAATTGTCATGGATAGCCTCAAAGACATCAACGAGCGCGACGGCATCACGGTTGTCACGAACCTGCACACCTTGGACACCGCACGCACCTATTGTGAGCGCGTCATAGGCATGTTCCATGGCAAGGTTGTCTTTGATGGTCCTGCTTCCGAGCTGACCACAGAAACGGTCAAAATGATCTACGGCTCTGCTGCCGGAACCGAGATTTCGGAATCCATTACCTCCACCTCAATTACAGAATCATCTGAGACGGAAAGCAGTGTGGCGATGCCATTGGCTTCCGCAGAGATCGCTTCGCCAGCGTAAAAGGCACAATTGGAATTCACCCAAGCAAAAACTCTAATTCATATCTCAATTTGAATGACGCCGGAAAAGCCGGTCGATATCAGGAGACGTTAAATGTTCAAGAAAATTGTTCTTGCTGCTGTTTCTGTAGCTGCACTTGTTGCCAGTGCATCTGCACCTTCTTTTGCAGCTGAAAAAGTATTTCGCATCGGTATCCTCGGTGGTGAAAATCAGGCTGACCGTCTGCGTAACTACCAGTGCCTTGTTGACCAACTGCCTGCAGCTATCGGTGTTGACAAAGTGTCTCTGTTCCCTTCCGCTGACTATGACGGCACCATTCAGGGCCTTCTGGGTGGCACGCTGGACTATGCTGAACTTGGCGCTTCTGGCTACGCAAAAACCTATCTGACCGACCCGGATGCTGTTGATCCAATCCTGACCACAGTTCAGATGGACGGTTCCACCGGCTACCATTCTGTTATGGTTGCTCGTAAAGACTCTGGCATGACCAAACTGGAAGACATGAAAGGCAAAAAACTTGGTTTTGCTGATCCTGACTCCACGTCTGGTTTCCTGATCCCTTCTGTTACTCTTCCAGAAGCTGTTGGCGCTCCAGTTGAAGAATTCTTTGGCTCTACCGGTTTTGGTGGCGGCCACGAAAACCTCGTTCTCGAAGTTGTTAAAGGCACCTTCGACGCTGGTACCACCTGGGCTTCAGGCGTTGGCAAATTCGAAGACGGTTACACCTCTGGCAATCTGCGCAAAATGGTCGACAAAGGCATTCTGGACATGAACGATCTGGTTCAGCTCTGGATCTCTCCGTTGATCCCGAACGGCCCGCTGGTTGTTCGCGCTTCTCTGGATGCTGAAATCAAAGCCAAATTCAAAGACTTCATGATGAACCTGCCTAAAACCGACCCAGCTTGTTTCTCTGCAGTTGAAGGCGGCGACTTCACTGGCTTTACCGAAGTTAACCCAGACTTCTACAAAGCTATTGTTGCAGCTCGTAAAGCTAAAATCGGTTCTTAATAGTGTCGCCCTCTCAAACGGTTGAGGGGAACTAAAAGAGCTTGGATGGCCCGGATACCACCGGGTCATCTGCTATTTGAAACTATAGGCAAATTGCTTCCCGATTGCTTTCTGCTTGTCATTGAAATTCACATGCTGGCATTCGCACTCAAAGTTCGAAGGCCATAATAGCATGTTCATTTCTATGATAAGCAGCATGGTTGCTATGGTGACGAGATGACGCAAATAACCGAAACAAATCAATCGTCTGGCCAATTTTCGAGCTCGGGGGCCACTATCGAGCGTCATTGGCAAGAGCTGGCAAAGAAACGTCGGCTTTACACGGTGTTGTCCATTACAATTTTGCTGATCGCCTTGTTCGGCTCGCTCTGGTTTGCCAACCACACCAATGCTGGCAAATTCTTCGACCGGTTGCCGTTTTTCTTCGACTTCTTCGGTGATCTGGTTCCTCGCGATGCGTTGGAGCCATGGCGCGCACTGTTTGATTTACCGTCACCTTATTTCGACGGCAGCATGAAATATGACTATCCCGATGGTCGCTACTATATTGGGGGCACCTTTTACTTGCCCGAATATGTCTACAAGATGCTCGAAACGATCAATATCGCGGTCTTTTCCACGCTGGTCGGCTTTTTGCTTGGCTTCCTGTTATGCTTTCTGGCTGCGTCCAACATCACCACGCGCCGTTGGCTCCGTTTCTTCGTTCGCCGCATTCTGGAAATCCTGCGTGCCTTTCCCGAAATCGTGCTGGCAGGTTTCTTCGTCGCCATTCTGACAATCGGAGCTGTTCCGGCGATGATCGCAGTGACCATTCACACCATCGGCTCTTTGGGCAAGATGTTTTTCGAGGTCGTCGAGAACGCAGACATGAAAGCCGATGAAGGCCTGCGGGCCGTTGGTGCCAGTTGGGTGGAGCGTGTCTGGTTTGGCATCGTACCGCAGGTTTTGCCAAACTTTTTGTCCTACGGTCTGTTGCGTCTTGAGATCAACGTGCGTGCTTCGACAATCATTGGCGCGGTTGGTGGTGGCGGTATCGGTGAGCAATTGCGCTTGTCCATTTCCCGCGGCCATGAAGCCAAGACCCTTGCCATCGTGCTTCTGTTGTTCGTCACGATCATCGCGATTGATCAGTTTTCTGCTTGGCTGCGCAAGAAGATCGTCGGCAGCCAGGCCTTCGCCTTTGGCGCGAGCATGTAAGGAGATAGAAGGCCATGACAACGATTGCTGCACAAGACATGATCGACATCCAGAACCGGTATCCGGATGTTTTCCATCCACGCTTCGTCAAGCGCTTTCGTCCGCTTCTGATTGCATTGGGTCTGGTTGTCTATTCCATTTTTGGTTGGCACTTCCTGCATGTTGGCAAGGTTCTGGGCAGCGCCAACTGGGATATCGCGGGCAACTATCTGGCAGACTGGATCTCCTATGAGGTGCGCCCTGATATCAAATTCGCCGATGGCTATCTCAATGTGGAATATCCGCGCTTTTCGCCTTTGGGAAGTGACCCCCATCCTGAATGGGTGGTCCAGCACAAAGAGGATGTCGAGGTGAAGCCGGAAGTCTCGGAAACCAAGACGCAGAAATCCACCTCTTCCTTCTCTTTCATGGCTCCTCAAGCGCCAACTGCTGAAAAGCCAGCCCAGACATCCAGCTTCAATTTCATGTCGCCAGCGGCCCCGACTGCGGAAAATCCTGCCAAGATCGATGGCATTGAGCAGGCACCACAAAAGGCTGAAATCCGCAACGAAACGACCCGTGCCGAGGTCACTATCGGCAATGGTCATATCGTGATTACCCCCGGCCAGGTCATCTTGACCAAAGGGGATGAAAAACTGATTGTCGACGTTGAACGAGACAAGGCTGTGCATCCTCAAGGCGCTTTGCCGAGCTGGGTTAAGCAAAAATATGAGAACGAGAAAGTCGTTGCCTATTTCGGATTTGCCGGTTCCGTTGAAGTGCAGGACTACAAGGTAAAGGTTCGCCGAAGATTTTTGGGCTGGGAGAATTTTATCTTTGATACCAATTCGCCATTCTGGAACAAAAGCGCTGGCGAAGTCTTTGGCTTGATCTTCTCCGGTGAGCGGATCGATCCCAAACAGTCAAACCTGTCATTGGCTATAGACAATATCCTCAATAATGCGGAATGGCAGCATGGCGATGTTTGGATCAAGCTGTTCCAAACCATCGTGATGGCCTTTGTCGGCACTTTGTTTGCTTCTGTAATTGCTTTTCCGCTGTCCTTCATGGCAGCTCGCAACATTACGCCCAACAGGTTGGTCAATCAGCTTATCAAGCGTTTCTTTGACTTCCAGCGTTCTGTCGACATGCTGATTTGGGCTCTGTTCTTTACCCGCGCTTTCGGGCCCGGTCCGCTGGCTGGTATTTCAGCGATTTTCTTCACGGATACCGGCACGTTGGGCAAGCTCAACTCCGAGACTTTGGAAAATATTGACGACAAGCAAAGAGAGGGCATCAAGTCGCTTGGAGCGAGCCCCGTGCTGGTTCAGAGATATGGCGTTGTGCCTCAGATCTTGCCTGTATTCCTGTCCCAGACGCTCTATTTCTGGGAGTCCAACACGCGCTCTGCAACAATCATCGGTGCTGTTGGCGCTGGTGGTATCGGCCTCAAACTGTGGGAGGCCATGCGCACCAATCAGGATTGGGAAAATGTGTTCTATATGGTGATCCTTATTCTGATCGTGGTCTATGTCTTCGACACGATCTCCAATAAGCTGCGCTCCAAGCTCACCAAAGGCTGACGATTTGCAAGAGATGGCAAATTGCTTCCTGCGTGCTGCGCAATAAGAACAAACTGGCTCAAGACCAAACCGGCCTTGAGCGATAAATCAAGGAATAAGATCGTGCCTCGTTATGCTCTCTTTTTTGCTCCTCTGGCTGATGACCCTCTCAATGGGGCTGCTGCTCAATGGCTTGGTCGCAACGTATTTTCCGGCGAGATGATCGAACGACCTTCTCTGGTAGAAGGGCTTGATCGGGACGCATTTGATGGGCAGATTTCTTCCGCCCGCCGCTATGGTTTTCACGGCACCCTGAAAGCTCCGTTCGAGCTTGCCAAGGGCAAGACCATTGAGCAATTGGAAACGGCGCTGGCCGATTACTGCCATACAATCAAGCCATTTGCCTTGCCCAAGTTCGTCGTTGGTCAACTGGGGCAATTCTTTGCATTAAGACCGAGCGAACCTTCCGAAGAGCTGAAAGCCTTGGCATCGGATTTGGTGCGCAGCTTTGATGCGTTTCGTGCGCCTCTGGAAGAAAAAGACATTGTGCGCCGCAACCCTGAAAAGCTGACGGAAAGCCAACGTGAAAATCTATTCAATTGGGGCTATCCCTATATTTTCGATGATTTCCGCTTCCATATGACGCTCACAAATCCGGTGCCCGATGCGTTGGCAGAGCGGTTTCAGCATGCCCTTGAATCCCATTTTGCGGCCTTCATCGCAGAGGCTCAAACGGTGAAAGCCATCACGCTTTATGAAGAGCCCGAGCAGGGTGGGCTGTTTGTGGTGCGTGGGCAGTATCTGATTGGCTGAACTGGTTCCAAACTGAGGCATGCCTGCAACAAGTCTGCTTCAAAGCGCGTACATTATTTGAGGTTTTCCCAAAGGGGAGAAAAGCCCAGAAAACCTGTTTCCATAACGGTCTTGGGTGTTTCGGGGCGATAAGGATATGATTTGAGATGAAAAACGAACTGCTCTTTAAAAACGCGCAAATTGTTACACGAGACGAGATTATCCATGGCTCTGTCCATGTCACAGATGGCCTGATTGATGACATCGTTGAGGGCAATAGCAGTTCCGCTTTGGACAAGGTGGCTGAGGATCTAGATGGAGACTTCCTTCTGCCCGGCTTCGTTGAATTGCACACAGACCATGTGGAAGGCCATTATGCGCCGCGCCCCAAGGTGCGTTGGGGGGCCATGGCCGCGGTCCTGTCTCACGATGCCCAAATCGCGACCTCTGGCATCACCACCGTTTTTGATGCATTGCGCGTTGGCATCGATCACGATGCGGACCTTACCTACGATGACATGAAAACCATGGCAGATGCATTTCATCGCGGGGTGGATGAGGGCACGCTTCGCGCCGATCACTTTATTCATCTTCGGTGTGAAGTTTCCGCTGATGATTGTCTTTCCGCATTCCATCAGTTCGATGATTACAATCTCATCAAACTTGTATCTGTAATGGACCATGCTCCCGGTCAGCGTCAGTTTGTCG
The DNA here is from genome assembly GCF_963664735.1 of uncultured Cohaesibacter sp. Classification (NCBI taxonomy): domain Bacteria; kingdom Pseudomonadati; phylum Pseudomonadota; class Alphaproteobacteria; order Hyphomicrobiales; family Cohaesibacteraceae; genus Cohaesibacter; species uncultured Cohaesibacter sp. The sequence goes on along the minus strand of NZ_OY761553.1, from coordinate 1,408,174 downwards.
ACATCGAGCAATATGCCGTCTACTACAAAGGCAAGCTGAAGATGTCAGATGACGATTTCAAGATTATGTGTGAACGTCGTACTGCTGCTTCGGCGCGCAATTCTGACAGGAACCGTAACGAGATTGCCCGGATTTGCAAAGAGCGGGGCGTTATTCTTGCCTCCCATGATGACGCAACAGTTGCCCATGTTGAAGAATCTGTCCGTCACGATGTGCATGTGGCAGAGTTTCCAACAACGATTGAAGCGGCAAAAGCATCCCATGAGGCTGGCCTGGCGGTGTTAATGGGGGCACCAAATATCGTGCGTGGTGGTTCCCATTCCGGTAATATTGCCGCAAGTGATCTGGTTGATTTGGGTGTGCTGGATATTCTGTCTTCTGATTATATCCCCTTTTCCCTGGTTCAGGCCGTGTTCAGGTTGGCTGATCAGGATAAAAAACTGAGCCTGCCGGAAGCTGTCCGCCTCATCTCCGATACGCCAGCAAGAGCCGTGGGGCTTGATGATCGTGGCGCTATTGAGCTTGGCAAAAGGGCCGATTTCGTGCAGGTCAGGAAGTCACGCAATACACCTGTGGTCCGCAAGGTTTGGCGCACCGGTGAGCGCGTTGCTTGATCCCTTTGTTTGCAGATCAAATCGCAAGGCGCAACAATCTGGTATTGAACCCTTTTGGGCAAACCCTGAGAGCATAATTGTTGGCAGTATGGTGGCGTGATGCCGGGAATTGATATGTTGGATCGAGTTGAACAAGGAAAAGTGGCTAGCTGTCCGGGAACCTTTATTCTGTTGGTTGGGCCAAGCGGCTCTGGCAAAGACAGCCTTCTGAGCTATGCCCGGCAGAAGTTGGCGCATGATCCTCGTATCCTTTTTGTGCGCCGTTGCATCACGCGCAAAGCGGGTGATCCCTCCGAGGATCACGAAAGCATGTCGATCATTGATTTTCAGAAAGCCGATATGCAGGGCCGCTTTGTGATCTCTTGGGGTGCGCATGGGCTATATTATGGCTTGCCCGTCTCGATGCTCGATCATCTCAACTCCGGCGGAGTTGCCATTGCCAATGGATCTCGCAAGACAATCCCTCAGCTGCGAGAGCGCTTTTCCAACTTTCTCGTTGTTAATCTGACTGTAAAGCCGGAAATCCTGGCAAAGCGATTGGCAAACCGTGGCAGAGAGAGCGCAGCAGAAATTGAAAGAAGACTTGCTCGCACAGCGGAGTTGGACGCCAATAGCCTTTTCGGAGCCGAAACCATTCATCTTGACAACTCAGGTGCACTGTCAAGTGCAGGAGATGAGATTGTCGAGTTGCTTTGCAAGTTTGCTCAAGCAGGGGCTGATGCCTAAACGTAATGAGAATTTCGTAACTGGTGTCAACCCAATTGCTTAGAGGGTGCGCTCTGAGAATAGGGTAATGGTGACATCGAGAATTGCGCCACTAAAGTATCTTTCAGCGTCTCGGCGTTTGATATTGCGTGCAAAAGAATCGGTCCGACCACACTGGCCTTATCTGATCTGTTCTTGCTTTCAAACACGAGTTCCAGATCATGAACCAATCCGTTGGGTTGCAGAACAGCTGAAGATAGCTGGTATTTTTCGTTGCTGATCAATAGCTCCGATTTGCCGTCGGAGAAAACCAGAAGACGTTTATTGGTAAGCGCGTAACAGGTTTGCATCTCTGTTAGTGAGCGAACTCGCAAGTCATATGCGGTGCGAGTGAGATGGAGCCAGGAGTAGCCTGTGACTGAAAAAAGGGCTGCCATGATGGCGACTGCAACCGGTCGATTTGGATTGCCGTCTGCCAAGGAGGTTTTTTCTGCGACATATAGCACGGATACTGCGCTGGTCAGGCAGGTCGCGATAAAGGCGATCCATAGTCGGGTTCGTTTGGACTGAGGCTTTTCTGCAAGAAACCAATTCGGAGATGAACTCCATTCCAGGCGTTCTTCTCCAATCAACGCGGCTGTGATTGGATCTCCATCTTGCATTATTCTCGGTCCTTGTTTCCCCGCTGTTAGGCGAGCTTAGCCAGTTACTTTGCGCTTGAGAACGGCGCTTCGGTTCGGAACGCATAGCAGAAATTGACAGGGGTTTGGACGAATTTTGATATTTTTAGTCAGAAATATGCAGAAAATAACACAAAATGGAAGATATTTGTAATTTTGGGTTAGATAAAGCTATGGCTACTGTCTTCTTTCGAATAATGAACGAGCAAATTTCTCCAAATCCGAAATCAATTATCTCGATATCTCTTTGAAGATAATCTTGATAACAATAGGTTGAGGCTATGGATCTCCGCAGCAACTGGAAATCTTTTTGCAAGCGAACGGCGGGGCCTGATGACCAGTCGGCTGCGATTTCATCAAGTTCATTCGATCTTCGAGTTTCTGTATTTCCACAAATATGAAACTGAAAGAAGGCGAGGGGAGCAAGTGTGCCTCCCTGCCTCAGATCACTGAACGCGATTGTTTTCTATGAAGTCAAAGTCGATGTCTTCGCCCAAGCCCGGGCGGTCTGGAACATGCACAAATCCGTCTTCATCCATCGGGTCTGACAGAGATTTCAGATAGTCGAAGCCGTCGTCATACTCGAGGAATGGATGCAGAAGTCCGCGTTCATACCAACGGCAATTCTTGGAGGCTGCAACGACATGCAGGTTCATCGCCGTGTTGCCGTGCACTTCGCAATTCATGCCGAAGCATTCAGCCATGCGCATGGTCTTGATCGCGGGGGTAATGCCGCCAACGTCGTTGACGCCGGTGCGCAGAATGTCACATGCGCCAAACCGCACCCACTCGGCGCGATGCCAATGCTTGCCTGCTGCGCTTTCTGGTCCCAGAACAGGAATGTCTAGATTGTCTGCCAGCCATTTGTAGGAAGAAAGAGATTGCTCGTCCAAAGGCTCTTCAATCCAGTCAAAGCCGAGTTTTTCAAGGCCACGCCCCAGCGCAAGTGCCTCCGTGCGGGAATACCAGTGAAAAGCGTCAATCATCAAGCTGATATCTGGTCCTACGGCTTCACGAACTGCCGCACAGGCTTTGAGATCCATCTTGACATCAGGTGCCCAGCTGACCGGTGGCATCCATGTGTGAAGCTTTATGCCCTTGTAGCCGCGCTTGACGAGCGCTTCGGCAAAGCGGGCATAGTCTTCAGGCGTTGCCAATCCGCCTTCCAACTCATCACCACACATGATCGAGCCATAAGCCGGCATCTTGTCGCGATAGCCGCCAAGGAGTTTATAAACTGGCTGGTTGAGTGTACGGCCAGCCAAATCCCAGAGTGCGCAATCAACCACCGCCAGTGTTCTGTCGGTCAGTTGTGCGGCTGAGCCGCGCTGCCAATGAGCCAAATCCTGCCAAAGGCGTTCACGATCCCTGTGGTCCTGACCAATCAGCACCTTCTTGACAAATTTATCCAGCACATGGGGGCGTATGATTTCTGGAGGACAAAAGGAATAGCCCTGATGACCATCTTCTGTGCTGACCGTCAACATGGCTTGTTGAACCTTGTGGGCCGGTCCGGGATGACCGTGACCTGCGCTGTCTGAATGGCGGCGCGTGGTTGTTGAAAAGAGCGAAACCGAAACATCACTGATAATCATGAGCAAGACCTTCCCCATAGGCTTCAGGTGGCTGGTATTGCTTATATCTCATTTCATGCTGCGGGCAAAGTCATGGTGCTGGAAGAGCGCATCATGGGATACCCCTAAGCCATGGAGCGCATTTTTGACAGCTTGAGACGAATAGAGGAAAAGCAGGACGAAAAGCCGGGATAAGTAAAACAGAATTTATAATAAAAGCTACTGTGCCGATTTTCGTGCGGGAGATATTAACGGGTTGTTCCCGTTGTTCCGCATTGACTTGAAACTTACTCAGCTGAAATCAAAGAGAAAGTTTGGCTGGGGATCCTGGACTCGAACCAGGACCGACGGAGTCAGAGTCCGCTGTTCTACCATTAAACTAATCCCCAGTATATTCAATGGCTTGCGCCAAAGTCTTAAAGAAGCGGTAGAACGTTGAATTAAAACGTTGTGCGGGGTTTCTATCCCTGTACTCGTGATGCGTCAAGAGGGGTTTTTGAAAAAGATGTGACAGTTCGCAGTTTTTGGATTTTTTTCACAGGAGCAAGAAGGCATTCACTTGGTTTTGCTGTGGAACAAGAAACTGTGTGCATGAATTCGGATCTGGGAGCAGGTGTTGATATTTGGAAATTGCTATCTATCTCTGATCATAAAATAGCTGGTCGTGCGAATTGATAGTAAGGCAAGCAACCGGTTTTGCTCTTTAGGCTTCAACTTGCAGAGCGGGATCGCCAATAGGCACACTTTTGCGGTTATTATAATTCGCAGCTTGCCCTTTGGTTTCATGCTGCTAGACTAAGCTAGACAACATTATTGAATCAGAAGTTGCGCGCCGTGATTTGTCCTCATGATTGCAGCGCAGCAGGAGACAGATATTGGCACAAGATGATGGCGATGTCCCGAAAGGGAATCGTGCATCTGCTGGCCTGAGACGTATGCGGAAAGGGAATCGTGGGTCTCATAACGATAGATCCGCAATAACCCATAAAGACTACGCGGTACCTGTCGGTACAATTGGTGAGCGGTCCGAGAATTCGGGCAATTTTCGTTCATCACAGGATACTGAGCAACAGGGGAAGTCTGTTCAGAATGGGGCAGATGAAACCAATGGCCAGCAGCAAGGGCGGAAAAGGCGTCGCTCTCGCTCTCGTCGCAGGAAAGGTGATTACCCTGCCCAGACGATAGCGAAAGATAGTTCGTCACCAGCGCTTTCAGAAGAAAAGCGTGCTCCCAATGCGGATTCTCAAAAGTCCGCGAACGGGAAAGCTGTGTCCAATACGGATACTTCAAATGCTTTGGTTCCAAAAGCTCCGCCACAGCACGCGCAAAATCATGACAAGGGTGAAACACCCGTTTCGTCAACACCTTCTCGAAAAGAGCAAGAACAGCACCATCGGGGCCACAGATATCCACGTCGCAAAAGGCGTGGACATCGCGAGGATGCTGGATCAGAAAATAGCAAGCGTCGTAATGAGGACGCTCGTGCCGAGCGAGTTGACGAGACCAAGGGCTATTCATCCAACAAAAAGCATCAGGCAAATTCGCCGGAGCATTCCAATTCTCAAGCGACGGCTGAGATACGCCATAATGGTTCTCCCCAGCAGTCATCTGGCAGGGGAGCTAACAAGGCGCCGGTCAAGTCATCAGAAGCGCGAACCTCTACGGCCCAGACTTACGGCGGACCGACGGAGAGCTATGCCGCGCTTGATCTGGGCACCAATAACTGCCGATTGTTGGTGGCAGAGCCTTACGGGCAGAGTTTTCGCGTGATCGATGCTTTCTCGCGCATTGTACGGTTGGGCGAGGGGCTGTCTCAGTCCGGACGCTTAAGTGACGAGGCGCAGGAGCGGGCCATCGCCGCTCTGAGAGTTTGCCAGTCAAAGCTTAATTACAGAGCCGTGAAACGCTTTCGTTTGATCGCGACGGAAGCTTGCAGAAGGGCTTCAAACGGCGCGGCTTTTCTCAACCGGGTTCATCGCGAAACAGGACTGCGGCTGGAGATCGTCAATCGGGAAACTGAGGCTCGACTGGCCGTCGCGGGGTGTGCTTCGCTGGTACATCCAGACGCTGACGGCGTTGTCCTGTTTGATATCGGCGGAGGTTCCTCAGAGATCGTCTGGCTTGATCTTGATCCAATGCTTGAGGATCCTGCCGTGCAGCCGGGCGAGAAGCGCAACCGCCAAACCCGACGGGCCATGCGCCATCTATCCGAAAGGATTCGCTGTTGGGCCTCGCTGCAAGTTGGTGTCGTAACGCTTTCAGAGAAATATGGTGGCAAGGTTGTCACGCGGGAGCATTTCGAGGTCATGGTCGAAGAAGTGCGCCAAATGTTGGGGGACTTCGAAGAACGCGAAGAGCTGACAAAGGCAATCAAGACCAAAAATATCCATATGCTCGGAACGTCTGGAACGGTAACGACGCTGGCTGGTGTGCATTTGGGACTGGAGCGCTATGATCGCAGACAGGTGGATGGCACCTGGTTAACTGCAAACGAGCTGCGTGACATGATCGGGCGCGTTCTTGACATGAACTTTCAGGAGCGCATGAATAACCCGTGTATCGGTGCAGATCGGGCAGATCTTGTTTTGGCTGGTTGTGCTATTCTGGAAGCGTTCCATAGGGAATGGCCTTGTTCCCAGCTGCGCGTGGCGGATCGAGGCTTGCGCGAAGGCATCCTCATGGAGCTGATGATTGATGATGGCGTGTGGAACCCTCATGCAAATCAATCTGGAAAGCGACCCGCTGGAAGCAAAAAGAAACGGTCGCGCCGAAGGGGTAGTCGAGGCCATCGGGGAGGTCAGGGGCGGAGCAAACCGACGTAGCCCTGATCGTTTGCCAATCTGCTGTATTGCCCTTGGCGAACATACGGGACTTGTCTGCAGTGCTTAAAGCCTTTATGGCCGGGTGTCAGATCGAAAACGAACAAAACGGGGCGGAACTCCTGATAATGTGACAGAGCCGCCAAACGATAATTAAATCAAATTAAATTGGAGCTCAACAAATGGCGAAGAAATCCGCAGGCGGTGAAGGGCGTGACAGCCGCGGTCACCGAGTTGAGAAAGTCAGAGTCAAAACGGCGCGAGGCCGCAGAAGTTCTTCAACAAGATGGTTGCAGCGGCAGTTGAACGACCCCTATGTGCAGCGTGCCAAGCTGGAGGGCTTTCGGTCTCGCTCAACCTTCAAACTGATCGAGATGGATGATCGATTCCATTTTCTCAAACCGGGCATGCGGGTTGTCGATCTTGGTTGCGCTCCCGGCGGATGGTGCGACATTGCGGCCCGTCGGGTCAATTCAAACAGTGACAATCCTCTCGTCGTCGGCATCGACTATCTGGGCATGGACCCTCTGCCGGGGGTGACTGTCTTGCTGAAAGACTTTCTGGACGATGACGCGCCGCAATTGCTGATGGACGCCCTTGGAGGACACCAGCCAGATGTGGTTCTCTCCGATATGGCAGCTCCCACAACGGGGCATCAACAAACCGATCATTTGCGCACGGTTCATCTGTTCGAGGTGGCGGCCTTGTTTGCCAAGGAAAACCTGCGGCCCGGAGGCGTCTTCCTTTCGAAAGTGTTCAAGGGTGGAACAGAGCATGAGATGCTCGCCGAATTGAAGCGGGACTATCAGACAGTTTCGCACATCAAGCCACCAGCAAGTCGCAAGGAAAGTCCTGAAATGTATGTATTCGCGAAAGGTTTTCGCGGCAATAGCAACACGGACGACGAGAGCTAGAGCCAGCCTATGCAGTGGGAAATCAAGCCATATGTTTCTGAAAAGGCAGAGGATTTTTGCGCTTTTCTTAAACAGAGCTGGCTTGATACCTATGTCTCCGAAATAGGCAGGAAAGCAACAGACAGCTTGATCGCGTCAATGCTGTCCGATGGCATTCGTTCGCTTGTTCCCGGGCGCGATGAAACGGCCTATCTCTTACAAAACGGCGCCAGCGTTGTTGGCTCCATCATTTGTGCCGAACGGAACCGCTTTCTTTATGTCTGGGGGCTTTATGTGGCCCAAGAATGACAACGCGCCGGTATCGGCAGGCATTTGCTTGCCCATGTGCTGGTGGGCCGTCATGAGGATACGATTGTTGAGGTCAGCGTTTTGCAAGCAAGCCGCAAGGCGCGTGCATTCTATGAAAAACTCGGATTTCGGGAGATTGCCGAAGACAGGTGCACGCTAGACGCCAAAACCGCTCTACCAGCCTATATCCTTCAGGCCCCGGCCGCCGCTATTCTAAAGCTTTGTGCTCCGACTTGAGCAACTTTAACAGCGAATGCGCAATGAGCCGGACAGGCTGCAAATAGTCATTGCGATAAATTCATGTATTTATACTGATGTTTGATGCGCCATTTGGCGTAATTTGCTAAAAATATCCTGACAGATATCTATATTTCAAAGAAGGTGCTTTGAGCATTCGCCTTTTACTCGTTTGTTTTATCAGATTGACCAAAACAAGGACCACGTCATGCAATCACATTGGCCCGAAAATCATCCTTCAGTTGCCTTTGGCAAAGTTGGCATTCTGTTGGTCAATCTGGGTACGCCGGATGGAACCGACTATAAGTCGATGCGGCGATACCTGAAGGAGTTTCTGTCCGATCAGCGTGTAATTGAAGAGCCTAAATGGAAATGGTGGCCTATTCTGAATGGCATCATCTTGCAGACGAGACCGCAAAAATCAGGCAAGGCCTATGCATCAATCTGGAACAATGAACGAAACGAAGGGCCGCTGCTGACCATTACGCGCAGTCAGAGCGATAAGCTTGCCGAGCGCTTTGCCAGCCTGAAGACAGGGCGGCCTGTCGAGATCGATTACGCCATGCGTTATGGTAACCCGTCAATCAGGTCAAAAATCGAGGCGTTGGCCGAGAAGGGGTGCGAACGCCTTTTGGTTCTGCCGCTTTACCCCCAATATGCTGCCGCGACGACAGCGACAGTCAATGACGCTGTTTTTGATATATTGAAGGAAATGCGTTGGCAGCCAGCGTTGAGGACGCTGCCGCCCTATCACGACAATCCCGCCTATATCGAAGCGCTGTCCATTTCGCTCAGAAACAGCCTGGAGCATATTGATTTCGAGCCTGAGGTGATACTCGCTTCTTATCATGGCATTCCGAAACGATATTTCGAGAATGGCGATCCTTATCATTGCCATTGCATGAAAACCTCACGGTTGGTGCGGGAAGCCATGGACTGGTCGGAAGATTATATGCGTACCACTTTTCAATCGCGCTTTGGGCCTGAAGAGTGGCTTCAGCCATACACAGACAAGACCGTTGAGGGCCTGGCCCGGTCTGGCGTCAAGCGCATTGCCGTGTTTAATCCGGGCTTTTCCGCTGACTGTCTTGAAACTCTGGAAGAGATTGACGGTGAAAATCGTGAGATTTTCATGGAGCATGGCGGTGCGCATTTTGCCCATCTCCCTTGTTTAAACGACAGCGAGGAGGGGATGGATATGTTGATACAGCTCGTGGTTAATGAGCTGCAGGGCTGGATTTGATCAATCATCAGTATTGAGATCAAGGGAGCGGGAATAAGTATCCTGCGCCCTTTGTTCCGCATATTGTCTTTTGAAAAGCCGATGCTATTTTCCTTAACTATTTTCTTCGTTAAAAGAATGACTTGAGGTGGTTTTCTCATTGACGCTTTGAAGAGCAATGTGGCCGCTCACTGCTAAATTTTGAGAATATAGTCCACCTCATCTGGTGAATTGATAATGTTGCCTCCACAACAACCAAAGGTAGAGTTATGGAAGCAACATCACATTTGTCCTTGCCTTATATCGTTGGCAACCAGAACCAGAAGCATATCACCCACAACGAAGCTTTGCGGATGCTGGACGCGCTTGTGCAGCTATCCGTTTTGTCGCGAGATCTATCCGCCCCTCCTGATGAGCCCGAAGATGGCGCGCGCTACATCGTGGCCGATGACGCAAGTGGCGCTTGGTCTGGTTGGGAAAGTAGCATTGCCGCCTATATCGACGGAACATGGACAGAGCTACAGCCAAAGACAGGCTGGCTCGTTTGGCTCGAGAATGAAAGCAACCTGTTGTGTTTTGACGGGGCGGACTGGTCGGATTTTTTAACGGAAAGTGTCGGTGTTGCTCTCGCTGCGGGTCTCTTTGACAAGATCGGGATCAACGCGACAGCGGACGCAACAAACCGGCTGGCTCTTGCATCCGATGCAAGCCTTTTCAACCATGCCGGAAACGGGCATCAAATCAAGGTCAACAAAGCGGCGGCAGGTAATACCAATAGCCTGTTGTTCCAAACCAATTGGTCAGGCCGTGCGGAAATGGGTTGCGCTGGTGAGGATGACTGGTCCATCAAGGTGAGCGCTAATGGCTCTGACTGGAAAACAGGGCTCAAGGTCAATGCTGACACGGCTTTGGTGCAGGGGCTTCAATGGGCGGGGGCTGTTTCCGATAGTGGCCTTGGGGCGATTGTAGAAAGAGGCAGCAACAGCAACGGCGAATTTGTCCGCTTTGCTGATGGAACGCAAATCTGCTCAATAATCGCGTCTCTTGAGTACGGTAGTTCGACCCATATGTACTATAATTGGACCTTTCCAGCGGCATATGTAGCGCTTCCATTCGTTTATGGACTTGTCAATTTTGATAGCTGGTACGCCAATGCATCTCCCAGATTTTCAGACATTGGTGCGATGGTGAGTGTTTCTCCCTCTGTTTCATCGATTACCATGCGACAGATCAGGATAACTGGTGGGCTGGCTTTTGAAGAAGGGGACTATTCTGACGGAACGAGATTCTTCGCTTTCGGACGTTGGTATTAAGGAGGCTTTGAAATGAAAATCAACTTGGTGCCGCAACGGCGCGACGATACTCTTACTTTGTCTCTGACCGGCGATAGCCTTTCAATCAACGGCGACGCGCTGGACCTCTCTGCCATTCCAGCCGGGGCAACCTTGCCGCGTGACGCGGTGGAGTCCGAATGGCTGGCCTCGGATATCGAGCGCGACGAGGAGGGCGAGTTAAGCCTCTCTCTGATCATGCCGCATGGCTTCATTGCCGATCCTTCAACGGACGCAGCAAAGGCGGTGCTCTTTCCCGATCCGATCACCGCGACAAAAGACGGTGAAATCAAATTGCCAACTTTTAAAAGTGTAGGGGCTTCGTCATGACAATTTCTATTGATATGAACCAACTTATACCCGCAGAGACAAAGGCCGCGCGGTCAGTTGCTGAAGCCAAAGAAAACGCGATTGAAACCGTCACCACCAAAATCAATGAGGCGCGGGCATCGTTGATGACAGACATGATCGGGCAAGAGATGATTTATCTTGCCAAGGAGCAGGAAGCCAAGGACTGGCAGGCCGCGACAAAGCCAGACCTTGCAAACTTCCCGCTTCTGTCAGCTGAAGTCGGGATCACTGCGAGCTCAGCCGATGAGCTGGCCTCGCTCTGGCTATCCATGGCCGACCAATGGCGGCAAAAAGCGGCAAGCCTTGAAGCAATAAGGCTCAAGGCAAAGGCTGATATTGGTGCCGCTGAAACGGCCGATGCCGTGAAAAAAACCTTGAATGATATCAGTTGGTAGACGGCAAACAAGAGCCGCATGGAAAGTCTGATCTTGAGCCTAAAAAGCCATCCCCGCAGATTGTCCGTTCGGGGATGGCTTTCAAAGAGCGATGGTGCCAGAAGGTTTAGTCAGGATTGAATGCCGTCAGGCCATTGCCTTCCATCACATGCCAGGCTTCCTCCGGCGTATCGACAATGATAAAATGCTCCACGTCCGTTGGGGCAATTGTGCCGTGTTTGATCAGCACATCAAAATTGATCAGGTTGGACCAAAAATCCTTGCCGTACAGAATGATTGGCATGCCAGAAGCCTTACCGGTCTGCTTGAGGGTCAGGATATCAAACAATTCGTCAAGTGTTCCAAACCCGCCAGGGAAGGCAACAAGCGCGTTGGCACGCATGGCGAAATGCATTTTCCGCAAGGCGAAATACTGAAACTGGAAGCTTAGTCCCGGCGTTACATATGGGTTTATATGCTGTTCATGAGGCAGAACGATATTGAGCCCGATATTCTTTGCTCCAGCTTCATAGGCACCACGGTTTGCTGCTTCCATAATGCCCGGACCACCGCCCGTGCAAATGACATTGCGATGGGTTCCATTGCTGGGATTAAGCGCGCCACCACGTTCAGAAACGATGCGGCCCAACTCCGTTGCCTGCTTGTAGAAGGGATGATCTTCCTTGAGGCGAGCACTACCGAAGACAACCACTGTTGACAGAATGCCATGATCCCGCATTCCCAGATCCGCCTTTGTGAATTCAAGCTCCAGACGAGCACCACGCAGCTCTTCTCGCCTCAGGAAAGAGACGTCTTCATAGGCAAGCAGATCATTGTTCATTGGGGTGTCGGAGTGAGGAGAGTTTGAATGCATTGGTCAATATCGCTTTTCTATTCTTGTTTACAGGCTTGTTCAGTTGTTCGGTCACTTGGGCAGCCTCGCGAGCTATACCTATAAGAATAGATAGAACAAATTGCTGATAAATTAAGCTTGTGGAACACATTTCTTTCAAAGAGATGTTGCATTCCGGCATTTCCATGAAAAGATTGTATTTGTGTTGCTTCGCTAAAATCGGCACAAAAAATAATAAGAGAAGAGGAAATTGCGAGAATGGATGTAAAGCTCAAATTTTGCGGTGCCGCTGGCATCGTGACTGGCTCTTGCTATCTGGTGCAGACTGCGGGTCATAAATTCCTTGTCGATTGCGGCATGTTTCAGGGCACAAAAACCGTCCGCTCGCTCAATTATGACGGTTTTCCCTTTGAACCCGCCGAAATTGATTTCGTCCTTCTTACTCACGCTCACATCGATCATTCCGGCCTGTTGCCAAAACTCTATAAGCAGGGGTTTCGTGGCCCAGTCTATATGACAGAGCCCAGCAAGGATCTGTTGGCGGCGATGTTGCCCGACAGCGGTCACATTCAGGAAATGGATGTGATGCACCTTAATCAGCGAAATGCAAGGCGCGGCAAGCCACTCGTCGAGCCGATCTACACGCAGAAAGATGCGCAAGAGTGCCAAGATAACTTTCAGTCAGTCGAGCTGGAAGAGTGGGTGGATATAGAAGGTATTCGCGCCAAATTCTGGAATGCGGGCCACATTCTGGGGTCTGCGTCCATCGCGCTGGAAATTCCTTCAGATGACCCGAATGAAAAAAGCTTGCGGCTTCTATTCTCGGGCGATTTGGGGCCGGATCACAAGCTCTTCTATCCCGATCCCGCAGCCTCCTCCGACTATGACTATGTCATTTCAGAAAGCACCTACGGTGGCCGAAATCGCCCCGATGTGACGCCGGAGGAAAAGCGGCAGATCCTGCTTGAAGAGATTAAACTCGGCCTCAAGGACAATGGTCTGTTGCTCATTCCATCATTCGCGGTGGAACGAACACAAGAGCTGCTCGCGGATATCCTGATCCTGCAATATACCGGCCAGTTGCGCGAGATACCCATTTTCCTCGATAGCCCGCTGGCCATCAAGGCAACGGAAGTGTTCGTCAAGCATGCTGCGGATCTGGAAGATGTCGAGAGCTTTGTCGACAAGCTCGATACCTCCCGTATTCGTTTCACCCAGACTGTGGAAGAGAGCAAGAGCCTGAACCGGATCAAGTCCGGAGCGATCATCATGGCCGGTAGTGGCATGTGTGATGCTGGCCGCATTCGTCATCACATCAAGAACCACATGTGGCGGACCAATACCACGCTACTGCTGGTTGGCTATCAGGCTGAAGGCTCTCTTGGCAGGTTACTGATGGAAGGTGCCCGCAAGGTGCGCATTCAGGGCGAAGAAATCATAATTCGAGGCAAAGTCCGGCAGATCGAAACCTATTCGGGGCATGCAGACGGTGACGAACTGATCGAATGGATCCTGGAGCGGCAGCCAATTCGCCATGGTCTTTACCTTTGCCATGGGGAACAGAAATCATCCGAAGCGTTGAAGGCGGCATTGGTAGAAAAAGGCCTGCCGGAGAAAATGATCACCATTCCGGGCATAGATGACGAGGTCCGTCTGTCCATCGAAGGGGTTCCGCAATTCTCGCCAAACATCAAGCATCGAGTTCAACAGAGCGATATTGTCAGTTGGGATGCGCGCAACGAATTTGCAGAATTGCAAATCGACCTCAAAGAAGCTTTTGACAAGCTGGCCGATGAAAAATCGCGTCGGGCTCTGGCGCGGAGGATTAAGAAAGCCCTTGAAGCTGCCGAATAACCACCCTTTGGCAGTAGGGTCATTCACCTAGGGCTATATCGTAAGACGTCCAATCCGGCTTTCAAAAGTACGAAAGCCGGATTTCCTATTCTGCAACCTAGCTTCTGTCCAACACATATGCCTTTAATTCTGCAAAGTCAGAGAAGGCAAAATCGTGTGGCAGTTGGTCGAGCGGGGTCTGGCGATATCCCTTCTCATAAAGGGCGCAGGATACGCCGGCTGCATGCGCTGTCGCTGCGTCCACTTCGCTATCGCCGACAAACAGGCAGTCTTTGAGGTCAAACCCGGCAAAGCTCTCCCACAGAGGCTCTGGAGCCGGTTTGCGCTGAGGCAGGCTGTCACCACCAAGAACCTTGGCGAAGAGGTGGTCAAAACCAACATCTTGCAAAATCATACGGGTAGGGCCTTCGGGTTTGTTGGTGCAAAGCCCCATCATCAGGCCCTTTGCCCGGAAGGTTTCAAGGCAGTCTCGTACGCCTGCAAAGGGTTGTGTGTTCTTGTCTTCGAGAACCTGATCATAAAAGGCCAGATACTCGTTATTGATCGCTTCCCTGTTGCTATCGTTGATTTCTAGGCCTGCTGCCTTGCAAGTCTTGTCGACCAGAACGCCGATCCCGTTGCCGACAAATGAGCGGACTTGGTCTTGCTCTAGCGGCGCAATCCCGTGTGCCTCAAGCAATTTGTTCGCGGTGATATGCAAGTCTGGCACACTGTCGACCAGCGTTCCGTCCAGATCAAATACGATAGCTTTCATCATGTTTCCTTTATGCGGTTTGGAACCGTGGCTCTATCGGCAAACCTGCCATAGGGATAAAGACTGGCGTGCCTTCTGGCAATGGTAAGAGCCCGTCCATACCTAAATTCAGTGTCACATTCTGAACATAGGAGCTATTGGGGGTGACTTTCTGTCTTTGAGATTGGAAATTTCGGTGAATGCCGTGCGTAAGTGTCTGATTGTAATATGCTTGACATCTTTGCAATGAAGTAACTGGAGTGAAATTATGCCTTCCCGCCTCTAAGAAATCGAGCGCTAGGAACTATCGGGTGCCGACCTTTCGTCTTGGAGCAGCCTTTCTCTAATAGGACTATATCAATGAGCGAATTTACCATCACTGGAGCACAGGTCTATCTGCCTGATCAGATTGTCGAAACGACCGTTACAGTTACAGAGGGTGAAATCAGCGACATTGGTGGCCCCGTGCGCGGTGAAGAAATCGACGGGGCAGGGCGCATACTCGCACCTGCCATAATTGACATTCACGGCGATGCTTTTGAGCGACAGTTGATGCCGCGACCGAATGTCTTCTTCCCGATGGAAGCGGCGATGCTTGAGACAGACCGGCAGTTGGCGGCTAACGGCATTGCCACCGCGTACCATGCCTTGTCGATAGGCTGGGAGCCCGGATTGCGCAGCGTAGACCGCGCAAGGGAAATGATTACGGCTATCACAAAATGGTCAAGCCGGCTGACAGTTGAAAATCGTGTCCAGTTGCGCTGGGAAACCTTTTGTCTTGAGGCTATTCCCTTGCTTGCGGAAGCGCTGGAAAACCCGCTGACACCGTCGCTGGCCTTTAATGACCACACATCCATGGGCATGCTGCATCCTGATGTTGTTTTGCAGACACGACCGTTTGAACACTCCCCGGACTTTCGCGCTGCAGATCCCGATAGCGTGGAGTTTCGCAAGAAAATGGCTGGGCGTGCCGAGCGTTCCTGTCTTTCGCCCGAGGACTATGCTCAAATGATCAAGGAGCGTTGGCAGATGCGGCCTCGTGTCAAGGAAGCAATCGTAAAGGTTGGCAAGTTGGGCCAAAGCAAGAATGTACCCATGCTTAGCCACGACGACTCTCAGGATGAGACTCGGGATTTCTATCGGCAAAACGGAGCCTCGATTTCCGAGTTTCCCATGACGGTTGCTGTGGCTGCTGTTGCCCGCGAAAGGGGAGATATGGTCGTGTTCGGTGCGCCGAATGCGGTGCGTGGTGGCAGTCATTTGGGCGACTCGCCAAACGCTGGCGACATGGTCGAGGCGGGTTTGTGCAGCATTCTGGCCTCCGACTATTATTATCCAGCCATGCTGGCCGCAGTTGCGCGTTTGGATGAAGACAAGCGCTCGGATCGATTATCGCTTTGGAAACTGATCTCGACCAACCCGGCAAAGGCCATGAAGCTCGATGACCGAGGCGAAATCGCACTCGGCAAAAGAGCAGATCTGGTTTTGGTCGGCTGGCCAGAGGGGCATGTGCCCGCCGTCCGTCATACGTGGGTTGCCGGCCGCACGGCCTACTGTGCTACGCCTGCAGGTTAAGGTGAAAAGGCGAGAGGGAGGTGACCTCTTTCACCCTTTGCGCCAGATTGGAGCCTTGAAAGTGGCGTCCAACTGTTTGCTCATCAGTGCGCGCGACCGGCTTCTCGAATTTACTAGCACTGTCAACCTTTCCGATAACAGAGTGTCTAGCGGTCCCGGCGTTCGATAAGATCCGGGTCTGCTGTGATTGGCCGATAAATTTCGACCCGGTCGCCATCCTCAAGCTCCTTGTTGAGCTTGGCGATGCGCCCGAAGATGCCGACTTTTTGGGTTTCCAGATCAATCTCGGGGAATTGGTCAAGCAATCCTGATCGGTGGATCGCTTCCTCAATGGTGCAGCCATCTGGCATTTCCATGCGTAGCCAGACCTTGTGAGTGGGCGTGACATAGGCAACGCCAATATTCATGATGGTTTCTCCTATATCGTTATTTGCTTGCCGATGGTTTCAGCAGGTTCGTTATCCGGCTTGCGTGCTTTCTCGAATTGATTGTCGATCAGGCGCTTGCCCACAAGAATGAGGCTCAGCATGATGAAACCGCCCGGAGGCAGGATGAAAATGAGGAAACCGGAATAGTCCGGAATGACGGTGACTTCCAGAAAACTGAAGGCCGGACCAAGGAGCAGGGAGGCTCCGGAAAACAGGGTGCCGGATCCCAAGATCTCACGTACGGCCCCCAACAATACCAGGGCAAAAGTGAAGCCGACCCCCATCATCAATCCATCCAGCATGGAGGGGAGAATACGAGCCTTGGACGCAAAGCTTTCAGCGCGGCCCAGAATGGCGCAGTTTGTCACGATCAACGGAATAAACAGACCCAATATCTTATAAAGATCATGGAGATATGCATTCATATATAGGTCGACGATGGTAACCAGTCCGGCAATGATAAGCACATAGGCCGGAATACGCACTTCCGGTTCAATGAAACTGCGCAACAGCGATATCAGAAAACCGGACGCCACCAGAACGGCGGTGGTGGCCAATCCAAGGCCCAGGCCATTGGTCGCGGTGCCGGTCACTGCCAGCATGGGGCAAAGAGCAAGTGTCTGCGAAAAAAGGATCGTATTGGTCCAAAGACCTTCAAGTGTGATTTCGCGATAGCTTTTCGTCATGATCCGCTTCCTTCCACGCAAATGCCTTTGGGGCAGTGGATGATCTTGTCTTGTTTGGCTTTGAAAAATTGCAACCCATTCCGCACCGAAAGAACAACCGCTCGCGGGGTGATCGTTGCGCCTGAAAGCTGATCAAAATAGCCGCCGTCTTTTTTGACCTTCCATTGCTCCAGAGCGGGATTGCCCAGTGAATGGCCAAGGAACTGCCTGATCCAATCGCCGCGCGCGGACTCGATCCTGTCGCCCAACCCCGGTGTTTCGGTATGCTGCAAAACTTCAACGCCCAGAAGAGACCCTTCTTTGTCAACGCCAATCAGAGAGAGGATAGGCCCTCCATAACCAACCGCACTAACCAGATAGGCAACCGCAACAAATGCCCCGTTTTTATAGGCCGGATAGACCGTCTTTTCAGTGCCTGCATCATCCTTGATAACATAGGCATCCTTAACCAGATCATTGTCGTGCAACGTCGCCGGAATGACTTTGGCAAGTGAGGATTGCAGGTCTTCCTTTTGCCTCAGCGCAATGGGATCAAGCGTGGCAACATAGCTGGAGGCCAGAATGAAAGCGCACAGGAGAGAGAAGCCTCCCAGCAGCGTTGCCAGATAGACCGGATTGCTGCGGTGTTTTTCGTAGAAGGCCAGTAGCTTGTCTTTTGTTTTTTGCCAGACTGATGGCTCGGCTTCAGGGGATTGCAAATCACCGACGTTCATCTCTGCCTCACTCATTTCGCACCTCCCTTCTTGGCTTCCTTCAATTTGATCGGATCGCCTTTGCGGGTACGTCCATAAATGCGAGGCTTGATGTAGGTATCGATGATTGGCACGGTTGAGTTCATCAGAAGAATTGCAAAGGCAACGCCTTCCGGATAGGCCGCCCAAGTCCTGATGATGAATGTAAGCGTTCCAACGCCAGCCCCGAAGATAATCTTGCCCAAGGGAGAGCCCGGTGCCGTCACATAATCCGTGGCGATGAAAAAGACTGCAAAAGCAAAGGTGCCCGAGACGAGATGAACCAGCGGGCTTGCAAAATGGCTCGGATCAAGCAAGTGAGCAACGCCGGACAATAGGCACATGGCGCCGATCATGGCTACTGGGATGTGCCAGCTGATAACACGGGTAATGAGCAGGAACAGCCCTCCGATCAAAGCCAGCACAGCCGATGTTTCTCCCATGGAGCCCGGCGCAAAGCCGATGATCATATTTTTAAGATCAAAAGACTTGGCAAGGATCTGCTGCAACACCTCGCCGCGTCCCAATTCCGTTTTGATCGTGCCAAGCAGGGAAGCGCTGGTGATCGCGTCAATTTCCGGGTGTCCGCCGAAGGTAATGGCCAAACCACCAAGAAAGTCGGGAGCTGAGGCACCATAAATTGGCTGAGGACCCAGAAACTGGGTCATCTGGATAGGAAAGGAAATCAGCAGTACCGTACGCGCAACCATCGCCGGGTTGAAGACATTCTGCCCCAAGCCGCCAAACGCCTGTTTGGCAAGCATGATGGCAATGACTGAACCTGCAACCCCGATCCACCATGGTGCCCATGGCGGCAAGGTCATGGCGAGCAACCAGCCAGTTAGGATCCCCGACCCATCCATGATGTGGAGTACAACGGGTTTGCCTGCCATCTTGAGGCAAAAGGCTTCTGAGAGGATTGCCGCCAGAACAGTGACCAGAAACAAAAAGACAGATGGCCAGCCGAATTGAACAAACCCAAAAGCGGTCGAAGGCACCAGCGCCAGCATGACAAGGCCCATCGTGCGTGAAACGCTCGCCCCGGAATGGGAGTATGGACCAGCTAATAGATTGACGTCACTCATGCTTCTGCTCTTACTTTCTGTTCGTCAGTTTGTGACGATGGCTCTTCGGGATTCGCCGCCTTGGCTTTGGAGGCGTCCTCCTGGTCTTTCTGTCGTTTCTTGGCCTCTCGTTCGGCTTTCATGCGGGCCATGGCTTCTTGCTTTTCTTTCTTGATTTTTTCCATGCGTGCATCGTGAAATTGAACGAGGCGTTTGGTTTCTTCCTGCTTGTGTGCTGCGCGCTGTTTTGCCGTAAGGCTGCCCTTGGCATAGTTGAAATATTGCACCAGTGGAATGTTGGCGGGGCACACAAACGAACAGGAACCGCAGGCTATGCAGTCTCTAAGGCCGATATCTACGGCGCTATCCAATTCATCGGCCTTGATGAGGGCTGCCATTTCATAGGGCATCAAGCCACAAGGGCAGGCCGCAACGCATGAGGTGCAGCGAATGCAGGGCATGATCGGCTTTTGATTGGTTTCTTTGCGCCCCAGAGCCAGAATGCCGTTGGACCCCTTGATCACAGGGGCTCGCGTGCTGGAAACCGGATCCCCCATCATGGAGCCACCCAGAAGCAGCTTTTCGGGTTCGTCGACAAAACCGCCGCACTGCTCGATAATGTGGGAGATCGGCGTTCCGATCAGAACCTCGAAATTGCCCTTGCGCTTGATCATTTCGCCGCTGACTGTGAGAATGCGCGAGATCAGAGGGCGACCATAGCGTACGGCCTGCTGGATGGCATAGGTCGTGGCGACATTCTGAACGATAACACCCACTTCAGCCGTCAACGCACGGGCAGGGACTTCCTGACCTGTGAGAATTTGCACCAGATGCTTGGCAAAGCCTGTTGGATAACGGGTCGGAACTTCAACGACCTTGATGTCGTATCGATCATGACCATGAACCGCCTTGTTGAGAGCCTTGATCGCCTCCGGTTTGTCCTTTTCCACGCCAATCAGTGCCTTTTTCACGCCAATGGTGTGGCAGATGATCTCGACACCGTCGATGATTTCGTCGGCTCGCTCTCTCATCAACCGGTCATCGCAGGTGATATAGGGTTCACATTCTGCCGCATTGATAATGAGCGTATGAAGGTCTGTGCGGTTGCGAAGGTTGAGTTTGACTGCGGCGGGAAAGGCCGCGCCGCCAAGGCCAACGACGCCGGATTCCGCAACACGGTTCGCGATTTTATCAGGGGCGGTAGCAAAGGGATCCAGAGGGAGAGGAAGCTCTCCCCATTCATCCTTGCCATCTGGCCGGATGGTAATTGTCGGTTCGGGCAAACCGGATGCATGCGGGGCTACAAAACGCCCGATCGCAATGATGCGGCCAGACGTTGGCGCATGGATGGAGGCTGAGACTGCACCACGGGAAAGGGCGATGATCTGACCTTTCTGGACTGCGTCTCCCTTTTTTACAATAGGGTTGGCAGGCGCGCCGGTATGCTGTTTGAGCGGTATGCGCAAGAGGCTGGGCAAGGGGATCTGAGCGATCTGTTCATTCTCGGCCAGTTCCTTGTGCCCGTTGGGGTGAATGCCCCCTTTGATCTTGAATAGTCTCATTGGGTCAATCCGTTAACTTGCCAGAGGGAGGACTGGTTTCGGCCAGTGCCAGGTTTGAATGGTCGTCGTTTCTTTGCGCATTGCGATCGCGCCGGTCGGGCAGACATCGGCGCATTTTTCGCAGCCGGTGCATGCATCATCGACAACGCCGTGTATTTGCTTGGAAGCCCCCACGATTGCGTCTGTCGGACAGCGTTTGGAGCATTTGGTACATCCGATGCAGAGATCTTCGAACACGAAGGCAATCATCGGTCCGGTGTCTTTCATGCCCGAAAGGTCCGCCTCAACGCCCAACTTGTCAGCCAGAGCAGCTGCCAGATCCTTGCCGCCCGGAGGGCATAAGGTTACTTCAGCATTATGGTCTGCGAGTGCATTGGCAGCATCGGCACAGCCGAGAAAGCCGCACTGGCCACAGTTTGAGCCAGGAAGCAACTCTTCGATCTCGCTTGCAATCGGGTTGCCTTCAACACGCAGGTAATGTGCAGCCAAGCCAAGCCCGCCACCCAGAACAATACCCAAAGCCAAAAGAGCACCCATAGCTGCCAACATTTCAAATTTCCTTTATTGCCATGCCTTGTTGCAAACGATTGTTTTGAGGTTAGTGGGAAACCAGCCCTGCAAATCCCATGAAGGAGAGCGAGAGAAAGCCTGCCGTGAGAAAGGCAATCGGAGTGCCTTTGAAAAGGGCCGGAACATCTGCCAGCTTGATGCGTTCTCTAAGGCCCGCAAAAAGAACCAGCACCAGTGAGAAGCCAAGAGCGGATCCCAACCCGAACAGAACACTTTCAAAGAAGGTGTGATCTTCCTGAATGTTCAGCAGAGCAACACCGAGCACCGCGCAGTTTGTCGTGATCAATGGCAGAAAAATACCCAGACGCTGGTGCAGAACCGGAGAGAATTTGTGAATGGCCATTTCGGTGAATTGCACAATAGCTGCGATCAGCAAAATGAGGGTCAGGATGCGCAAATACTGAAGGCCCAAAGGCTCCAACATGAATTTCTCAACCACCCACGCCGCAGTAGCCGCCAAGGTCAGCACAAATGTGGTGGCAAAACCCATGCCCAAAGCAGCGGAAAGCTTGTTCGAGACGCCCATGAAGGGACACAGCCCTAAAAACTTGACCAGCACCACATTGTTGACGAGCGCTGTTTCCAGAAGGATCAGCAGAGTATGTTCCATGAAGGCAGTCCAATCGTCTGGTTGAAAATCGGGTTTCGTGGAACGAACTGCATCAACCATGCCAAACATATTGCTCAGCTGACGGAACGGCTTGAAACGGGCCGGTTTCTGCCGCCTTTTTGCCCGAAAGCCAAATCGGTCAATTCTGATGCATTTGCTACAAAAACGCGCGAAGGGCTCGTGTCATTGTCGCAAACGCGACAACTGGCTCAGCATAAATGGCCAAAATCAGCCCTATTTCATTCGGCACGCAAGTTGCATCTGTATTTTGTATGGATTTGACAATGAAGCAGCAGACCGACATGACAGAACAACTCGCAAAGCGGGCTCAAGTCCCATTCTACACCGTTGAATGCGCATCTCGTTGCCAGCTGGTGGAGTTCCAGAAACAGGAATATGAGAAAGCGCGGCTCAACGCAGTCCGCGCCAGAATGGCTGAAACGGAGATGGAATATCGCACACGCGAGGTCATCGACGGTGCTCTATATCTGTTGCAGAAGCCGCTCAATGTCATGACGGCGCTATCAAACAATTTGCAGAGAAGCGGGTGTGGCTCGAAGGAGGCGGGAGGTGCCAGAGGAGCTGGCTGCAATATGCCAATGGGGTGCGCTCTTGATGAGGCGCTCGATTCCGGTCACGAAGCCGCTCGCACCTTGCGGCTATCGCTACCAAACGACAAACACGTCCCGCATGTCCCGGTCAATATAAATGAAGCGATACGGGACTGCCTTATTATTGCCGGCGACCGCATAGATGCAAGCGGAATTGAGGTCGAGTGGCGTGCAAGTCCGGAACTGCCAATGATTTTCAGCGATGAAATCACAATTCGAGTGCTGCTCCGGATGTTGCTTGATAATGCCATCAACGCCATAGGGGAGAATGGCGCAACCGCCCGTGCGGTCAGCGTCATATCGCGCGTTGGTGCCGATAGAATGGTTGAAGTTTGCCTTCAGGATAGTGGACCCGGCATAGATCGGGCCACCAGAACGAAGGTCTTCGAGCCATTTTATACCGCCTGGCAATCAGGCCCTCACCATGCCGGTTTGGGGTTGGCCATTGCCAGACAGATCGTTGCAGACCTGCATGGTGACATAGAGATCCGCGAGAGCAATGTGCGCGGTTCGACCATATGTGTCAGCCTGCCAGCCTGTTAGTCCTCCCTAGTAGATTGCGAGCATCATGAGCATTCAGTGTCCTACGACGTCGGATGAAGTCATCAATCACGAAGATGGTCTGTGCCCAAAGCCCGTCTTCTGTGCCTTTTATCGCAGAGAGTTGGAAACGCTCTACAAGGTGAGCCAGCTGCTGGGCAGATCACTCGATTTGCATGAAACAGCAAGAGAAGTGCTGCGTTTGTTGCATGAAGAGGGACGACTGCATTACGGCATGATTTGCCTGCTCGACAAGGCAAGCGGCTTATTGAAAATAATCGATATTCATCAGGATGAAGCGACTTTCACACAAAATGTCAGTTATTTGCCGGGCGAAGGTATTGTCGGCTCGATTTTGAGTGAACGCAAGCTGATCGTCGTGCCTCGCATCGACGAGGAGCCGCGTTTTCTGGATCGGCTTGGCGTTTACGATCCCAGCCGCCCCTTTATCGGTGCTCCCATATTTCTGGGCTCCAACGAGCCCGCAGGTGTGTTCGCGGCACAGCCGAACTACGCTGACAAGTTTCTTGAAGACAATGCCAAGCTGATGCAGATGATCGCCTCCCTGATCGGGCAGGCCATTCTTCTTTCCAGCACGGTTCAGGAAGAGCAGGAAATGCTGCGCCAGGAACGAGACAGCCTGCGCCGGCGGATCAAGCGTCAGCATGGCTTTGAAAATATCATCGGAGAAACAGAAGCGATGCGGCTTGTGTTCGATCAGGTCCGCATGGTGGCCAAGTGGAACACGACCGTTTTGATCCGAGGCGAAAGTGGCACCGGCAAGGAGCTTATCGCCAATGCCATTCACTATAATTCTCCGCGCGCTAATGAGCCGTATCTCAAGCTCAACTGCGCGGCGCTTCCTGATAACCTGCTGGAATCCGAATTGTTCGGTCATGAAAAAGGGGCGTTTACGGGGGCGACTTCCATGCGCAAGGGCCGCTTTGAGCAGGCCGATGGTGGAACCCTTTTTCTTGATGAAATTGGCGAGATTACGCCAGCCTTTCAGTCCAAGCTTCTCCGTGTTCTGCAGGAGGGAGAATTCGAGCGTGTTGGCGGCAACAAGACCCATAAGGTGGACGTTCGCATCATTGCCGCAACCAACAAGGACTTGGAAGCCGCTGTGGAAGCGGGGGATTTCCGCGAGGATCTTTACTATCGCCTCAATGTTATGGCGATCAACATGCCATCCTTGAGAGATCGTATGGATGATATTCCCGAGCTGGCCCGCTTCCTGATCGCCAAGATCGGGCAACAGCAAGGGCGACCACTAACCCTGAAAGACAGTGCCGTACGTCTGCTCATGCGCCACACTTGGCCGGGCAACGTTCGCGAGTTGGAAAACTGCCTTGAGCGGGCATCGGTGATGAGTGCGGATGGCATTATTGATCGCGATGTGGTCTCCCTGTCCGGCTTGCCCGAAAAAGCGCTCATCGGTGTTCCCGCTCAGCCACTGGCACCAATCCTGAAAACGCCTGCTGCAATAGAAGAAAGCCCTTCAGAGAATGCTTGGCAGAATGAAGAACTGGATGAGCGTGAGCGGGTTATTGCCGCTCTTGAAGAAGCCGGTTGGGTGCAGGCAAAAGCTGCGCGATTGCTTGACATGACTCCTCGTCAGATTGCTTATCGTATCAAAATTCTAGGGATCTCGGTCAGACGCATCTGATCGGGATCGCTCCTTCCTCATATCTCGGGTTTCCCTGTCAAACCCGCCTTCTTTCCAGCAAATAAATCAGAAGTGCCCATTGGACGGTATGCCACAAAAACCGCTCCTGTCTCGACGTTTGTTTGTCGCAACTCCGACAATGAGAAATGTCGCATACAACATGAAAAAATAAGCAATATCAGTGTATTGCATGAATTCTTGCGAATGGCACGTCCCTTGCAATCCGTTATCTTGACTATGGACCAATGCTGAAGAAAGGATCGGGCACCATGTTGGATGGGATGACTGACGCCCTCGAGGCTACCGGATGTACGCAAGTGTCGTGTGGCAGCTCCAATGACCATATGGAGCATTTACCCGACGCCATTAAGGACCGCGTGAAAAACCATCCATGTTATTCTGAAGAGGCCCACCATCACTACGCCCGCATGCATGTTGCCGTTGCTCCGGCTTGCAATATCCAGTGCAACTATTGCAATAGAAAATACGACTGCGCCAATGAAAGCCGCCCCGGTGTTGTCTCAGAGCTTTTGACACCAGAGCAGGCGGTCAAAAAGACCTTGGCCGTGGCAGCGACCATTCCGCAAATGACTGTACTTGGTGTCGCCGGTCCGGGCGATCCTCTGGCCAATCCCGCCCGCACCTTTGAGACTTTCCGTCTCCTGTCTGAGAAAGCTCCGGACATCAAGCTTTGCGTGTCCACCAATGGCTTGTCGTTGCCCGACTGCGTCGATGACCTGATGAAGTACAATGTCGATCATGTGACAATTACCATCAATGCCGTTGATCCGGAAATCGGTGCCCAGATCTATCCTTGGATCTACTGGAACAATCGCCGCATGCGAGGTGTGAAAGCCGCAAGGGTGCTGATCGAACGACAGCAGAAGGGCCTCGAAATGCTGATCGAACGAGGTGTACTGGTCAAGGTCAATTCTGTGCTCATTCCTGGCGTGAATGACGAGCATCTCAAGGAAGTCAGCCGTGTCATCAAAGCAAAGGGAGCGTTCCTGCACAATGTCATGCCGCTCATTACAGAGCCTGAGCATGGCACCTATTATGGGGTGATGGGCCAGCGCGCACCGACGCAGAAAGAGCTGACAGCGCTACAAGATGCCTGCGGTGATATGAACATGATGCGCCATTGTCGGCAATGTCGTGCGGATGCTGTCGGGCTTCTGGGCGAAGATCGTGGAGAAGAATTTACGCTCGACAAGATCGACGAACTCGACATCGACTATGAAGCCGCCATGGAAAATCGGGCAAGAGTGCAAGCCGGTATCGAGCTGGAACGCGAGAGGCAGAAGGCGCGGCAGATAAGTCTCAAGGAACAGCTCAAGACGGCCAATGGCAAGACGCTGTTTACAGTCAACGGCCTTACCATCGAGCAGCATGCTTCAGCTGTCTCGCAACTGGCCAATAGCGTGCATGAGATTGTTCCGCTGCCAACTGGTTTGCGAACAGTGCAAATGGCCGTTGCCAGCAGCGGGCAGGGGCTGATCAATCAGCATTTCGGGTCCGCCAGAGAATTCATGATCTATGAGGTTTCGTCCAAGGGAGCCCGTCTCATCGGTCATCGCAAAACCGCGCAATATTGCACAGGGCCAGTCAACTGCGGCGATGGAGATGCCGCTCTGCCGGAAACCATCGAAATGCTCAAGGGGTGTGAAGTCGTGCTGTGCTGCAAGATTGGCTTCAAGCCTTGGGATCAGCTGGAAGCTGCTGGAATTATTCCCAATGGCGAGCATGCAGATCAACCAATCGTTCCGGCCTTGATGGCGGTTTATAAGGAAATGTACCAATCGGGCGCGCTGGGATCTGACTGCACGCAAAGCCAAACGGCGTAAGGAGAGGCCATATCATGTCTTATGAAATCACCAATCTCTGCGTCAATTGCCATGCCTGCATGGATGTTTGTCCGTCCAATGCGATTAGCACCGGTGAGGGGCAGTTTGTCATTTCTGCCAAAGCCTGTACGCATTGCGATGGCGACTATCTCGATGCTCAATGTGCAAGTATCTGTCCGGTGGAAGGTGCAATCCTCAACGAATTTGGAGAAGCCGTGAACCCGCCGGGTAGTCTGACCGGCATTCCTCCCGAACGCATTGCCGAGCTTGTCGCAGCAGGGGTGCTTTGAACTCATGATATCGGCCCTATCAAGCAAACCTGCAGAAGAAATTGCTCCGGGTGTCCATTGGATCGGAGCATTCGATCCTGATTTACGCACCTTTGACCTGATCCTTAAAACGGCAAACGGCACCACTTACAATGCCTATGCAGTTCAGGGCGCTCAGGGCGTAGCCATCATAGACACCGTCAAGGAAGAGTTCGCCGAGCAGTTCTTCGCAAGGCTGGAATCTGTAACAAGCTATGATGCCATCAAGGCGGTTGTGCTCAACCATCTGGAACTGGATCACGCCGGAGCACTGCCGGAACTTATGCGCCGAGCGCCACAAGCCCACATCTATGTCTCCCAGCGTGGGCTGAAGCTTCTGCAAGCGACGCTCAAGGACGAGTTGGAGAATTATAGCTACACGCTGACCGATGACGGCGATAGCCTTGATCTTGGCGGTCGTACTCTGAAGTTTGTGCTTACCCCCTATCTGCATTGGCCAGAAACCAAATGTACTTTTCTGGAAGAAGACAAGATCCTCTTCTCTTGCGATGTCTTCGGCGCCCATTTCTGCGACGAACGGCTCTATAACGATCTGGTCGGCGATTTCCGCTTTTCCTTTGAATATTACTTCAAGCACATCATGCGCCCCTTCAAGAAGTGGGTGCTACAGGCAATGGATAAAATCGAGCCGCTAGAGCCTGTGATGATTGCTCCCTCGCATGGGCCGATCCTGCGCGATCACCCGATGGACTATATCAAGAGCTATCGCTCTCTTTCCGGTTCGCATTTGCCTAACGATATCGTCGGCAAGGAAAAAAGCCTGCTGATTTTTTACATGAGTGCCTACGGCGCGACGGCAGACATGGCTCGCTCTGTTTATGAAGGAGCGAGCAAGATCGATGGTGTTCGCGTTTCGCTTTACGATTTGCAAGGCGGCGAGGTGGAGCCGTTTGTTGATCTCATCGAAGGCGCAGATGGCATGATCTTCGGTTCTCCCACCATCAATGGGGATGCGGTCAAGCCCATTTGGGATTTGCTGGCTTCCCTCGTTGCTATCGAAACGCGTGGCAAGGTTGGTGCAGCGTTCGGATCCTTCGGCTGGTCTGGCGAAGCCGTCCCGATGATCGAGGACCGATTGCGCGGCCTTAAAATGCGCGTACCTGAAAAGGGCAAACGCATCAAGTTTCACCCGACAGAACAGGAGCTTGAGGATTGCCGCGTCTACGGACAGGCAATCGCAGAGGTTCTGGCTGGCAAGGCAAAGCCGAAGGTCATCGACTTTGCTGAACTTTGACTAGAAAAGGACCAAGGAGACAATCATGGCAAAAGGAAAACTGACATTTACGGATATTGATGTGTCCGTCAATGTTCCTGCCGGAACACGCGTTATTGAAGTGTCTGAGAAAGTGGGGGCCGGTATCATTTATGGTTGCCGCGAAGGCGATTGCGGGACCTGCTTGATGAAGGTTGAAGAAGGCATGGAAAACCTCTCAGAGCCAAGCATTCTGGAAGACAAGGTGCTGAAGGAAAATATGGCTGGCAAAGACATGCGCTGTGCATGCCAGGCTCAGGTGATCGGCGAAGGCGAAGTGAAGGTCAAACCGGCCTAATCCGGCTTTAGAGATAAGTCGCTCTCAAGGGAGCGCCCGTTCAAATGCTCTACCTCTCCTCTTGACCAAAAAGGACCAAGTAGAATGCCCAAGATCGTTTTTCAGCATCCTGAATTTGATGAAATGGAAATTTACGCCCCGGCTGGCAGCCACAAAAAGACAGTTCTGGAACTCGCCAAGGAATATAAGGTGCCCATCCATTTTGATTGCGGTGACGGTGAATGCGGCTCCTGCCTCATTCATGTCACGGATCTGGACGGTGGCCCGACCCACATGGGTGTCCATATGACCGATAAGGAAAAGACCGTCCTTCAGGAACTGGGCAAATTGTCCAAGGACGAGCTTGAAAAAGTCGTTGTGAATGACATGCCAAGCGATTGGCGGCTGGCCTGTCAGATGATTGTCCGCGATGAAGATATCCGCATCACCTACGAGAGCGAATAATGTATATCTCTCGGGATGACAAAATGGAAAATGCTGCCAATCTCGATCATCAGGCGCTCTATGAGCGCTTGATGTATGGCGTTGAAGAGAAGGGGAATGCTGCATATCTCGCCCAAATGCTGTCGAGCTGGATGTGTGGGCGAAGCGCCTTGCCCCGCTATATGGGACTTGCTGAAGACGACTTTTCTGCTGTGCTGGAGTGTTTTCCTCCCGAATTCAGACAGGTGGGATTGACGACACGTCGAGATGTGGAGCCTGAAAGGGCGAGCGAGTTGGCGGACGTCAAGTCGCTTTTGCTGGAACACCACAACGGCGCAAGCCGCGAGGAATTCTGGATAGCCCAGATTGTTGCGACCGGCTGCATGGGCTCCGACCATCTATGGTCAGATTTGGGTTTGTTTTCTCGCAAAAGCCTTGGCCAAATGCTGCTCGCCAATTTCCGCACACTTGCCGAGCAGAATGTCAACAACATGCGCTGGAAGAAATTCTTCTACCGCCAGCTTTGCGCAAAAGAAGGCTTCATACTCTGCCGGTCTCCAAGTTGCGAAACTTGCAGCGAATATAAGGTCTGCTTTGCACCGGAAAACGAGTAGCGAAGGACTACAGCTGCTTTCTGATCTTTGGTGAAGGAAGGTCGCTCGCCGTCCGGTTCACATGTGCGGCCAGAGCTCTGTCCATCGTCAGAGAATGGACATGAAACCATCGCGGCAGATCTTTGATGAAAGCGCGCCCATAGGCCATTTCGCTCGCCTGTACCTTGTCGTTGATATAATTCATCTCTGCCAGAAAGCGCGTATGCTCGGTTCTGTGATCGAAGTGATCTGCAAATCCGGTTTCCTGCATGATCCGGTCTTCAATCGCAAAATGCTCTTGCGTATGTTCAAGCAGCTGGATGAAGAGTGCCTTGAATGTTGCGCTGTCTTTAGTTTCCCCAAGACTGTTTACGATAAGCGTAAACGCTTGATGGAGATTATCCATCTCATCGACGCCGACAAGGTGCTTGTCTTCGTCCCATTCTATCAATGTCATTTTGTGTCCCCACACACTTTTGTTTTTTTCTTATAACATAGCATTTGCGGTTGTGGGAGTACCTGTTGCACTTAGAAAGCTATTAAGTTCCATTTCGACAATTTCTATATTTTTTTTCATGCAATACCGGATTTCTTTGGGGGTGGGTTTTTCGATAAGTGCCCAGCCGGCAGGCTCACCGGCTCCGAAAGTGATGTCTGACATGACCATGCGTTCGGTATCGCGGACAAATCGCATGCCAAGAAACAGATATTGTTTGTTTTTGCGATATTCCTTCAAAAATCTGGGAACACCAAAGCCCCCCATGAGTTCTGTCAGATAATCGACAAAGTCAGCATCCGAAGCGATGTAGTTGGGTGTCGGGTCTGGCGAGCCCAAGGGCTTGAAAAGGATGGGAATGTCGGCTGACAGATCTTCCGGCTGTATTGGGGAGTAGCGCTCGCCGTCGTAACGGTTGATGGTGAACCGGTAGTCTGTTCCACCAATACGCGCCATGCCCTTGACGAGATAGTGCGGAGTGTCCGCAAAGCTCTGCTGTAGCTGAAGATCCCTGTTTATATCGATCACATAGGCGGGTGAAACGGTTTTGATCCACTCGTGTAAAGCAGCCCGGCTCCATTGCTCCTCCTTGTAGAGCCTGGTGAGAAACTGTTCTATGAACCGCCTGCCGCGCTTGAGTTCCAGATTCATGGCGGCACGGGAAAACTCATACATCAATTTGGGCGCCATCGGGCGGCCTTTGTTCATGGCCAGGATCAGACTGTCACTATCAGCGGGCATCGCTTCACCACTATTGATATTGTGCGCATCAAAAAGCACGCCCGGACCAAGATAGGGTACGACATCACCACTCCCGACTTTTTCAATGATCTGTTCGATTGTTGCTGTTGTCATGATGGGCCTACCGATCCTTACAAGGTTTTGGGTCTCAAAAGATGACAAGCAAAAATCGAACCAAACAATGAATGTTCTTTAAGTGATTGATTTTTAGAGGTAATGACTAGGTTTTCAATTGTCGCATATCTGACAGGGCAAAGTGTCGAACGCCAAATCTGCGACAAGAACAGGCTCTGCTCGGGCATAAGGATAAGCAATGCATACTGTCATGCCTCAATGTGACAAAGGGGAACGACACTCTGTCGACAATACGACAAAATTAATTTTGTAATGTCGCCCTTCCAACGCACAAAAATCACTAAGAGAAAAATTATTAGTTAATAAATTCAAAGGCATAAATCGAATTTTGCAAACTGGCACACCCCTTGCAAATCCTTTTGGCAGACACCGTTTCGCGAACCCGTTTGTTTGTGGGACATACGGAACTCAACAAGCCTCAAGGAGATTACCTATGGCAATTCGTCAATGCGCAATTTACGGCAAGGGGGGCATTGGTAAGTCCACCACTACGCAGAACCTCGTTGCTGGTCTCGCAGAACTTGGCAAGAAAGTCATGATTGTCGGCTGTGATCCGAAAGCTGACTCCACACGCCTCATTCTGCATGCAAAGGCCCAGACCACCATCATGCATCTGGCTGCTGAAGCTGGATCGGTTGAAGATCTGGAACTGGAAGACGTTCTCAAGGTTGGTTATGGCGACGTCAAATGCGTTGAGTCCGGTGGTCCTGAACCTGGGGTTGGCTGTGCTGGTCGCGGCGTTATCACCGCCATCAACTTTCTTGAGGAAGAGGGCGCTTACGAAGACGACCTTGACTTCGTGTTCTATGACGTGCTCGGCGACGTTGTTTGCGGTGGCTTTGCCATGCCCATTCGCGAAAACAAGGCTCAGGAAATCTACATTGTCTGCTCCGGCGAAATGATGGCCATGTATGCTGCCAACAACATTTCCAAGGGTATTGTTAAATACGCCAATTCCGGCAGCGTTCGCCTTGCTGGCCTGATCTGCAACTCCCGTAACACGGACCGTGAAGACGAACTGATCGAGGCTTTGGCTGCAAAGCTTGGTACCCGGATGATCCATTTCGTGCCACGCGACAATGTCGTTCAGCATGCTGAAATCCGCCGCATGACCGTGATCGAATATGATCCTACTGCCAAGCAGGCCCAGGAATATCGCGATCTGGCCCAGAAGATCATCGACAACGACAAATTCGTCATTCCACAGCCGATCTCCATGGACGATCTGGAAGAGCTGCTGATGGAATTCGGCGTCATGGAGCCGGAAGACGAAAGCATCGTCGGTCAGACTGCTGGCTCTGCTGTTGCCTGATCTACCTTCAGGTTTCCCATTTGAACTGTTGCTCAAGGTGTAGGACGGATTGGTCCTCACCTTAACCACGGGGAAAAGACTATGTCGAATATGACGAAAGAAGAGACCGAAGCCCTCATTCAGGAGGTGCTTGAAGTCTACCCTGAGAAAGCGCAAAAAGACCGCGCCAAACATTTGACTGCTAACGACCCAGAGGTCGAGAAGTCCAGCAAATGCATTACCTCCAACCGTAAATCCCTTCCTGGTGTAATGACCATCCGCGGCTGCGCATATGCTGGGTCCAAAGGCGTGGTCTGGGGGCCGGTCAAGGACATGGTGCATTTGTCCCATGGTCCTGTCGGATGCGGTCAATATTCCCGCGCGGGACGCCGTAACTACTATGTTGGCCATACCGGAGTTGATACATTCGGTACGATGAACTTTACGTCTGATTTTCAGGAGAAAGACATCGTTTTTGGCGGTGACAAGAAGCTCGGCAAGATCGTTGACGAAATCAACATGCTGTTCCCGTTAGCCAAAGGCATGACCATCCAGTCAGAATGCCCAATCGGCCTGATCGGTGACGACATTGAAGCCGTTTCCAAGCAGAAGGGCAAGGAACTGGACAAGACCATCGTTCCTGTTCGTTGTGAAGGGTTCCGTGGTGTTTCACAGTCCCTCGGACACCATATTGCCAACGACTCCATTCGCGACTGGGTTATCGATCCGGCCACCGGCAAAAAGTTTGAAGCAACGGACTATGACGTCACGATTATCGGCGATTACAACATCGGCGGTGATGCATGGGCCTCTCGTATTCTGCTTGAAGAAATGGGTTTGCGTGTCATTGCGCAGTGGTCCGGTGATGGCACCTTGGCCGAAATGGAAAATACGCCAAAAGCCAAGCTGAACCTGCTGCACTGCTATCGTTCCATGAACTATATCTCTCGTTACATGGAAGAGAAGTTCGGTATTCCATGGATGGAATATAACTTCTTTGGCCCGAGCAAGATCGAAGAATCCCTGCGCGCCATCGCCGCTCAGTTCGATGACAAGATCAAGGAAGGCGCAGAGCGGGTTATCGAGAAATACAAACCTCAATGGCAGGCTGTTGTCGACAAATATCGTCCGCGTCTGGAAGGCAAGCGCGTCATGCTTTATGTCGGCGGTTTGCGTCCGCGCCACATCATCGGTGCCTATGAAGATCTCGGCATGGAAGTGGTTGGCACCGGTTACGAATTTGCTCACAATGATGATTATGATCGTACCGTTGCCGAGATGGGCAATGCGACCCTCATCTATGATGACGTGACCGGTTATGAATTCGAAGAATTCGTCAAGCGCGTCAAACCGGACCTGATCGGTTCAGGCGTCAAGGAAAAATACATTTTCCAGAAAATGGGCGTTCCATTCCGCCAGATGCATTCCTGGGACTATTCAGGCCCATACCATGGCTATGACGGCTTTGCGATTTTTGCTCGCGACATGGACATGACGATCAACAATCCTTGCTGGGACAGCATGACCCCGCCGTGGAAACGGATGGGTGAGGAAACGGCCATCGCAGCCGAATAGTCAGGCATCACGGCGATGCTTCCCAACGTGGCATCGCCAGAAACTTCGCCAATATTTCGCCAGAAACTTCGTGAGTTCACAGATTGGTGGCGCGAAGGAGGACCAAATGAATCAAGTCGTTGACAATATCAAACCCAGCTATCCGCTTTTCAAGCAAGATGAGTATGAGAAAACGCTGGGCGATAAACGCGCTCTGTTCGAAGAGAAACATGACGTCTCAAAGGTCGAAGAGATCTTCGAATGGACGACGTCCGAGGAATATAAGGAGCTGAACTTTTCCCGTGAAGCTCTGACCATCAACCCGGCCAAAGCCTGTCAGCCATTGGGTGCCGTGCTGTGCTCGCTCGGATTTGAGAACACCTTGCCTTATGTGCATGGATCGCAGGGCTGCGTGGCCTATTTCCGCACATATTTCAACCGCCACTTCAAGGAGCCAGTAGCTTGTGTCTCTGACTCCATGACCGAAGATGCCGCCGTGTTTGGCGGTCAGAAGAACATGTATGATGGCCTGGAGAACGCTCGTGCGCTTTATAAACCAGACATGATCATGGTCTCTACTACCTGTATGGCCGAGGTTATCGGGGATGACCTAAACGCCTTTATCGGCAACTCCCGCAAGGAAGGCCATATTCCGGAAGATTTCCCGGTTCCGTTTGCCCATACACCGAGCTTCGTTGGTTCTCACACCACCGGCTGGGACAATATGTTCGAAGGCACTATTCGCTACTTCACCGTCAACAATATGGCTGACAAGGAAGTCGGCTCAAATGGCAAGATCAACATTGTTCCGGGCTTTGAAACCTACCTTGGCAACTATCGTGTCTTGCATCGATATATGAAGGAAATGGGCGTCGACTATTCTCTGCTCTGTGATCCTTCCGAAGTGCTTGATACGCCTGCTGATGGCAAATACCGCATGTATTCGGGCGGAACCACACAAGACGAAGTCAAGGACGCGCCAAACGCCAAGGATACCCTCCTTTTGCAGCCATGGCAGCTGGTAAAGACCCGCAAATATATCAAGAACACCTGGAATCATGAAACCCCAGCCATCAACATTCCTATGGGCCTGAAATGGACCGACGAATTCTTGATGAAGGTTTCAGAGATTTCCGGCAAGGACATTCCTTTGTCTCTCGAAATCGAACGAGGACGCCTTGTTGACATGATGACCGACAGTCACGCTTGGCTGCACGGCAAGAAATTTGCAATTTGGGGCGACGCTGACTTCGTCATGGGCCTCGCTTCATTCCTGCTAGAACTGGGCGCAGAACCGACCCACATCATCTGCAACCACGCCAACAAGCGCTGGAAAAAGGCCTTGGACAAGATTCTTGCCGATAGTCCTTACGGCAAGGATTGCGAAGTGCATGTTGGCAAGGACCTTTGGCACCTGCGGTCCCTGATCTTCTCCAACAAGCCTGATTTCATGATCGGAAACTCCTACGGCAAATTTATCGAACGCGATACCCTGAAGAAGGGCGAAGAGTTCCATGTGCCACTGATCCGTATCGGTTTCCCGATCTTCGATCGGCATCATCTGCACCGTTCAACCACGCTGGGGTATGAAGGCGCTATGACCATCCTGACGACGCTGACCAACGCCGTTTTGGAAAAGTTGGACAAGGATACCATGAAAATGGGTGTTACCGACTTCAACTATGATCTGGTGCGCTAAAGCATCGGCCCAAAACCGCTCCTGCCAACCCTCCGTCATGCAATATGGCGGAGGCGCGGTAGGTGAACAGGAGACCGAAATGCCAAACGTAATGCTCAGATACAACGATAAGGGCGATTTGCTGTTCTATGTGGCCAAGAAGGACCTTGAGGAAGTCATCACTTCTGTCGAGACCAATACGGACGACGCATGGGGCGGCATGGTGGAGCTTTCCAATGGAGATAAATTCTTCATTGATCCGATTTCCCCACCACCCGAATTTCCGACAACGCTGCGTTTCAAACGCGGTTAGCCATTCTTCGGTGCTTTCTTGACGTGCGATTTTCAGCCTCCCAAGACCTGAAATCGAAGGAAAGCCCAAACATGAGAAGAGAGGGAAGCGACCAGCAGACCAATGGTGCTCTGGTCAATTCAGACCAACTCTCTTCGCCAAAAGGAGATAGACCATGGCAATGATGATCAATGCAGATATTTGCACAGCATGTGGTGACTGTGAAACAACCTGCCCGTCCAATGCAATATCCCCGCGTAAGGGTGTCTATTATATTGATCCTGCGCTTTGCAATGAATGTGAGGGCATTCATGACAGTCCCAAATGCATGGAAGGCTGTTTCGAGGAAGATTGCATCGTTCCGGCAGAATAGTCGTCGAGGGGAGGGACGCGAACATCACTAGCAGCCTGTTGTTCCATACTGAGTTCGCGTCCCTTTTTGATTTACCAATTGATATTGGATTGGAGGTTCTGCATGACAGCCCCTTTGTCGCGCGAGCTTGCCTTGCGCATCGGCCTAGCGGCAAATGACCTTCCCGGTATAGATGCCGGAACGTTGATTTCCATTCTCGGGTCGGCAGTTGGATTGCCGATGACTGAAGAAAAGTTTGCCAATCTCGGTATGAAGAGCTTTCGGCAAGCTGGTGGCGAAGACTTCATCAAGATACCGGCAGACCAGTTGAAGGTGGCGTTGCGTGTTCTTAAAGGCGATGGCGTGGATGAAACTCCAGAGGACCTGCCAATCGAGCCTTACCAAGAAGGCGATATGCCAGGATCTATCCGCATCGCCTGTGCCTCGAACGCCGCTGAAGAAGTTGACGGCCATTATGGCTCCTGCCGTCGGTTTCTCATATATCAGGTTTCTGCCACCCAATCCCGCCTTATCGACATTCGTTCCGCGCGCGAGCCCGACGATGTCGAGGACAAGAACAAATGGCGTGCCGCGCTGATTTCCGACTGTGACGTGCTGAATGTTATTTCGATCGGCGGCCCGGCCGCAGCGAAAGTCGTTCGCGCCGGCATTCACCCTATCAAACTGGCTGCAAGCAGACAGGCCCGCGACATCATCACTGATTTGCAAAAAGTCCTGGCAGGCAGCCCGCCGCCATGGTTGGCACGAGCGATGGGACAAGAAGCCAAAACATTGATGCCGTTCTTGGAGGAAATCAAGGAATGATTGACGCTGCGCTGCTTGATGATGTGGTGGGAGAAGTTTCTGCAAAAGGACTTGGTGAGGAGTTATCCGCACATTTGCGAACCAAATGGCCCGCGATACATTTTACCTTTTGTCAGGATGACGACATCTCGACAGCGCAGCCGATCAAAGAGCATGAGACGTTTAACCTCTATCTGGTCGTCGGTGGCGAGGGCTGCATCAGCTTTACCTCTGAGGCCGAGAGCGCGACCGGAATCGTGGTCGCAGAGGTTGAGCCTTGGGAGGAATAATTGGGAGGCGCTTTAGAGACATCCATGACAAATCCAGTACACGAATTTGAACCGAGAATTGCCCAGCTCAATGAGATTTGCAGCAAGGTCAAACCTGGAACACATCACGTTTCGCTTGTTGAGGCCGTTGGCACCATTTTGCCAGATCTCAATTTCCGATACCGCACAACGCTCAGCGGTTGGTATCGGCTAGGAGGCCTTGTAGATGAACAAGGCACCCGCATTGCAAGCAATCTGAGGGAATGGGCAGAAGAAGAGTCTGACCATGACATGTTCGCTCTTTATGAGAAATATGGAGCCGAAGACTATTTTACCACACGCCATGATGGGAAATGCCATTATTTCGTCGCACAAACTGGCGGGGAAGCGGCCGATTTTGTCCAGCTCAAAGTGGAAGAGTTGACCGAAGTAGTCGACCGCCCATTGTTTATCAATGATCAGATACCGGATGATCTTGAGGATCTTCTGGATCCGCATGGTGCCTTTGCCGCTCGCGTCGAGCCCAGGGAAATGACACCGCCGCGTTATGTCTTCCATTCCATAACCGACATTAGCGAACTGGTGAAAAAACAGCTTTCCTCGGAAGGGTCAGACCTGCGCTATATCCGCTTTCTCGAGGAATGGGACAAAACGACGGCTTCCAGCAAGGAACGCTTCAGTGATCATTTCGTTCTCAAGCTCTTGCCGTTCCTTGATCGCTTCGGAGAACGAAAAACGGAAGCAACGCCGGTTCCGGTCAAAAAGCTGCCTTTGCCCAGCGACAACGTCGCTAACATGAGCGGGACAAATCTCTCACATTTTCTCAAGGAATATGACAAAAACGCCGGTTTCCCGATGGCATGGTATTTCAACATGCTGGTTGAGCAGAAGATCTGGCCGCAGATTGCAACAGCGGTCTATATGGACCACCAGCGCAACTATCGCTATCTGGCAGAGAAAGATCTTGAAGTCCTCGAAAACTGGATCCGCTTTCCTTATGTGTTTGGTGCAGGCGCATTGCCGACATTGTTGTAATGTTTGGATTTTGTCGGTTTTCTGACATTTTAAAAATCAAGAATTATACTTAAATTTCATATGGTTAGTTTGTGGCATAGACCTTGCTAGTAAGAAAGTTAGACATTTCTTTTAGCGAGGTTTGTGGCCAATGAAACAAAGTGAAATTGCGCATCTACTTGATGAGCCAGCCTGCGAACATAACCACAAATCCAAATCCGGTTGTGCCAGACCAAAGCCCGGTGCTGCTGCTGGCGGGTGCTGTTTCGATGGTGCCCAGATCGCTCTATTGCCTATCGCCGATGTTGCCCATATCGTGCACGGCTCCATCGCCTGCGCAGGGAGTGCATGGGATAACCGGGGCAGCCGTTCTTCTGGTGCCAAGCTCTACAAGATGGGCTTCACAACGGATCTGACCGAGCAGGACGTTATCATGGGGCGCGGCGAAAAGCGTCTGTTTCACTCGATCAAGCAAGCCATTGACGAGCAAAATCCTGAAGCTGTTTTTGTTTACAATACCTGTGTTCCGGCTTTGATCGGCGATGATATTGGCGCTGTTTGCAAGGCTGCTCAGGCGCGCTGGGGTGTGCCGGTCGTGCCTGTGGATGCTGCCGGATTTTATGGCACCAAGAATCTGGGGAACCGCATTGCCGGTGAATCGATGGTTCGACATGTCATCGGGACGCGCGAGCCGGACCCGGTGCCCGAGCATCTCCAGCGCGACGGCATCACGGTCCATGATATCGCTCTGATCGGCGAATATAATATCGCCGGTGAATTGTGGCATGTGCAGCCTCTGTTTGATGAGCTGGGGCTGCGTGTTCTGGGCTCCCTGTCCGGGGATGCGCGCTTCCGCGAAGTGCAGACCATGCACCGCTCGGAAGTCAATATGATGGTTTGCTCCAAAGCCATGATCAATGTTGCTCGCAAGCTCAAGGAGGGCTATGGCACGCCATGGTTTGAAGGTAGTTTCTACGGTATTCGCGACATGGGGATAGCGCTGAGAGAATTTGCGCGCCTCATCAATGATCCATCACTTTGCGAACGCACAGAGGCCCTGATTGCACGGGAAGAGGCCGCTGCTCACGCTCGCCTTGAGCCCTTCAAGCAACGGCTCAAGGGCAAGAGGGTCCTGCTCTATACCGGTGGTGTCAAGGCCTGGTCGATCATCTCTGTGCTGCAAGATCTGGGTATGGAAGTTGTCGCCACCTCAACGCGCAAATCCACGGAACAGGACAAGGCCAAGATACTCGAGCTGATGGGCGAGAAGACTGTCATGCTTGATGAAAGTCAGGGGGCACGCAAGCTGATCGACATGGTCAACGAAACCGGGACGGATATCCTCATCGCTGGTGGCCGCAACATGTATACCGCGCTCAAGGCGCGCATTCCCTTCCTTCACATCAATCAGGAGCGAGAGCTCGCTTATGCGGGCTATGAGGGCATGATCACCTTTGCCGAGCAGATCGTGCAAGCGGTGGAAAGTCCAATCTGGAAAGCTGTGCGCGAGCCGGCTCCTTGGCAAAAACCTCTCAGTGTCGCGGCGGAGTAAGACCATGGCAGAAATCATCAAACGCAACAAAGCGCTCTCTGTTAGTCCTCTCAAGGCGAGCAGTTCTCTCGGTGCGTCACTTGCCTTTCTGGGCATTCGCGATGCCATCGCCATGCTCCATGGTGCTCAAGGCTGTACGGCTTATGGCAAGATCTATCTGATCGGTCATTTCCGTGAACCGGTCGCCTTGCAAACCACAGCAATGGATCAGGTCAGCACCATTATGGGCTCTGACGAAAATGTGGTTGAGGGCCTTACCACCCTTTGTGAGAAGTTCCAACCCGCTCTCGTCGGCATTCCGACAACGGGTCTTTCCGAAACCCAGGGCTCGGACGTGAACGGGGCTGTTGCCGTTTTTCGCAAGAGCCACCCTGAATGCTACAAGACGGCCGTTGTGCCCGTAGAAACACCCGACTATGTGGGGGCTCTGGAAACAGGCTTTGCAAAGGCTGTTTATGAGATGATCAATCGCCTGGTGCCTGAGGCCGAGAAGAAGGGCGGTGTGCCGACCAATCGGCAGGTCAATATCCTCGTGAATGCTTCGCTGACGCCCGCCGATATTGATGAAATTAAGGAAACCGTCGAAGCCTTTGGGTTGTTGCCGATCGTCTTGCCGGATCTCTCAACGAGCCTTGATGGGCATCTGGATGCCAAGGATTACAGCCCTCTGACTACGGGGGGAACATCCGTCGGCGATTTTGAGTATTTGCATATGGCATCGGCGACCATCGTTATTGGCGCCAGCATGAATGTCGCAGCAGATTTGCTTCATGAGCGTACAGGTGTGCCTGATTATCGTTTTGATCACCTCATGGGCATAGAGGCAATGGATCAATTCATCATGATGCTGCACGAGCTGACCGGGCAAGCCGTGCCCAAGCGATTTGAACGCCAACGCCAGCAACTGCAAGACGCCATGCTCGACACCCATTTCAATCTCGGGATGGGAAGGGCCGCCGTAGCAGCCGATCCCGATCTGCTCAAGGCGTTGAGCGATCTGCTGGCAAGCATTGGCTGTGATCTGGTGGCTGCCATTTCCCCCTCAAACACGTCAGTTCTCAAACGGGTTCGTGCTAGGGAAGTCAAGATCGGGGACCTGCAGGAGTTGGAGAAATTTGCCACCCAAGGCGGGGCTGATCTTCTTATCGGCAATTCCCATTGTGCCGCGAGCGCGGAGCGGCTCGGCCTGCCGCTGCTGCGTGCCGGTTTCCCTCAATATGACCGGATAGGCGCCGCCTCACACTGTTGGATTGGATATCTAGGGACAAAGCATACGCTGTTTGAGCTGGCCAATCTGCTCATCGAAACCGAAAAGGGAGCGCTGGAACCCTATCGGTCAATTTACGCTCAGGTTCAGGACATGAAGGGGGAGCACAATGGTTCAAGTCAGCCGCACGCTCACTTTGGTGGACGGCACCATTGAAGACGGGTTCGAAGACAAGGCTTTGAAAATTGCCTTTGCGACGAGTGATCAACACCATGTGGATCAGCATTTCGGCACAAGCGAGAGCTTTGCGATCTTCTTGGTAACGCGAGATGCTGCGCATTTTCACCAGAGCATCTCTTTCGAGCAAGCCTCTCAGGATGGCAGTGAAGACAAGCTGAAGGCGAGAATAGCCTCTCTTGAAGGCGTTGCCGCTGTTTACTGCCGCGCCGTTGGGGCCTCTGCCATCGCCCAACTCAAGCAGGCCGGTGTGCAGCCCCTCAAAGTGGCCGATGGTACATCGATCAAGCTTCAGCTTGGCAAATTTCAGGAAGAGCTGAAGTCCGAACCGGCATTCTGGGTGCTCCGAGCACTTGAAAGCATTCAGGGGCTGCGGGATGACCCGCGTAGATTTGATGAAATGGAAACCGAAGGTTGGAGCGAATGAGGGCGATATGAGCGATTGGGACCAAATGGTAGTAGAGAAGGATGATCCCGCACTGGAAACTCCTTTTGTCAAGGAAATGCTGCGCCAGATTCGGGCCGTGGATGCCTATGGAATTTGGGACAAATCCGGCGAGAACGAGATCATCGACCCATATATCCTGACCAAGGAGCGCAAGCGGCAGGTGCCCGTCATCGGCGATCCGGATGAGGATGTGATCATGCGGATCAAGGCCTGGTACAACGCCTTGACTACCAGCATAGAGGCAACGACCGGTCTCATGGCCGTGCCGCTGATCAACCTGACTTATGAGGGGTTCGGCCGCGTGATTATCGCCGTGGGCAAGCTGATTGTCTTCGACAAAAATCTCAGGGATGTTCATCGCTTCGGCTTCAAGTCGCTCGATCATATGCAGGAAGAAGCGGAAAAGATCATATCCAAAGCAGCAGCGCTCGTGGAGGACCACCGCGACGTGGCGAAACTGTGATTTCAAAGGGGACTGAACCATGGACGAAGCAGAGCTGAAAGTCCTGACAAAAGCTGCCCGAAAGGCCAAACGCATTGCGTCTGAGAAGGCAATGGAGCTGCATGATTTGGTTGAAGATAGATTGCCCGCTGCGTTTGAAGAGCTGCCGCAACTGGCAGAGGAAACCTATGCCGCTTGCAAAGCATGGGAAGAAGCCGAGGGTGCCTGCAAGGCAGCCCAGACCACACTGTGAGAGGAAAGCAAGAAATGACTGCACTTGTCGGATTGACAATGGACGGCACGGAATGGACGCCGCAATTCGTTGAGGCACTGGACGCCAAAAAATGCATCGGCTGTGGTCGCTGCTACAGGGTTTGCGCCAGAGATGTGTTCGAATTGGTTGAGCGCGAAAGCCTTGATCTGGACGATGATGAAGAAGATCTCGATGATGATGATCCGTTTGGTGATGACGACGATGATGGTTTTTCTGATGACACCAGCATGGTCATGACGCTGAAAAACAATGGCGACTGCATTGGCTGTGAAGCCTGCTCCAAGATTTGCCCGAAAGGGTGCTTTACGCACACTACCAAGGAAGCTGCCTGATCAGTTCCGCAAATTGAAGTTCAAGACAACAATCCAATGCCGCCCATTGTTAACAAGGGGCGGCATTGTCGTTTCTGAGGGACGGTTGGATTGTCGGCTTTGCGACAAGGCACATGTTGAGAGGCGAAAGTGGTTATGTCATTAATATCAGTGCTTTGCGTTTATTTTGTGTGATGGCACGGCTTTTGCAAATTCATTTGTAAGAGCCGGAAACAAGCCGAAAGGTACGACAATGCTGACACTCACAGACAACGCTCAAGCAAAGCTAACAAGCCTTATCGAAAAATCCGAAAAGCCGCTGACCGGTCTTCGCATTGCCGCCGACATGGCCGGCTGCGCCGGGGTGAAATATAGTCTTGCGTTGGTCGCCGCGCCAGAGCCGGAAGACCATATCGTCGATTGCGGTGCCATCAAGCTTTATGTCGTGCCGCAAAATGCCGAAATTCTGATCGGAACCACAATTGATTTCGCCGAAACAGAAAAGGGTGCTGGCTTTACGTTCGACAATCCCAATACCGCTGGCATGTGCGCTTGTGGCAAGAGTTTCGCCGCCTGATTTTGGGCGTCAAGTCGGCTGGGTAGGGCCAGTCCCACCATTCGGCTATGGCCGAGGGACCTGTTCTCATTGCCAATAAGAGGTTCGAGATGAATTTGATACGGCAAGTCATAATCGATGATACGACATTGCGCGATGGAGAACAAAGCGCAGGCGTCGCTTTTACGCGAGCAGAAAAATGCGCCATTGCCAGAGATCTGGTCGCCGCTGGAGTGCAGGAACTGGAAGTGGGTATTCCAGCCATGGGCGAAGACGAGCAGGAGACGATCCGAGCCATTTCCAGTCTGGGGCTTGATGCGCGTTTGATCGTCTGGTGCAGAATGTGCGACTTCGATCTGGAAGCATCTCGCAATCTGGGCGTTGATATTATCGATCTCTCCATCCCGATGTCTGATGGCCAAATCCAGTATAAACTGGGCCAGACTCGTGATTATGTTTTAAGGCAGATCGAGACGATGATCCCCAAGGCGCTTGATGCGGGATTC
The DNA here is from genome assembly GCF_963664735.1 of uncultured Cohaesibacter sp. Lineage (NCBI taxonomy): Bacteria > Pseudomonadati > Pseudomonadota > Alphaproteobacteria > Hyphomicrobiales > Cohaesibacteraceae > Cohaesibacter > uncultured Cohaesibacter sp. The sequence goes on along the minus strand of NZ_OY761553.1, from coordinate 1,364,684 downwards.
GAGGTCATGGTCGGGGGGGAGGATTCCTCCCGTGCCGATCTCGATTTTGTGCTCAAGGCGATGGAAACTGCCGCCAAAGCAGGGGCGCGACGCTTCCGCTTCGCTGATACCGTTGGTATTCTTGAGCCTTTCGGAACTGCCGAAATTTTTCGACAACTGCGAGCCAATTCCGACCTTGAGCTGGAGATGCACGCGCACGATGATTATGGCTTGGCGACAGCTAATTCTTTGGCTGCAGTTCTGGGAGGGGCAACCCATGTAAACACCACGGTCAACGGTTTGGGAGAACGGGCTGGCAATGCCTCGCTGGAGGAATTCGCTGTTGCCATCGACCGTCTTTATCATTTCCAGACCGGAGTTGATCAACGCCAGTTCAACGCACTCTCCCAAATGGTGGCACGCGCATCCGGACGACCGGTTCCCCATCAAAAGAGCCTTGTCGGCTCTAGCGTATTTACCCACGAAAGCGGCATTCACGTTGATGGATTGGTAAAAAACAAAGAAACCTATCAAGGCGTTGACCCTGAATGGCTAGGGCGTCATCACGAGCTGGTGCTGGGCAAACACTCAGGCACCAAGGCCGTCTTGCATATCTATGAAAACATGGGAATTGCGCTCACAGCGGGGCAGGCGAAAGGCATTCTGGAAAAGGTGCGCAGCTTTGCCGAAACCTTCAAACGCACGCCTCAGCGACAGGATTTGCTGACCTTCCATCAACAAATTATGGCCGATGAGCGCACTCATTGAGAGGGCTGTCTGGCAGGAGATTGATGAGGCCAGGCATCAAACAGATAAACAGAAAGGGAACGGACAATGAGAAATGAAGAGTTGGATGCGGAACTCTCCGATTTGGGAAGTGCCGAGGAATTTCTGGATTACTTCGAAATCGACTATGATCCAAAGGTCGTCATGGTCAATAGACTTCATATCTTGCAGCGCTTTCATGACTATCTGGAAATGAAAACCCGCAAACCCGATGCGGGGCAATCCTGGTGGGATTTTTATACCGGACAACTCAAAGAGGCCTATCTGGACTTTGTCCGATCCGACCCGATTACCGAGAAAGTTTTCAAGGTCTTCAAAACCGGTCAGCCCACCTTTGTTCCTCTTGAAGATGTGTTGAAATAATGCTCGATTCCCTGCCTCCTCCTCGATTTGACTATGGCGCAGAAGTGCGTGTCCTGCGCAACCTTCGTAATGATGGAACTCATCCGGGTTCCTACAGGGGCTCGCTTCTGGTTCGGCGTGGCGCGACAGGAGTCGTGCGTGACGTTGGTACATTTTTGCAGGATCAGGTGATCTACACGGTTCACTTCACCGATGGTGACATCATCGTCGGCTGCCGCGACAGCGAGCTTCTCGCAGCAGATGCTCCTTGGGTGCCCAACTGTTTTGAATATGGTGACAAGGTCAAGGCCAAGGTTTTGCTTGGCATAGCCGGAGAAGTGGTTGCTGATGTGGGCGACGAGGGAGAGGTGATCAAAGTGCTGCGCGATGAGACCATCGTCGAAACCTTTGGCACGGTTGCTTATCACGTTCGGTTCCCCGGGCGCACCTTGCAGGTTCCTGAAATGGCTTTAGCCGATGCGTCTGATTCATCGTCTGTAGTGGAGGGGTGTCGATGAGCGAGGCGGCGCTACTGGCTTATCATCTCATGAGTGCGTCCCTGGCAGCTCATCAGTGTCGTTTTGACCAACTGCCGCAAGGCGCCAAAGCTCGGATCCAAGAACAGGCAGACCGCGCTTTGCTCTTGGAGCGGCTTGTCCTTGCCAGCCCAATTGCCGCAGAGGTCATGGTTCCCGCGTCTCAACTGGAAAAATCGATCGACAGCATCAAGGCAAGATATGATGGGCAGTCAGACTTCACTGCCGACTTGGCTAGAAACGGTATGATGGAGAATGATCTTGAATGCGCATTGGCGCGGGAGCTAAAGGCAGATGCTGTGCTGGAGTGTGTTGCTAATAAGGCCGAAAAAGCAACAGATGCAGAGGCAAGAGAGTGGTATGACGCCCACCCTGAGCGATTTTCCATTGGCGAGACACGCCAAGTTCGCCACATTCTCATCACCATCAATGAAGAAATAGAAGAAAACCGCAGAGAGGCATCTCGTGAACGGATCGAAAAGATCAGGGATGAACTTGATGGCTCTTTGGGGCAATTCGCAGATCTTGCCTTGCGCTATTCCGAATGTCCCAGTGCCCTGAATGGTGGCATTCTGGGCACAGTTCCGCGCGGCAAGCTTTACAAAGAGCTTGATGACGTGCTTTTTGCCATGGATAGCGACGCCATAAGCGAAGTGCTGGAAAGTGAAGCCGGCTATCACATTCTCTATTGCGAGGCGGTCATTCCGGGACAGACTGCCAGTTTTGAAGAGGCTGCCCTGAGAATAAAGGACGCGATTGACAAAAAGCGCAGAAGCACAATGCAGAAAGCCTTTATTGCAGCCTTGCTCAAAGCGGAAGCATCCAAAAGCGACGAGAAGATCAAGGCATAGGGCCTGAATTGCGATTATTTCCTTTGTAGTAACGACTATGTGGCTCTATTGTCTTCTAATCGTTCCTAAAAAGGGTAAGTCTCATGGATCTTGTCGATGGCCTGAAGGCGTTTGTTGCCACCGCTCAAACCGGTTCATTCACTGATGCTGCCGAGCGTATGGGTATTTCCAACCGCTTGACATCCAAATATGTTGCCGAGCTGGAAGCGCGGATCGGGGCTCGTCTGTTGCAAAGGACGACGCGAAAGGTTGGCCTCACTCCTGTTGGCGAAGACCTTTTGGCGCGGGCGCCTGCGCTGCTTGATGAATTGGACGACCTGATCGGGTCGGTGAGAGAAGAATCCAAGGGGCTTTCCGGTCTTGTCCGAATATCGGCTTCGGTATCCTTTGGCGAGATATATGTGGGCGACATGTTGCGCCGATTTGTAGGCCGTCACCCGCAAATGAATGTCGATTTACGCCTCAATGATGCCTATGTGGATCTCGCCCGAGACGGTATCGATCTTGCTTTCCGCATTGGCACGCCAAGCGTTTCTTCGCTCAAGGCGCGCAAGCTGGGTGATATGGGCTCGGCAATCGTTGCGTCTCCTGACTATATCGAGAAGCACGGAGAACCGAGCAAGCCAGACGATTTGCTCGATCATATTTGCATGGTTGATGCCAACCGCCGCGACCCCACAAGGTGGGTTTTCGTAAAGGACGGAAAGCATGTTGATATCGTCATCAAACGGCGGTTCGTGGTCAACAGTGCCAAGGTCGCGCGCGATTGGGCCGTTGCTGGCGATGCGATTGCCTATTGCCCTCGTTTCATTGTTGCTGATGATTTGGCAGAAGGGCGCCTGGTGCCATTGCTGTGTGATTATCAGGGCCTGTCTACGCCTCTGAGCGCCGTCTATCTCGACGGCACGGTGCTTCCGCGCAAAGTGCGAGCAATCATTGATTTCGCGCTCGAAGATATCAAGATAAACAGCCCGTTCTGATATGGCTAATTGAGAATAAATTAAAGATAGTCATTCAATATAATAACCATTTTATTCTTAGAAAGGAATGTGCATATTCACTTCAGACGAAACAAGCCGCCTTCCAAACCAGAAAACAGACGGCAGGAAAAACAAGGAGTGAATAAAATGAATATTGCAATCGTAGGCGCAGGTAACATCGGTTCTGGTCTGGCAAGCGTATTGGCAAAAACCAGCCACAGCATCTCGGTCGTTGACTCCGATGACGGTGTCGCAGCCGCTGCCAAGCTCAAGGAACAGGGCATTGAAGTCAAGGCAAGCGCATTGAAGCCTGCTGTGGCTGCTGCTGATCTCATCATTCTGGCAACGCCTTATGCCGCTTCCAAAGCCATCGTCGCTGAAGCAGACTTTTCCGGCAAAATCCTCGTAGACGTTTCAAACCCGATCACCGACGATTTCTCCGGTCTTCAGGTCGGTTTCAATAGCTCTGCCGCTGAAGAGTTGGCTCAGCTTGCACCAGCTGCCAAAGTAGTCAAAGCCTTTAACACGGTTTTCGCCCAGCATTATGCTTCAGGCCTGAAGCTGAACGGCGAGGCTCTGCAAACCTTTGTCGCTTCTGATGATGATGCAGCAAAAGATGTTGTAAAGGCACTGGCGGCTGAAATCGGTCTCCAGCCAAAAGATGCAGGTCCGCTATCCAATGCCCGATATCTGGAGCCACTTGGCTACCTGAACATCAACTTCGGTTATGTGCTTGGATACGGCACTCAGATTGCCCCAAAATGGCTCTCTGAATAATAAAAAGCCCAGCAAGAAAATACCCGCAAGACAACAATAATAAGAACAATAAAGAACCAGCAAAGGGAGCCGGTGATCGGCTCCCCACCCAAACTGCACTCGCATCAAAGGAGAAAGACAATGAGCGTGTCCCATTCACTTCAAAGCCTTCGCAATAATCTTAAGGCGTCAGACCGCATGCCATTGGTCTTTCTCGGCCATGGCAACCCGATGAATGCCATCGAAGACAATGTTTACAGCCAGAGCTGGAACAAGCTTGGTGAAACCTTGCCCCATCCGCAGGCAATACTCGTGGTTTCTGCCCACTGGATGACGCAAGGATCAACTCTGGTAGATGTATCCAAGTTGCCAAAAACCATCCATGATTTCTACGGCTTTCCTGATGAGCTGTTTGCTCAGCAATACCCGGCACATGGTGACCCGAAACTGGCTCGTGAAGTGGTTTCCCTTTTGGCCAGCCATCATGCGCAAGAAGATGATCGCTGGGGGCTTGATCACGGCGCTTGGACGGTTCTGCAACATTTGTATCCGGCAGCTGATGTGCCCGTGTTCCAGCTGTCGATCGATATGAGCAAGCCGCTAAGCTGGCATTTGGAGATCGGCAAACTCTTGTCGCAATTGCGTGATCGTGGCGTGTTGATCCTTGGCTCTGGTAACGTGGTGCACAATCTACGCGCTATGCGTTGGGGCGGAAAGGCCCAAGACTTCGCGCTGGAGTTTGACAAGCTGTTCGCTGACAAACTGGCTAATCGCGACTTCAAGGGACTTGCCGATCCAAAAGAGCTTGGCTCTTTGCTGCGTGTCGCGCACCCGACGGTAGACCATTATTTGCCAGCGCTTACGATCGCCGGAGCGTCCGATGAAAGGGACGACCTGACCTTTATGACCGAGAGCATCGATCTTGGCTCGGTCTCCATGCGCTCCTTCGTCTTCCACGGCGCCTGAGCAACACCGAATAGAACAAGAACAATAACAAAATGAGAGATAGGAGATACCCATGCTGATCGATGGAAAATGGACGCAAGACTGGCAGCCAGTACAAAAATCTGACAAGGATGGCAGGTTCGTACGCCAGACCTCCAGTTTCCGTAACTGGATCACGCCGGACGGTGCTCCTGGTCCAACCGGGGAAGGGGGCTTCAAGGCAGAGGCCGGGCGCTATCGCCTTTATGTGGCTCTGATCTGCCCTTGGGCTTCCCGAACCCTGATTGCCCGTAAACTGAAGGGGCTGGAAGAGATTATTCCGATCACCGTCGTCAATCCTGTCATGACGGATCAGGGCTGGTCGTTCGGTGGCTATTCCGGTGCGGATGAAGATCCTTTGTTTGGGTTCAGCTATATCCATGAGCTTTATACCCGCGCTGACTCGCATTTCTCGGGGCGGGCAACTGTTCCGGCCCTGTGGGACATGAAGCAGAATGTTATGGTCAATAACGAGAGTGCCGATATCGTAAGAATGTTCGACACCGCATTCGAACATATGATCCCGTCTGATCTGCGTCTGTATCCGGAAGACCTTCACGAAGAGATCGATGCCCTGAACCCTGTTATCTACAACAATTTCAATAACGGCGTTTACAAAGCCGGTTTCGCGACGACCCAACAGGCTTATGACGAAGCTGTAGAAGGTGTTTTCAAAACGCTTGATATGCTGGAAAATCGTCTTGAAGGCGATTTCATCTTCGGTGATCGCTTTACCGAAACCGACATTCGCACCTTTGTAACGCTAATCCGGTTTGATGCTGCCTATCATGGGATCTTCAAGACCAACCGTAAGCAGATCAGGGACTATCCGAAGCTATCGGCCTATATGGAGAGGATTCTGCGGCTTCCCGGTGTCATTGACACGGTAAACATGGATCATATCACGCGCGGCTATTATTCCATCAAGGCCCTCAACCCCAATGGAATCCGCCCAACGGGTCCGGCTCACATCGAAGCCCTGCTGAAATCCGTCGCTCAATAGGCCCGAACTTGGGGTGTCGAGCATGGAGTGCTTGGAATAGGTCAATGGCGAAGCGATTGGACATACTGGACAAATCAGTCCTTTATGATATTGATCGCCTTGTCCTGACCGTTGCGTCATGTCCAAATTATTCTATCCAGCTTAGAGGCCTCAGACACTATGAAGACGAGCATAGGCAATTATCTGTTCAACCGATTGAAGGAAATGGGGATCGGGCATATTTTCGGCGTGCCTGGAGATTTCACCCTGCAAATGCTCGATCAGATTGAAGAGGTTGAAGGGCTTCGCTTTGTTGGCAATTGCAATGAGTTGAACTCGGCTTATGCCGCAGACGGTTATGCGCGGCTCAATCGAATTTCGGCAATGTTTACCACCTATGGGGTGGGGGATCTGTCTGCCCTTTGTGGTGTCGCCGGGGCTTGCGCCGAGAATGTTCCGATTGTTTTCATCTCTGGCGCTCCTCCGCTTTATGCCATGGAAGGACGACTGCGTATCCACCATTCGCTCGCCGAAGGCAACTTCGACAATGTCATGAATAGTGTGCGGGAGTTTACCGTTGCCCAAACGCGCTTGACCCCTGCCAACGCAGCCTTTGAAATTGATAGAATCCTGCGAATTTGCTGGATTGAGCGCCAGCCGGTCTTCATTCAGGTCCCCTCGAACATTTCCTATCTCATGATTGATGCACCAGAGAGCCCTCTGGATTTGTCTATGCCCGATAGTGACAAAGAGAATCTTTCGAGCGCCATCGAACTCGTTCAAAACTATCTCGAAAAGGCCAAACGGCCAGCAGTCCTGATCGACATGGACGTTGATAGAACGGGCTATGCCGAAGCGTTGACCCGGCTGGTTGAAAAATACAAGATTCCATACGCGTCCTTCCGCTCCGGTAAGGCAATTTTGAGCGAGTCGTCTTCGCTCTTCGCTGGCATCTACAATGGCGCAGCGTCGGCCCCTCATGTGCGCGACATCATCGAGAATTCCGACTGCCTGTTCGTCACAGCTCCAAGTTTTGTGGAAGCCAGCACCTTGCAGTTTATCGACCAGATGTCGGCAGAGACGATTGTTTCCATTCGCGGCCATAGTTCCACCATCGGTGGCGAGGTCTTCGAAGGCGTCATGGCAGAGGAACTGATCAACGGCCTTGTTGAGCGGGTGGAAGAGCGAACAGCAAGTGGTGTGCCTGAGAATCTTGTAGCGCCTCAAGATATTGAAATTCAGCCTGATCTGGCACTTACGCAGAAGCGGTTCTGGCCACTCATGGAAGGCTTTTTCAAGGAAGGCGACGTTATTCTCGCAGAGAATGGCACTTCGAATATTGCCATGACGGGGTTGCGGTTGCCTGCTGGTGCCAACTACCTTTCGCAAATGGTTTGGGGCGCGATTGGCTACACCTTGCCTGCGATGCTTGGCTCTATGATGGCTGTTCCTGACCGGCGACAAATCCTGTTTATTGGTGATGGCTCCTTCCAGCTGACGGCGCAAGAGCTTTCAACCCTTCTACGCGAAGGATTAAAGCCGATCATATTCCTCATCAATAATCGCGGTTACACGATCGAACGCTACATTCAGGGCATGAAAGCCAGCTACAATGATATTGCCAACTGGGACTATACGGCTCTGATGAAAGTCTTCGCTCCTGATGTGGACTCGTTCACTGCATCGGTCAAGACCGAAGGAGAGTTGGCCGAGGCGCTTCAGCTTTGCGAGCAAAAGGACTGTGCAACTCTCATTGAAATTCATCTCGATCCGTTTGACGCGCCGGAGCCTTTGAAGATTTTCGGCCCCAAAACGGCCGAGCTGGATTATGGCAAACGCAGAGTGCCGCGCTAGTGGCAAATGCCAAACAGTAGAAGGTCTTTGACCGCCTGCTTAGTCTCTTCCCATTGTTCAGCATTCAGGTCACTACCCGCATTCAGGGTAGAGATCTGATGCTTGAAGTCGGCATAATGCTGCGTTGTTGCCCAAATCGTGAAGAGCAAGTGCTTCGGGCTGATCGGGCGAATCTTGCCCGCTGCAATCCATTTGTGGATGACGTTGATTCTCTCTTCAGTCCATGAGCGCAGCTCGGTTTCCAAATAGTCCTGAACAATCGGCGCGCCCTGAATGATTTCATTGGCCCAGACCTTGGAGCCATAGGGCCGTGTTTTGGCCAGCTCCAGCTTGGTATCGATATAGCTGCCTAAAGCTTCTCTGGGGTCTGCATCTTCAACGATTTCATCTGCCGCAGCGCGCCACACATTGAAGATGTCTTCTACTACAGTCCTATACAGTAACTCTTTGGTAGAAAAGTAATAAACGACATTTGACTTCGGCAGGCCAGCCTCATCTGCAATACGACTGATAGAGGCACCATTATAACCGAATTGCGCAAAAACTACTTCCGCAGCAGACAATATATTTTCAATATTATGAGCCCTGTTTTTTTTCTGTTTTGTGGAGTTCTTGGTGGTCATTTTATTACCTGTATATTTATTCTGCGCTGGCTTGGTAGTTATCGGTCAATCACATGTATTTCTTGGACAGACCTGTAGATAAACTCAGATCATTATAAAAATTCCTGCATTAAAAATTCTCTTTTCTTGGTTGTTTTTTGAGCAAATGCACGAATGTTTCGCAAACACTCAAAAAGCTGACCGATCGTGCAGAAAAATATTGACCGATCGTGCGGATGATGCAAGCGTTCTTACCACGAAAGAGGCGTTTGGCAAAAAAATCGCAAAATAAAATTGCACCGGTCAAATAGCACCCAGAGGGACAAAGGCTCAAACAGAGTTGAGGGGATGCGTGATGTATCACGTGAATAATATTATCAACGGGACACCTGTCGCTTCGGTTTCTAGCCGGTCAAGCGCCATATTCGATCCTGCTACAGGAGAGCAAATCGGTACGTTGTCTTTGTCGACAGATGCCGAGGTTAATGCCGCTGTGGCCGCCGCCAAAGCCGCGCTGCCGGGCTGGGCCGCAACGCCTCCTGCCAAACGGGCGCGTGTGATGTTTGCCTATCAGGCTCTGGTGCGCGAGCGAGCCGACGACATCGCCCGCGAGATCAGTCGCGAACATGGCAAGACCCACGATGACGCGCTGGGCGAGGTGGCCCGTGCTCTGGAGGTTATCGAATTTGCCTGCGCCATTCCCGAATTGCTCAAGGGCGAATTCTCGCGCAATGTCGGAACCGGCATCGATACCCATTCCGAGCGCCAGCCGCTTGGCGTGGTGGCAGGCATCACGCCGTTCAACTTCCCGGCCATGGTGCCGATGTGGATGTTCCCCATGGCCATCGCCTGCGGCAACACTTTTGTTCTGAAACCTTCCGAGCGCGATCCGTCTGCTGCCAATTTCGTCTGCGAGCTGCTGATGGAAGCCGGTTTGCCTCAAGGCGTTCTCAATGTGGTGCATGGCGACAAATCGGCCGTGGATGCGCTGCTTGATCACCCTGATGTCAAGGCGGTGAGCTTTGTCGGCTCGACCCCGATTGCCGAATATGTCTACAAGCGCGGAACGGACAGCGCCAAGCGGGTGCAGGCACTGGGCGGGGCCAAGAATCACATGATCGTCATGCCTGATGCCGATATGGATCAGGCCGCCGATGCCCTGATGGGGGCCGCATTCGGATCAGCTGGTGAGCGTTGCATGGCAGTTTCTGTCGCCGTTCCCATTGGCGCGGAGACCGCCGCCAGACTTGTTTCCAGCCTGAAACCCAAGGTCGAAGCGCTCAAGATTGGCCCTTCAAGCGATGAGACGGCAGAAATGGGCCCCGTAATCACGGCTGCTGCCAAGGAGCGCATTGTCGGGCTCATCGATAGTGGCGTGGAGCAGGGGGCGGAGCTGGTGGTCGATGGTCGAGGCTTCGAGCTTCAGGGTTATGAGGGCGGATACTTCGTCGGCGGCACCCTGTTTGACAAGGTTACCCCGGCTATGGACATCTACAAGACCGAAATTTTCGGGCCGGTGCTCTCCGTCATGGAGCCGCAGAGTTTCGAGAGCGCTGTCGAACTGATAAATATTCATGAATATGGCAACGGCACCGCGATCTTTACGCGCAATGGTGATGCTGCCCGCAAATTTTCCAGCCAGATCGAGGTCGGCATGGTCGGCATCAATGTACCCATTCCGGTACCCGTCGCCTTCCATTCCTTTGGTGGCTGGAAACGCTCCAGCTTCGGCTCGCATGGAATCTATGGGCCGGAAGCCGTTCATTTCTACACCAAATTAAAGACCACCACGACGCGTTGGCCCGAGGGACTGACCGAGGGCGCCATATTCACTTTCCCGAGCTAGGGAGAGCGGCGGGGCCGCGCAACTGGTTTAACAATAATATTTAAGCGCCTGAAAACAGACCGGAAAACCGGCGGCGCACTTCCAGAATAGCCCATTGGGCAAAATTAATATGACAGGGGAACCAAATCATGAAAAAGAATCTGCGAGTGGATGGAGACCGTCTTTGGCAGTCTCTGATGGACATGGCGAAAATCGGTCCGGGCGTCGCTGGTGGCAACAATCGCCAGACCCTGACCGATGAAGACGCCGAAGGGCGCGCCCTGTTCCAGACATGGTGCGAGGATGCGGGCCTTTCCATGGGGGTCGACAAGATGGGCTCCATGTTCATGACCCGTCCGGGCACCGACCCCGATGCGCTGCCGGTCTATGTCGGCTCACATCTCGACACCCAGCCCACGGGCGGCAAATATGACGGCGTACTCGGCGTGCTTTCAGCGCTCGAACTGGTGCGCATGCTCAATGATGCCGATATCAAGACCAAACATCCGATTGTCGTGGTCAACTGGGCCAATGAGGAAGGCGGCCGCTTCTCTCCGCCGATGCTGGCGTCCGGCGTCTTTGCCGGTATCCATACGCTTGATTATGCCTATGGCCGCAAGGATCTGGAAGGCAAGACCTATGGCGACGAGTTGAAGCGCATCGACTGGGTCGGCGACGAGGAAGTCGGCGCCCGCAAGATGCACGCCTATTTCGAATATCACATCGAGCAGGGGCCGATCCTTGAAGTCGAGAAAAAGGAAATCGGCGTCGTTACCCATTGTCAGGGTCTCTGGTGGCTGGAATTTACCCTGACGGGCAAGGAAGCCCATACCGGATCCACCCCCATGGCGATGCGCGTCAATGCCGGCCTTGCCATGGCCCGCATCTTCGAAATGTTGCAGGAAGTGACAATGGCCGCCCAGCCAAATGCTGTCGGCGGTGTCGGGCAGGTGACCTTCTCGCCAAACTCGCGCAATGTTTTGCCCGGTACGGTCACTTTCACCGTCGACATCCGCACCGTCGATATCGACAAGCTAAACGGCATGCGTGATGCCATCAAGGAAAAGGCCGCCGTCATCTGCGAGGAACTTGGCGTTGGCTGTTCGGTCGAACAGGTCGGCCAGTTCGATCCTGTGACCTTTGATCCGACGCTGGTTGATCGGGTGCGCAATGCAGCCATTGATCTTGGCTATTCGCATATGGATATCGTCTCTGGTGCCGGTCATGATGCCTGCTGGGCTGCCAAGGTAGCCCCCGCCACGATGATCATGTGCCCATGCGTTGACGGGCTTTCCCATAACGAAGCGGAAGACATTTCCAAGGAATGGGCAACAGCCGGGGCCGACGTGCTTTTGCAGGCGGTTTTGGAAACAGCCGAGATCTCGGAATAAGGAAGATGACCTTATCTACCAGACAGATCATACCGGTAGATATTTGTGGTGCTGTCCTTCTGAACTGTTGGGCGAAGGATCTCTTGGTCTTTATCAGTCATGATGCTTCGCATCGCATTGCAGCATGCTGGTATCCGGTATTTCTTTCCCGCTCGCTCTGCCAAGTCGCTAGCGCGAATTTCGACAACGGAAATGCCTGCATTTTTGGCTTCTTTAAATATTTTACGAAGCTCCAGAAGGAACAAGTACTTAATAGGTTCGCGCATAGCTCAATCCTCACAACACTAGGTTGTCTAAGGGTTGCATATCTAAAAGAGGAAAATCAATGAGCAAAGTGATTAAGGGCGGCACCATTGTCACCGCCGATCTGACTTATGAAGCCGATGTGAAAATCGAGGATGGTATCATTACCGAAATCGGTTCAAATCTTTCCGGTGATGAAATTCTGGATGCCACGGGATGTTATGTCATGCCGGGTGGCATCGACCCGCATGTGCATCTGGAAATGCCATTCATGGGCACTTATTCGGCAGATGACTTTTCCTCGGGCACCCGGGCTGCCGTTTCCGGAGGCACCACCATGGTGGTTGACTTCTGCCTGCCCGATCCCGGCCAGAGCCTGATGGATGCCCTGATGCGCTGGGACAACAAGTCAACGATGGCCACCTGCGACTATTCCTTCCATATGGCGATCACCTGGTGGGGCGAGCAGGTCTTCAATGAAATGGAAACCGTGGTGCGCGAGAAGGGTATCAACACCTTCAAGCATTTCCTTGCTTATAAAGGCTCGCTGATGGTCAATGACGACGAGCTGTTCGCCTCCTTCCAGCGCTGCGCCGAGCTGGGGGCGATGCCGCTGGTCCATGCCGAGAATGGTGATGTCGTGGCGTCCATGTCGGCAAAGCTGCTCGATCAGGGTAACACTGGCCCTGAAGCCCATGCCTATTCCCGTCCGCCGGAAGTGGAGGGCGAGGCCACCAACCGCGCCATCATGCTGGCCGATATGGCTGGTGTGCCGCTCTATGTCGTCCATACGTCCTGCGAGCAGAGCCATGAAGCCATCCGCCGCGCCCGCCAGAAGGGCATCCGGGTTTATGGTGAGCCACTGATCCAGCATCTGACCCTTGATGAGAGCGAATATTTCGACAAGGACTGGGATCACGCCGCACGCCGCGTCATGAGCCCGCCCTTCCGCAACAAGATGCATCAGGACAGCCTGTGGGCCGGGCTTCAGGCCGGTTCGCTTTCCTGCGTTGCGACCGACCATTGCGCCTTCACCACCGAGCAGAAACGCTATGGCGTTGGCGATTTCACCAAGATCCCGAACGGCACCGGCGGCCTTGAAGATCGCATGCCGATGCTCTGGACCTATGGTGTCGGCACCGGTCGTCTAACGATGAATGAATTTGTCGCCGTCACCTCAACCAATATCGCCAAGATCCTCAACATGTATCCGAAAAAGGGCGCGATCCTTGTCGGGGCTGATGCCGACATCGTGGTTTGGGATCCCAAGCTGAAGAAGACCATTTCCGCCGCAACTCAGGTATCGACCATCGATTACAGCGTCTTCGAGGGCAAGGAAGTGACCGGCCTGCCGCGCTTCACGCTCTCCCGCGGCAAGGTCGTGGTCGAGGAAAGCACGCTGAAAACCGAAGAGGGCCACGGCAAATTTGTTGCCCGCCAGCCTTACGGGGCGGTCAACAAGGCGCTGTCAACATGGAAGGAACTGGTCTCGCCACGCCCGATCGTGCGCGCAGGCATTCCGCCAAGCGGCGTCTGAATGCGAGCCGGTGAACAAATCCTTGCGGGTGCGATATGCATCCGCAGGGCAAGCTTATTTAAACAGGCATAATCCGAACGGGAACAAGCAACGATGATGCACTCCGACTTCCATGTGGTCTCTGCCAAGGACCTCTGTCTGACCTTTCAGACCAACGATGGGCCGGTCCATGCGCTCAAGGATGTCAATCTTCAGATCGACAAGGGCGACTTTGTCAGCTTCATTGGTCCGTCCGGTTGCGGCAAGACAACTTTCCTCAGAGCCATCGCAGCACTGGAAAACCCGACCTCGGGCGAATTGATGGTCAATGGCACAACACCCGAACTGGCGCGAAAGGACCGGGCCTATGGATATGTCTTTCAGGCCGCCGGGCTTTATCCATGGCGCACCATCGCCCGCAATATCAAGCTGCCGCTCGAAATTATGGGTTTTACCAAGGCCGAGCAGAATGCCCGCGTCGAGAAGGTACTCAAGCTGGTCGATCTGGAAGGCTTCGGCAACAAGTTTCCATGGCAATTGTCCGGCGGCATGCAGCAACGCGCTTCCATCGCGCGGGCGCTGTCTTTTGATGCCGATATCCTCTTGATGGACGAACCCTTTGGAGCGCTGGACGAAATCGTCCGCGATCATCTCAACGAGCAGCTGCTGCATCTCTGGTCAAGCACCGGCAAGACCATCGGCTTCGTGACCCACTCGATCCCCGAGGCGGTCTATCTCTCCACCAAGATTGTCGTCATGAGCCCGAGACCGGGCCGCATCACCGACGTGATCGAAAGCACATTGCCCAAGGAGCGACCGCTTTCCATCCGCGACAGTCAGGAATTTATCGATATCGCGCATCGTGTGCGTGAGGGTCTGCGCGCCGGACATGGTGACGGAGCGGATGATGCGTAAGCTATTTGCCATTTGCACGGTCGTTCTGGTCATTGTTGCGCTCTGGTATGGCGCGGCCGTGAAAATGAATGCCAAATGGGCCTATGATCAGGCCGCCCGCGCCAAGGTCGAGCTGTCCTTTTCCGAACTGGTCAAGGATACATGGACGCAGGAACGCCCAGTTTTGCCAGCGCCCCATCAGGTGGCCGCCGAGCTTTGGGATACCACCATTGGCAAGAAGATCACCTCCAAGCGTTCGCTGGTCTTCCATGGCTGGATCACGCTGGAAGCGACCCTTTTGGGCTTCGTGGTCGGCACGCTGCTGGGCATCGTGCTGTCTGTCGGCATCATCTATATTCGCGCCATGGACATGAGCGTCATGCCGTGGGCCATCGCCTCCCAGACCGTGCCCATTCTGGCCATCGCGCCGATGATCATCGTGGTGCTCAATTCTGTCGGCATTCAGGGGCTGATCCCCAAGGCGATCATCTCGGCCTATCTCAGTTTCTTCCCCGTGTTGGTCGGCATGGTCAAGGGCCTGCGAGCGCCCGATCACATGCAGATGGATCTGTTGAAGACCTATAATGCCTCCAGAAGCGATGCCTTCTACAAGCTGCGCCTGCCATCCTCAGTGCCCTATCTCTTCACCTCGATGAAGGTGGGTATTGCCGCCTCGCTGGTCGGCACCATCGTTGGCGAATTGCCAACCGGTGCGATCCGTGGCTTGGGTGCGCGCCTGCTGACCGGCTCCTATTATGGCCAGACCATCCAGATGTGGGCCGCGCTGTTTGCCGCCGCCTTGCTGGCCGCCGGACTGGTCGCGCTGGTGGGGCTGGCCGAAAAATCGGTACTGAAAAGAATGGGGATGGTGCGATGATCTTGGTTCTGTCAGCTTTCGTCATCTGGATTCTGGCCTCCTGGGTCAATGTCAGGCTTTCCCGCTCGAGCGCGCATGACACGCTTCTGGTGCGCTTTCTGGTGCCCTTCATTTTCGGTGCAACCATCATCGCCGCATGGGAATTGCTGGCTCGGGGGCTTGAAATACCGGGCGTGATCCTGCCGCCGCCTTCGGCGATCGCCACCCGCTTTGCCGCCTCGACGGATATCCTCTGGCTCGATTTCTTCCAGACCTTCGTCAAGGGGGCACTGACCGGCTATGTCATGGGGTGCGGGGCGGCCTTCCTGACCGCGATCCTGATCGATCGGGTGCCATTTTTGCAAATGGGCCTGCTGCCGGTCGGCAACTTCGTTGCCGCCTTGCCGATTGTCGGCATCGCACCAATCCTTGTGATGTGGTTCGGCTTCGACTGGCAGTCAAAGGCTGCCGTGGTCGTCGTCATGGTCTTCTTCCCCATGCTGGTCAATTGCGTGCAGGGCCTGTCCGATACCGACCATATGCAGCGGGACCTGATGAAAACCTATGCCGCCAGCTATTCGGATACATTGTTGAAATTGCGACTGCCTGCGGCGATGCCATTCATTTTCAATGGCCTGAAAATCTCCACCACCTCGGCGCTGATCGGGGCCATTGTGGCGGAATTTTTCGGCTCGCCAATTGTCGGCATGGGCTTCCGCATCTCTACCGAGGTGGGCAAGCTCGGGCTCGATATGGTCTGGGCGGAAATTACGGTTGCGGCCATTGCCGGTTCCCTGTTTTACGGGGCGGTCGCCGCAATCGAAAAAGGGGTGACCTTCTGGCATCCATCTCAAAGGGGCTAAAAGACCCCATTCAATAACCAAAGAAAAAAACAAGCAACACCTTAACCAACTCCTTTATGGAACACCAAAGGGAATAGAAGATGAGAGACACATTGAAGAATTTTGCGATTGGCGCATGTGCAGCTGCCTCGATCTTTGCAGCCACCGGAGCCCACGCGGCAGATGACTTTACCCTTCAGCTCAAATGGGTCACGCAGGCCCAGTTTGCCGGCTATTATGTTGCACTGGAAAAAGGCTTCTATGAAGAAGAAGACCTTGCCGTCACCATCAAACCGGGCGGCCCGGGACATCGCGCCAACGCAGATTCTGGCCGGTGGTGGCGCTGACGTTGTCGTCGACTGGATGCCTTCCGCCCTTGCTGCCCGCGAAAAGGGTCTGCCGCTGGTCAACATCGCTCAGCCATACAAATCTTCGGGCATGATGCTGACCTGCCTCAAGGAAAGCGGCGTCAAGACCCCTGAAGATTTCCCCGGCAAGACCCTCGGCGTCTGGTTCTTCGGTAATGAATATCCGTTCCTGAGCTGGATGAGCATTCTCGGTATCCCGACCGAAGGCGGTGACAAGGGCGTCACCGTTCTCAAGCAGGGCTTCAACGTGGATCCTCTACTGCAGAAGCAGGCGGCCTGTATCTCCACCATGACCTATAATGAATATTGGCAGGTTATCGACGCTGGCATCTCGCCGGACGATCTGATCACCTTCAAATATGAAGATCAGGGCGTGGCCACACTGGAAGACGGCCTCTATGTTCTGGAAGAGAAACTCTCGGACGATGCCGAAGTCGACAAGCTGGTCCGTTTCGTTCGTGCTTCCATGAAGGGCTGGAAATATGCCGAAGCCAATCCGGATGAAGCTGCCGATATCGTTCTGGAATATGACGAAACCGGCGCCCAGACCGAAAAGCACCAGAAGCGCATGATGAGCGAAGTGGCCAAGCTGACCGCAGGCTCCAACGGCGCACTTGATCCGGCCGACTATGAGCGCACCGTCAAGACGCTGATGAGCGGCGGCTCTGCTCCGGTTATCTCCGCAGCACCGGAAGGCGCATGGACCCACAAGATCACCGATCTGGCTCTGAAATAACAGCCGGTCGCTGACATTTCCTGCAGCCGGGCTTCTGCTGGCTGCAGGCAAGATTGCGGCCTGCCGGACAGACCGGCAGTGCAGTCCCCAAAGCAATCGAACAACACGGAAATTCAGTCGCCGCGCAAATGCCATTTGCGCGAACAGGCCCTCCTTGTCTCGAAATCGAGGTGTCATCGGGCAGGGCGGGGCTGGCTGGCGGCGGAATTCAGACAAGACAATGTGAAGGCACAGGCAAATTCATGCTGATACAGAGTGAACTCAATAATCGATCGGCAGAGATGGTTTCGGGCATTCCAACCGGCTCGCGAGAGCTTTTTGATGAAGCCCGCCATTTGCTCAAGTCCGATCTGGAAAGCCTCATGGCACGTGCTGCGGATATTCGTGATGGCCATTGGGGCCGCACGGTGACCTATTCGCGCAAGGCTTTCGTGCCACTGACAAATATGTGCCGTGACACCTGCGCCTATTGCACCTTTGTCAAACATCCCGATCATCCAGATGCCAATATCATGTCCCCCGATCAGGTGCTGGCTACCGCCCGCAAGGGCGAGGCAAAGGGCTGCAAGGAACTGCTCTTCAGTCTCGGCGAAAAACCCGAGCTGCGCTATGAAAAGGCCCGCAAGGCGCTGTCATTGCTCGGTTATGACAGCATGACCGATTATCTCGCCGCCATGTGCGTACTGGTGCTGGCCGAGACATCCATGCTGCCCCATGTCAATGCGGGGACACTCAGCGATGAAGAGCTGGCAAAACTGCGTCCGGTTTCCGTTTCCATGGGCATGATGCTGGAAACCACCTCCCGACGCCTCACCGGCAAGGGCGGGGCGCATCATGCCTGTCCGGACAAGGTGCCGCTGCAAAGGCTGCGCACGCTGGAGCGGGCAGGGCAGCGCAAGGTGCCCTTTACCACCGGTCTGCTGATCGGCATTGGCGAAACATGGGCCGAGCGCATCGAGGCTCTTCACGCCATCAATGACAGCCACGCCCGCCACGGTCACATTCAGGAAGTCATCATCCAGAATTTCCAGACCAAGCCGGATATCGCCATGGCCAGCCATCCCGAGCCGAGCCTTGAGGATATGCTCAGAACCATTGCTGCAGCCCGGATCATCTTATCGCCCGACATCAGCCTTCAGGCACCGCCCAATCTCAGTGCCCGCCATATCGCCTATCTTGATGCGGGCATCAATGACTGGGGCGGGATATCGCCGGTGACCATAGATTTCATCAACCCCCAGCATGCCTGGCCGCAGATCGAGGCGCTGGCAGAGAGCTGCAAGACATCCGGTTTCGCGCTCAGGGAGCGCCTGCCGATCTATCCCGCCTATCTGCAACAGGGCAGTGATTATCTAAGTCCCAAATTGCAAGACCGCATTGCCGCCATGGCCGCAGGCAACGGACTTGCGCGCGAGCAGCGCCATCTGACGCAAGGAGAATGAGAACATGTGCAATGAAATGGAAAAAATCCTGAATCCGAGTGATGGTCTGGTTGCCAAAGGGCTTTCCTTGCCGGTCGGGGCTGTTCTCGACAAGGCTCTGGAAGGGCGAGAGATTTCGCAACAAGAGGCGGTGTTGCTATTCAAGGCAGAAAGAGAAGCCGACAAGCAGGCTATCTACAAGACTGCCGATCTTCTGCGCCAGAAGACCAATGGCGATCTGGTCACCTTCACGGTGAACCGGAACATCAATTTCACCAACATCTGCTATATGGGCTGCAAATTCTGCAATTTCGCCAAGCGGGCCGAGGATGAGGATGCCCAGTGGCATTCCGTTGCCGAAGTGGTGCGGCGCTGCCATGAGGCATGGGATCGGGGTGCGACGGAGGTCTGCATTCAGGGCGGGCTGCATCCGAAATTGCCCGGCTCCTATTATGAAGAGCTGTGCCGCGCCATCAAGGCGGAGCTGCCCGACATGCATCTGCATGCCTTCTCGCCTTTCGAGGTCTGGTATGGCGCATCCAAGAGCCGCAAGCCCTACAGGGAATTTCTGCAAGAATTGAAGGACGCCGGATTGGGCACGATGCCCGGAACGGCCGCCGAAATTCTCGATACCGAAATCCGCAAACAGCTGACCAAGGACAAGCTGAAAACCGAAAAATGGGTCGAGATCGTCCGCACCGCCCATGAAGTGGGTATCCGCACCACAGCCACCATCATGTATGGCCATATTGATGCGCCCGAACATTGGGCCGCTCACATCGATCTTGTCCGCTCGATCCAGAAGGACACCGGCGGCTTTACCGAATTCGTACCGCTTTCCTATCAGCATGTCGGCACCGCACTCTATGCCGAGAATCCCGGCAAGGTGCGCAAGGGGCCGAGCATCGATGAAATCGACAAGATGCATGCAGTCTCGCGCATCATGCTCAATGGCTTCATTGACAATATTCAGGTCTCCTGGACCAAGCTCGGACCGCAACATGCCCTGGCGATGCTTGATCGCGGAGCCAATGATCTGGGCGGTACCCTGATGGAGGAAAGCATCTCCCGCTCTGCCGGTGCGGATCACGGGCAGGAGATCACGGCCTATGAGCTAACGCAGATCATTCGCGCTTCCGGTCGCATGCCGGCGCGTCGGTCCAGCGATTATCGCATTCTGGATATCTATGATGATCACGATCCCAAACCGCTCTCCCCGCTGATCGAGCGCGGCGGCAAGGATCCGCTCGACTTCCTCAAGATGTTTCCGGTCAAAAGGCCGAAGCTGGAGGCCGCCGAATGACGCTTGCAAATAAACCAAGGGTGACATTGCTGGCTGGCGGTGTCGGCGGCGCAAAAATGGCCGAAGGCCTTGCCGCGCTCGAGAATATCGATCTGACAATCATCGGCAATGTGGCCGATGACGAGGAATTCCATGGTCTGTGGGTGTCACCCGATATCGACACCATGACCTACACCTTGTCGGGACGGATCAACCGCCAGCAGGGCTGGGGGCTGGCCGATGAGGGCACCCGTGCGCTCGATATCCTGACAACATTGGGAGAAGATACATGGATGATGCTGGGCGATAAGGATTTCGGCCTGCATATCTATCGCACCATGCGCCGGACAAAGGGTCATCGGCCATCTGATATCGCGCGCGATATTGCCCGCGCCTTCGGCGTCATGCCTGCCATCCTTTTGCCGACCGATGACAGAGTGCAAACGCGAGTAAAGACGCAAAAGGGCTGGCTCTCCTTTCAGGAATATTTTGTCCGCGAGAAATGTGCGCCACAGGTAGAAGCGCTGGAATTTTCCGGTATCGCTGAGGCGCGTCCAACGGGCGAAGCGCTTGCTGCCATTGCCCATGCGGATCTGATCGTGATCGCTCCCTCCAATCCATTGGTCAGCATAGAGCCGATCCTCGCCATTCCCGCTATTCGCGATGCGGTGAAGGCGGCCTCTGCGAAGAAGATCGCTGTCAGCCCGCTCATTGCTGGCAAGGTGGTCAAGGGTCCGGCGGACAGGATGATGACCGCGCTCGGCCTGCGTGCCGACGCCTGCGGCGTTGCTCATCATTATCAGGGATTGATCGAGCATCTGTTGATCGATCATCAGGATGCGGATCTGGCGCAGGAAATTGCAGCGCTGGGCATAACGCCCACTTGCTCCGACATCCTGATGAAAGAGGCTCAAGACAAGGCCCGCCTAGCTCGGCAAGTCATTTCAATTGCAATGGGTGGCAAGCTGAATGGAGAGGCTGCATGAGCACAAGAATGCTGGTTCTCATTCCCATGAAGGACCCCGCCGCGGCGAAATCCCGCCTTGCTCCGGCCTTGAGTGAGGCGGAGCGCTCCCAACTGGCGCTTCTCCTGTTCAAAACGGTTGTCCGGCGCATCCAACAGGCTGTCATGGGCCTCAAGCAAAGCGGCTCCGGGCAGGGCAGGATCGATGTTGCGGTCGTTTCAAACAGCGCAGAAATCGTGGCTTTGGCTGCGGAACTGCAAATTGGCCATATCAACGAGCAAGACAATGCCGGACTGAATAGCGCAGTCTCTGAGGCCGCCAAAACGGCATGTGATCTTGGCTATGATCGTCTCTGCATTCTGCCCGGTGACCTTGCCGATCCATCGCGCGAGGATATCGCCCGGCTGTTGTCCTATCCGGTTGACGGGCAAACCGTCGCTCTCTGTCCGTCGCAGGATCTGGGCACCAATGCGCTTGTCGTGCCATTGCCTTGTCCCGTCGCATTTTCTTTCGGGCCGGATTCCTTCACCCGCCATTTCAGCCGGGCTGCTGATGCGGGGATGATGCCGGTAATCCTGCCGCTCAAGAGCCTGCGCCGCGATGTCGATACGCTGGCTGATCTGGACTATCTCGATGACGGCTGGAAAATGGCCATTGGCAATGGCGAAAGGGCGTGAGCATGGATAGTCTGTCGAGCCTTTCCATTATCGCCATTCCCGGCGTGCCTGACATCGAGAAAGGGGATGATCTGGCGGCGATCCTCGGCGATTGCCTCGTGGCCAGCGGCAATCAACCCAAGGGAGGCGATATCCTTTGCGTGGCGCAAAAGGTCTTTTCCAAAGCCGAGGGCTGTATCTATCCGCTTTCCGGCATCACGCCGTCTGACGAGGCCCTGCGTTATGCGCAGGAGCTGGGCAAGGATCCGCGCAAGGTGGAAATCGTACTGCGCGAGAGCGCCGAAGTCATTCGCGCCTTCCGCCATCCGGGCCAGAGCGAAGGCACCATGATCTGCCGCCACCGGCTTGGCTTCATTTCCGCCAATGCCGCCGTAGATGAATCCAACATTGCCGAAACGGATGCCGCAATGACGCTGCCGCCAGACCCCGACGCAAGCGTGCGCGCCATGCGGGATGCACTGGAAGCCCGTTTTGGCTGCCAGATAGGCGTGGTCATGACAGACACCTTCGGCAGGCCCTGGCGGATTGCGCAGGTCAATGTGGCCATCGGGCTTGCCGGAGTGCCTGCCACGATCCGCGAGCAGGGAAACAAGGATGCCTGGGGGCGCACCATGAAGGTGACCGAGGCAGCCTTTGCCGATGAACTGGCTGCGGCCTCCGGGCTGGTTGTAAAAAAGGCAGCAAAAACACCCCTTGTCCTGTTTCGCGGGCTCGACTGGAGTCCGAGTGAAAGCCGGGGCGAGGATCTGTTGAGAGGGAAACAAGAGGATATGTTCAGATGACGATCGCAATCATAGGCGGCACCGGGCCGCAAGGGCAGGGATTGGCCCTCAGATTTGCGCGCGCCGGTGTTCCGGTCGCTCTCGGCTCGCGCGATGCTGCGCGTGCCGCCGAAATAGCCCAAACTCTGGCACAGGAGCTGGCAGGGGGCAGTGCTGCCATTACCGGGCATGGCAACGAAGAGGCCGTTGCAATGGCCGATGAAATGGTCATTCTGGCGGTGCCTTTCTCGGGCCATAATGCCACTTTGACTGCGCTCAAGCCCCATCTTGAAGGCAAGATCCTGATAGATATCGTGGTGCCCCTCAAGGAGGGCGACCCCAAGAAGGTGGAAATGCCACCCGAAGGTTCGGCAACCGAGGCCGCACAAGCTCTGCTCGGGCCGGAAATCCCGGTCGTGGGGGCGCTGCATAATGTATCGGCCACGACGCTGAAAACCCTTGAATGGGCCATCAATTGCGACATTCTGGTTTGCGGCAATTCTTTGGCTGCCCGCCAGAAGGTCATGGAGCTGATCAGCAAGCTAGGTGTTACGGCCTATAATGCCGGAGACGCGGAAGCCGCCCGCTGCATTGAGGCCATTACCCCCATTCTCATTCGCATCAATATTTCAAAGCAGGTGCCTTTCACCCATGCCGGGCTGAAGATCTGGGCGCCCGACCATTGATGTCTGACAACAATCACCGACCAACCAACGACAAGACTTGAAGAACAAGGACAGGAGAGAGAGATGGAATTCGGTATTTGCTTTAAAGGCTTTG
The DNA here is from genome assembly GCF_963664735.1 of uncultured Cohaesibacter sp. Lineage (NCBI taxonomy): Bacteria > Pseudomonadati > Pseudomonadota > Alphaproteobacteria > Hyphomicrobiales > Cohaesibacteraceae > Cohaesibacter > uncultured Cohaesibacter sp. Next base: position 1,341,475 of record NZ_OY761553.1, on the reverse strand, counting down.
TAGAGCCGAAACGAGCCCGCGCCCTTGTGCGACAGGCCGAAAATGCAGGCTTCACCTATTGCTGGTTCTATGACAGCCATATCCTTTGGCGCGAGAGCTATATGGCCATGGCCATGTGTATGGAACACACCTCCAAGATGCGCTTTGGCCCCTGTGTGACCAACCCCAACACCCGCGACTGGTCGCTGGCCGCCTCAATGTTCGGCTCGTTGGCCAAACAGTCCGAAGGCCGCTTTGATATCGGTCTTGGTCGCGGTGACAGTGCCGTTCGCGTCATGGGCCTCAAGCCAGCCCCGCTCAAGCGGCTTGAAGAATTCACCCATGTGGTCAAGGCGCTGGTGCGCGGCGATGAAGCCCAATATGGCGAATGCCCCGAACCGGTCAAATTCCCCTGGGCCGAGGGCTACGAGTTGCCGGTCTGGGTTGCTGCCTATGGCCCAAAGGCGCTGAGTTCTGCCGGGCGCGTGGGGGATGGTCTCATCCTTCAGATTGCCGAGCCGAGCATTGTCAAATGGCTGGCCAGCACCGCCATTGAAGAGGGCAAGAAGGCGGGCCGTGACATGTCAAACTACAAGGTCATGTCCGCAGCGCCTGCCTATTTCGGCACCCGCGAAGAATGCATTGCCGCCACGCGCTGGTTCCCGGCCATGGTGGGCAACCATGTCGCCGATATCGTTGAGAAATATGGCACGGAGCGTGACGACATTCCCGCAGCTCTGACCGCCTATATCAAGGATCGCAAGGGTTATGACTATTCCAAGCATGGCCAGAGCGACAATCCCTATCTCGATTTCATTACCGATGAAATCATCGAGGGTTTCAGCGTTCTGGGCGCAGCCGAACAGCATGTTGCCAAGCTAAACGTACTTAAAGACGCCGGTGTTACGCAGTTTAATATCTATCTCGACAACGGCAAGGAAGAGCAGATCATCGCGGAATATGGCGAGAAAATCATTCCTGCCTTTGGCGCCTGAGCACTTGAATTTAACACGGACTGGTTCGATAAGGACTGGTTAAACTTGAAAGGGGCGGGTTTCATCCTGCCCCCTTTTTGTCAGTCGATCCGCAAACGCCTTTGGCGTTATTCCGGCAGGATTTCAAACAGTCCTGCGGCTCCTTGGCCTCCGCCAACGCACATGCTGGCGATGCCATATTTTGCTCCTCTCCGGCGTCCCTCAATGAGAAGATGCCCCGCCATGCGTGCGCCGGACATGCCATATGGATGGCCAATGGAAATCGCACCGCCATTGACATTGAGTTTGTCGTTATCAATCCCGAGGCTGTCACGGCAATAAAGAAGCTGAGAAGCGAAAGCTTCGTTTATTTCCCAAAGGTCTATGCTGTCTACGCGCAAGCCGTTGCGGGCAAGCAACTTGGGAATGGCTCGAACCGGTCCGATGCCCATTTCTTCGGCGGCACAACCGGCCACAGTAAATCCACGGAAGATGCCAAGAGGCTTCAAGCCACGTCGTTCGGCCTCTGCTGCTTCCATTAGAACGCAAGCTGACGCGCCATCCGAAAGCTGGCTGGCGTTACCGGCGGTGATGCTTGTCTCGTCTCCCAAAACAGGTTTGAGGCGAGCCAGACCCTCCAAGGTAGTCTGGGGACGGTTACATTCGTCTTGAGCAAGCGTTACCGTCTCTTCCTGCAACGTACCGGTTTCCTTGTCCTTTACGAGCTTCTTTGTCGTGATGGGGGCAATTTCATCGGCGAAAAGTCCGGCTTGCTGCGCAGCCGCCGTCCGCTGTTGGCTTTGCAGGGAGTAGGCATCTTGCTCTTCGCGGCTCACGCCGTAACGCTTGGCAACAGTTTCTGCAGTTTCGAGCATCGACATATAGTAGCTTTCGCGAACATTCGGGTCGCGGTAGCGATACCAGTTCCAATGTTCTTCAAGCTGCACAAGCGAAATGCTGTCCAGCCCGCCACCAATAGCCACGTCGACCCCTTCGTTGATGATCATATGGGCTGCAATGGCGATGGCGTTAAGCCCTGAAGCGCATTGGCGATCAATCGTCGAGCCTGCAACCGAATCCGGCAACCCGGACGCCAGCACGATATGGCGACCAACATTGATGCCGGTGCTGCCTTGGGTGAGTGCGGAGCCAAAGGTGATTTCTTCGACAGCATCTCCTTCTACGGCAGCGCGTTCCATCGCGGCCTTAACAGCATGGGCGGCAAGGCTTGGACCTTCCAGATTATTGAATGCGCCGCGATAAGCCTTCCCGATGGGCGTACGGGCAGTTGAAACGATCACAGCTTGGCGCATTTCTATCTCCTAAATTGTTTCCAGTCCGCACCAATCGGCGATGAATAGGGCTGTCGCCTTGGTAACGCGCTTGATGCTTTCCAACGAAACCCTCTCGTTGAAGCCATGAATGGCTTCGGCATGAGGACCGTAAACGAGAGCCGGTGTGTTGGCATAAAGCCCGAAAAAGCGAGTATCTGTCGTGCAGGTGATTGCCATCTGCTCCAGATCCTTGTTGTTTACCAGCTTGTGGGCCCTGCCAAGTGTCTCGATCGCGCTTAACGCAGGTTCGCTTTTATCATCAGATAATGCATACCCCTCAGCCATGAATCCGTGGTAAACAACCTTGGGTTTGTTCTCTTTCAGGAAGCAGTTTTCCTCAGCTGCGTTCAATAAGGTGGTTTCTATGTCCGCCCGAGCGGCTTCCATGTCCTGACCGGGGAACACGCCCATGCGCACGTCGAACACGCACCATGCAGGCACAGAGCTGGGCCAGTCGCCGCCTACAATCTTGCCGATGTTGAGATTAAGTGCATGGTCATGATGCGCAAAATCGTGGTGCCGATGCTCCGGTGCATTCCAGCGTTTTTCCAGCTCATGCAGGGCATTGATTAGCGGAATGGCCGCTTCAATAGCGTTTGCCCCGTCGCCAGCATAGGCAACATGAGTGGGCAGTCCTTGCAGATGAACCTGAAACCAGATGACGCCGGTTTGCGCTTTGACCAGCGTTTCATCGAACGGTTCGGGAATGAGCACGGCATCCGCCTTGTATCCTCTCTGCAGGCAGGCAAGCGCGCCGTTTCCGGTGCATTCTTCTTCAACCACAGACTGGAAAAACAAATCTGCAGCAGGCGCGAAACCGGCTGAGCGCAAGGCATCGAGCGCAAACAGGTTGGCCACCAATCCTGCTTTCATGTCTCCTGCGCCACGACCATACATCCAGTCGCCTTCAATCTTTGGCGAGAAGGGCGGCATGTCCCACATATCCAGCGGACCTGCGGGCACCACATCGATATGGCCATTGAGGATCAAAGAACGGCCTTGGTTGGTTTTGCTCTTGTGCAAACCAACCACGTTGATCGCGTCGTCATAAAAGCCCAAAACGGGCGAAAAGCCGGGCAATTGCCGTATGTCATCAAGGTTGATCTCCCAGCGATCGACCTCATATCCACGATCAGACAGTGCATCGGCCATGAAGGCCTGTGCGGCTTGCTCCAGGCCTCGTGTGGAAGGATGGCTGACAAGCTGCATGAGAAATTCCATTTGCTTGTCGAAGTTGCTTTCAACTGCGCAAAGTATCTTGCTTGAAATGTCCTGATCCATTGTGCTCCCTCCAGAGTCTGTTGTTCTGAGATCAGAATGTGGGGATGTCACCTTCCGGTATGCTCAAAGGAGCACCGGTCGCTTCGATGATTTCCTTGATTGATATCGCCTCAGCCCGTTCTCTCAAGGCAAAGCCGTCTGGCGTAACATCAATCACAGCCATGTCGGTGAAAATGCGCTCAACAGCCCCCGTGGCTGTCAGCGGCAGGGTGCAGCGCTCCAGAAGCTTGGGGTTTCCCTTGCGGTCTGTATGTGTCGTCAGCACCATGACATGGGCTGCTTTCTGTGCCAACTCGATGCCGCCACCAACTCCGGGAGAGAATTTTCCCGGTATCTTCCAGTTGGCAAGATCGCCGTTCTGTGCCACTTCAAAGGCTCCCAGCATGGTGAGATCGAGCCGCCCTGAACGGACAATGGCAAAGGAAGCTGCGCTGTCCATGAAGGCCCCGCCGGGCAGGGCGCTGATATAGGCGCCACCGGCATCGATCAGATCGCAGTCTGCATGATCATAATCCAGTGTCGGACCAACACCGACAAGACCGTTTTCCGTGTGAAGCCCGACTTCGATGCCATCTGGCAGATAGTTCACCACGCGGGTCGGCAATCCGATGCCGAGATTAACCAGCATGCCCGGCTCAATCGCGCGGGCAGCGCGGGCAACCATTCTTTCTCTAGCGTCGGACAATGGCATATTCCTTGTGTAACTCGTCAATCGCGACCACATGATCAACAAATGGCCCCGGCGTATGGATGGCGTCCGGGTCAAGACGGCCAATCGAGTGGCAATGCTGGCTTTCTGCGATGACACAGTCCGCTGCCATTGCCATCAAGGGATTGAAATTGCGCGCTGTTTTGGCAAAGCAAAGATTGCCGAAAGCATCGCATTGTTCCGCATGGATGAGCGCGACATCGGTGCGCAGAGAGGATTCGAGCACATAGTCCTTGCCTTCAACAGTGACCATCTGTTTGCCCTCGGCAAGCTCCGTGCCGATGCCAATATCAGAGATGAAACCTGCAAGACCCGAACCACCGGCCCGTATGCGTTCAGCCAGAATGCCTTGTGCGCAGAACTCCACTTCAATAACGCCGGTATTCATGAGCTCGATCGCGTGTGCGTTGAGGCCTAGATGGGTCACGATGAGTTTGCGCACCTGTCCATTCACCAACAGATGATCAATGCCCATACCGGCTTCGTTGGCATCATTTTTCACGAGGGTCAGATCTTTCTGACCCTGCCGCGCCAATTCCGCGATCAGGTTGAAGGGTGTACCGGGAACACCAAATCCGCCGACCATGATCGAGGCACCGTCGCGGATCTGCGCGACGGCTTCTTCAATTGATCGTGTTTTTTGAGGCAGTTTCATGATGCTGTCACTGGCAGATCGAATTTTGCCGCGAGAGCATCAAGGCTCTCGATGAGAATGCCCATGATCTCGTCAATCTGGGCTTCGTTGACAATCATGGCCGGAGCAACAAGGAAGTGATCCCCTTCAATACCACCGCGGGTGCGGCGAGAATAGATAATGAGGCCACGTTCGTAGGCCATCTCGACCAGTTCGAGATAGCAGTTATACTCCTTGGGCAAGGGCTCCATGGTCTGCTTGTCGCTGACAAGTTCGAATGCCAGAAGAAGGCCCTTGCCGCGCACATCACCAATGAATGGGTAGCGATCCATCAGGCCTTCAAGGCGAGACTTCAGCAAGGCCCCCATGTTGGCGCAGTTGGTGATGAGGTCGAGCCGCTCGATTTCCTTGAGAACGGCAACGCCTGCCGAACAGGCCAGAGGGTTGCCTGCATAAGTGTAGCCATGCAGGAAGCCACCGGCATCAAGCAACGCTTCGACCATGGTTTCGCGGGCAACCACGGCTCCCAGCGGCGCATAGCCGGCGGCAAAGCCTTTGGACATCGCTACGATGTCCGGTTCGATATCCCAGTGATTGGCAGCTAGGAAGGCTCCTGTGCGGCCTACGCCGGTCATAACTTCGTCATAGATAAGCAGAACGCCGAATTCCTTGCAGATTTCCGCAATACGCCCGTAATAGCTGTCTGGAGCAACAAGCGCGCCTGTGGAAGCGCCGCCGATTGGTTCCATGATGAAGGCCAGAACCGTTTCCGGTCCCTGCCTGATGATCTCGTCACGCAGCAACTCGGCATATTTCAAACCGCGCTGCTCGTCGGTTAGATTGTCCCGGTCCAGATAGCAGGCCGGTGCGGCGATTTTTGGCATGTCGCGCATCATCGGGTCGAACGGACGGGCGAGGGGATCATAGCCGGTCAGAGCCAGAGCACCGAAGGTCGCTCCGTGATAGGAAGGAAAACGGGAAATCACCTTCCATCGATCGGTCTGACCTTGCGTAATGGCATATTGACGGGCCAGCTTGACAGCGCTCTCAACGGCTTCCGACCCGCCGGAAACAAAGAACACACGATCCAGATTGCCCGGCATGCGCTCGGCCACCATCGTGGCGAGTTCTTCAGAGGGCTCTGTTCGAAAATGCAAGCGATAGCCGAAGGTGGATTTGTCCATCTGGGCTTTCATCGCGGCAAGTACATTCGGGTTGGAGTGTCCGATATTGGAAACCATCGCACCGGAAGAGCCATCAATATAGCGCTTGCCGGATTGGTCATACATATAGATCCCTTCTGCGCGATCCAGAAATGGTCGTGGAGCGCGGGACTGATAGAAGAGATGAGACGCTTCTTTGCTCATTTTACGCCTTCGAGATGTTTTCTAAGGAAATTTCTTGTTCGTTCTTGGGTCGGGTTGCGGAAGACAACATCGGGTGTGCCTTCCTCGACGACGACACCGCCATCCATGAACAGGACCCGATCGCAAACGCTTTCGGCAAATCCCATTTCGTGGGTGACAATGATCATGGTCATGGCTTCCTCAGCCAACATTTTCATGACCTGGTTGACCTCTTCGACCAATTCCGGGTCAAGCGCTGACGTTGCTTCGTCAAACAGCATCAGTTTGGGTTTCATGGCGAGCGCTCGTGCAATGGCAACGCGCTGCTTCTGCCCGCCGGACAATTGCGAGGGGTGATAATCGATCCTGTCGATCAGTCCCACATGCTCCAGCTGTTCTTCTGCCAAAGCATTGGCCTCATCGGCTGAAACGCCCTTGAGCAGCTTGGGTGCCAGCGTGATATTCTCGCGCACGGTCAGGTGCGGGAACAGATTGAAATGCTGGAACACCATGCCAATTTCCTGACGCACCTTGTTGATATGCTTTTCATATTGCGCGTGGGGCAGGAGTTTGTTTACCTGCACCCCATCAATCCAGACTTCGCCGGACGTGAGCGGGTCAAGGTCGTTGATCGCGCGCAGAAGCGTCGATTTACCTGAGCCACTGGGCCCGATAATGGCAACAATTTGCTGCTGCTCGACCTGCAAGTTGATATCCTTGAGTACCTCAAGGTCTCCAAAGCATTTCTGGGCGTGGCGAATATCGACAAAGGGACGATGATGCGTCATGAATTTATCCTTCCGACAGCTTAACGAGAGGCTTGTACGCGGTGTTCAAGACGACGCAACACCGCTTCCATGCCCAGATTGATGATGTAATAGCAAACGGCAGCAACTGCATAGAATTCAAACGGCCGATAGGTGCGGCCTATTGCCAGCTGTGCCGAAAGGGTCAGCTCGGACACGCCGATTACGGAAACAAGCGCGGAGTCCTTGAGCAGTGCGATCATGTTGTTGCCGATTGGCGGAATGACATCGCGCACCGCTTGCGGAATGACGATATAACGCAGGGCATGCCCTCGGCTGAGACCGAGCGTGCGGGCCGCTTCCATCTGGCCCTTGTCCACGGCCAGAATACTTGTCTGGATCAACTCCGAATTATAAACGGCAAAGTGCAATCCAAGACCGACGAATCCGGCCACAAATGCGGGCAAATCAATGCCGACCTGGATCAGTCCGAAATAGATCAGGAACAACTGCAACAAAAGCGGCGTGCCCATGAACAACCACTCGAAGCCCTTCATCGGCCAGCTGATCACGCGCGGCGCATAAAGAGCGATAACGGCAAAGAAAATACCACCAAAAAAGCTAAGTATTGCTGCGGCAACCGTGATGGCAATCGTCCAGAAGACGCCTTGCATGATGACGCCGAAAAAGCCGGGTACGACCGAAAAATCAAGCCCCATGTCGGCCTCCATTCAATCCTTGAAAGGTCATTGGATCCGCACCTTCTTGTCGAGCCAGCTAATGCCGCGTCCCGTTATGTAAATGATGATCATGTAGAGAACGCCAGCCAGAATGAACATTTCAAACGGCTTGTAAGTCGAACCGATGAAGCGCTGAGCGGTGTAGGTCAATTCCACAACGGAGATTGCTGCAACCAACGCCGTGCCCTTGATGAGCGCATTGATGTTGACGCCAAGCGGACGGACCATCAGGCGAAAGGCTTGTGGCAGGATGACATAGCGCATGGCTTGCCAGCGGCTCATCCCGAGTGTGCGCGCCGCTTCAGTTTGTCCTTTATGAACCGATATGATCGCGCCGCGAATGGTTTCGGTCATATAGGCACCGATGTTCACCCCAAGGCCAATAACACCGGCCTGGAATGCGTCAAGCTGAATGCCGATCTGTGGTCCGCCGAAATACAATAGGAACAGCTGGATAAGGGCAGGGGTACCGCGAAACAGGCTGACATAGGCCGAGCCCAGAAAGCGGATAGCCTTGAGCCGGGAAAGTCGCGCCGCGGCGCCTAGAGAACCGCAAATGAGCCCGAGTATGGCGGTAAGAACCGATAACTCGATCGTCAGCACCGCCGCTTTGAGAAAATGGGGATAGACCCGGAGGATAAGATCAATATCCATTCATTGCTGTCCTTGATGATGATCCTGAAATCAATCGGAGCAAGTCTGTCATTAATCCAGAAAAAAAGGGGGATTTGTGTATATTGCAAAGCCCCGCACGCTCAGACTCTGGGCGGGACCTTGCAAGATGTTGCGGGATTTAGCGAATGTCGCCGCCGACCCACTTATTGGCTATTTCGAGGTAAGTGCCATCGGCCATGACTTCGTCCAGAGCTTTCTGCATGGCAGCTTTCAGCTCAGGATTGCCCTTGCGGATTGCGATGCCCTGCTCGTATTTGTCAGCCTCAGGGACCGGAATTTCCACGAAGTCGTAGCCATTTTCTTTCATGGCCAGCATGGCTGCGATGCGGTCATTGACGATAGCATCAACGCGGCCGCTCTTGAGTTCAAGCATCAACTCGGGCAGACCCTTGTAAGTGCGAATCTTGTAGCCCTGTTCGCGCGCCCACTGTTCGTGAGTTTCGCCAAGGGTTACCCCGAGCGTTGCATCTTTCAATCCGGCAAGATCCTTGATCTCAGACCCGTTCTTGGTGAAGATTGCACGCTGTGTGGTGTAATAAGGCCCCACAAAATCCACGACTTTGGCGCGTTCGTCGGTGATGGTCATAGACCCGACGATGGCGTCATATTTGTTGGCCAGCAAACCGCCTATGATGCCGTCCCATGCGGTGGTGATGATCTTCGTTTTAACACCCATGCGCTCTGCAATGGCCGCACCGATGGATGGATCGAAGCCGACCACTTCGTTTGCGTCATTGACAAAGTTGAATGGAGGATAGGCGCCACTCATGGCAATGCGAATTTCACCATTTTCCTTTATGGTGTCCAGTTCATCAGCAAGAACCGGAGCGGAAATGCTAAGGCTGGCAAGCACAAGCGTGCCGGTGGCTGCGGCAAACTTCAACAAGCTGCGACGGTTGATCATGAAATTCTCCTGTTTGAAGCGAAAACTGTTCCCTGGCATTTTGCCTAATTTTTAGCAGTGACTAATTTTTTGCCACCTTGTGCTGAAGGTTGCACGGGTTGTATCATCAAGCAAATAAATAATTCCAATGTTGAATATAGATTGGATCTATCATGAGGCCTTATGAACAGCGGTTTCCGTGGAATCTGGATTGGAATTTGCTTCGCACTTTCATGGTGGTAGTCGAGCAAAAGAGCATTACCAAAGCAGCCGATTTCCTGGGGTTGAAACAACCAACAGTGAGCGCGGCTCTGAAAAGGCTGGAAGAAATGATCGGGCATAAGCTGATCATCAGAAAGCCCAACCAGTTCAGGGTAACGCGGGCAGGTGACATCCTTTATTATGAATGTTCGACAATTTTCGGCAGTGTGTCTCAACTGCCATCCCTGCTGGACAGAGGCGAAGACGAACTCAGAGGCCACATTACGCTTGTTGTCGCCAGCCATGTGGTTTGTCCCCAGTTTGATGAAGTGCTCGCCCAGTATGCCCATTTGCACGACAAGGTGACATTTTCCATCTCGGTTGCCGACAGTGAAGAGATTGTCAGTCGGGTGGGACAGAATAGGGCAAGTTTTGGCGTCTGCCTGTTCAATAACAGCTCGGTTCAGCTGGACGCGGAAATCATGTATCGCGAATATTTTGCACTTTATTGCGGACCAAACCACCGGCTATTCAAAAAGAAAGATATCGATGCAACTGAGCTGGTTGGCGAGCCTAGCGTTTCCTTTCAAACCGAAGTGGAAGGCGGAGCACTGGAACCGGTGGCAAACCTGCGCGCACGGGTACAGGCTGCGACCCGGTGGCATGGGGTTTCCTCCAATCTGGTCGAGGTGCGGCGCATGATCGTTGCCAACATTGGAATCGGCGCACTGCCTGTGCACGTTGCCCGCCGTGATGTGGAGCGGGGCTTGCTGTTTCAATTGCCGCCTTACGAAAATCTGCCCGCTGTTGATGTGCATTTGGTCTCAAACCCCAAGCGCCGATTCTCGGAGGCCGAGAGTGAGTTTCTTCGCCTTTGCCAAGAGCGGATATTCTCACACTCGTTGTCAGAAAGAACTTTTATCTAGACAGCTGCTGGAAAAGGCTGCCGTGGCCGAAAGCGGCATTTCAATTGTGTATTTCATAGTCATAAAAATACTGTCTAACCAGATTGACAAGCCTCATTCAATCCCGCAAAAAGAAGCCGGATGGTTCTTCCCATGATCGAGTCTGGGAAGATGAAAAGGGAACATGGTGCGGACGACCCAACTCGGGGCCAATACCATGGCTGCCCCCGCAACTGTAAGCGGATTGCCCTGTTTAAACCACTGAGCCAACGGGCTTGGGAAGGAAACGGGGCGCAAAACCGTGAGCCAGGAGACCTGCCAGCCAAGCAATTCTCACGAACCGGTCGGGGTGTATCGGAGTTGAGGCAAATTGATTTTTGCTTCCCAGCTTTCCCTCCCTGCTATCGGCGTGTTTCGTTAAAGTCGGAATCAGCAGCTTCTGTTGCAATACGATGCTAGGATTATGCGTTGAAAAATATAGCTATTTTGCAAATTTGCAGCACCTGTAACAATGCCGCCGTGAAACAGAATCCGGAAAAGTTGGCGACAGAAAGCCCGGAGGGCGAAAAGCTGCTGACTGCCGTACAGGCGGTTGTTGCTGCTGACGAGGCCTTAAGGGATAAAATCATTGTTCAGCCCGCTCGCTGCATGAGCAGCTGCAAGCGCAGTTGCGTTGCTGCTCTGATGGCTGACCAAAAATACCAGTTTGTTGTCGGCGAATTGGATGGCTCTGCCGAGCGCGTCGATGATCTGGTCACTTTTGCGAAGAGCTACGTCGAGGCCGAAGATGGCCTGCCAGAGTGGCGAACCCGGCCACCGCATATTCGCAAGAACACGATTGCGCGTCTGCATCCTTTTCCTTCAGAAATTTCCAACAAGAACTAGAGGCTTATTATGTCCTTCAAGGCTCCTCTGACATCCCGCAAGATTCCCGCAACTGTCGTGACCGGCTTTCTTGGTTCCGGTAAAACCACGCTCATTCGTCATTTGATCGAACAGGCCGGTGACAAGAAAATCGCTCTTATCGTCAATGAATTCGGCGATATGGGATTTGACGGTGAACTGATTTCAAGTTGCGGCAACCCAAACTGTACTGAAGACGATGTGGTCGAGCTGAAAAACGGCTGCATTTGTTGCACTGTAGCAGACGAGTTCCTGCCCACGATGGAAATGCTGCTCCAGCGTGAGCCAAGACCGGATCACATCGTTATCGAAACATCTGGCTTGGCGTTGCCCCAGCCGCTGGTTCAGGCCTTTCAATGGCCCAGCGTGAGAGCCTCCGTTACCGTGGATGGCGTCATTACCATCGCGGACGCTGCAGCTTTGAGCGAAGGCCACTACAGCATTGATGAAGACGCCATGGCCCATCAACGGGAACTTGATGACTCGATTGATCATGAGAGCCCGATTGATGAGCTGTTCAATGATCAGCTCAAATGCGCCGACATGATTGTCGTCTCCAAGGCCGATCTCGTCGATGATGCCGCCATGGCGCATGTCGAGAGCATAATCACAGAGCATATGCGCCAAGGCGTGAAGATCGTTCATTCCGCAAATGGCAACGTCTCTGCCGCTGTGCTTCTGGGGCTGGAAGCGGGAGCCGAGGAAGATATCGACAGCCGTCAGGCTGCCCATGATCACCACCATCATGATGACGACGATGACGACCATGATCATGATCATGATCATGATCACGATGATCATCACCACCATCACCACGATCACGATGATTTCCATTCCGCAGTCGTTCTGCCGCGTACATTTGAGACAATGGATGCTCTCAAGCAGGCTGTTGCCGATGTCTTGGCCCAATCAGGTGTGCTGCGAGTAAAAGGTTATGCTTGCATCGAGGGCAAGAAAGCACGGGTTGTCGTTCAGGCAGTCGGACGCCGGGTTGAAAGCTGGTTTGATGCTAGCGCGGAAAAGACAACGGGTCTGGTGGTGATCGGTCTCAAGGATTTCGACCTTGATCTGGCAAAGAAGACGCTGGGCTAACCACAGCACCAGCTCAGTCTGAAGAAAAATGACGGGAAAAGGATTGCGCCGACATGCATATTCTGGCGCCTGATGCCGGGCGGATCGATGATGGTCAAGAAGCTGTAGATCTGGGACAAAGCCCCGGTGACATTGTCATTCTTTCTTCGGCGGACAGTGAGCTCTCTGCCTTTGCCATGTCAGCAGGTTTGGGTGGGCACGCTCTGCCCGCCGGGGCTTTGTCGGTTCGTCTTGCCAACCTCATGACTCTTGGCCATCCATATTCCGTTGATCTTTATGTGGAGCAGACCGCCAGCAAGGCAAAGCTGATCGCGCTAAGGCTCCTTGGCGGTGTCGAATATTGGCGCTATGGGCTGGAACAGCTCAAGAAATTGTCCCGCGGCTATGGTGTGAAATTGCTTGTCATGCCCGGCGATGACAAGTGGGATGAGAGCCTCGCAGAATGGTCCAGCGAGCCAATTGCCCTTGTGCGTCAGTTCTGGCGTTATTGTGTTGAGGGTGGTGCGGAAAATATGGCGCTGGCCCTGCGGTTTGCGGAAGCTTTGATCGCAGGCGAGCCGGAAGCTGTGCCCCATCCGGTGCCGCTCGCCCGCGTAGGAATCCTAAAGAACGGCGAGAGCTTTAGCGGTGATGATGGTATAGAGCGCTATCAGGACCGGCATCTTGCCGAGAATGAAGCAACCCGGCCTGTCGTCCCGGTGCTGTTTTATCGCTCCTATGTGCAAAGTGCCATGACGGCCCCCATAGATGCGCTGGCCGATGCTCTGGAAGCCAAAGGATCTCATGCCCTGCCGATCTTCCTTCCCAGTTTGAAGGATTTCGAAGCGCAGGAATTTTTGTTAAAGCTGCTGCCGAGATTGCCGCCCGCGGTTATTCTCAATTGCACGGCCTTCGCACTTTCCAAAGCCGGCAAGGCCTACGAGCCGACCATCCTCGATCAATATGATTGTGCTATCATTCAGGCCATCCTGTCTGGCTCAAGCAAGTTGGCTTGGGAGGAAAGCCAGCGCGGACTTTCTGCGCGTGATCTGGCGATGCATGTGGTTCTGCCCGAGCTTGATGGCCGTATCCTGAGCCGTGCCATAGCCTTCAAGGAAGAAGGTGCATTGGATGAGCGTACGCAATATAAACCGGTTCAGCTTGTTCCTCATGCGGACCGCATCGACTATGTTGCCGATTTGGCAAACGGCTGGGCAACCCTCCGCCAAACGCAGACGGATAGTCGAAAAGTTGGGGTGATTCTGGCCAATTATCCCAACAAGGACAGCCGCATTGCCAACGGCGTCGGGCTCGATAGTCCTGCTTCGGTTGTTGGCATGATGCGGGCGATGAAGGCTTCGGGCTATATCATTGATGATATTCCCGAAGATGCCGACGCCCTGATGCAACAGATCCTGAGAGGCCCGACCAATGCTCTTGGTCAAGCGATGCGTCAAAGCGACCACAGCCTCAATGTCGCAGAATATAAGGCCATGTTCGGTGCTTTGCCTGCTTCTGTCAGAGACGCGATAGAGACACGCTGGGGCGCGCCAGAAAATGATCCTATGGTGCGCGAAGGGGCCTTCCAGCTGGCAATCCTGACCTTTGGCAATCTGGCTGTCGGCGTCCAGCCCGCGCGGGGTTATAATATTGATCCTAAAGAAACCTATCACGACCCCGATCTGGTGCCGCCGCACAATTATTTTGCTTTCTATTTCTGGCTTCGCCATGTCTATGGGCTTCATGCCATTATTCATGCTGGCAAGCATGGAAATCTGGAATGGCTGCCGGGCAAGGCCTTGGCTTTGAGCGAGGCTTGTTTTCCCGAAGCTGTCCTTGGGCCAATTCCCCATTTATATCCTTTCATTGTCAATGATCCCGGAGAAGGCTGTCAGGCCAAGCGCCGCACAAGTGCCGTTATCATCGATCACCTGACCCCGCCGCTAACCCGTGCAGAAAGCCACGGGGCCGGAGAGGAACTGGAGGCGCTCGTTGATGAATTCTACACCGCTCAGGGAGTAGACCCGCGTCGTTCGGATATGTTGCTGGAAGAAATCCGTTTTCTTGCCAGTCGCACAGGGCTGGACAAAGATGCTGGTGTCAGTGCCGAAGATGATAACAGAACCGCACTGCAACAGCTCGATACGCATCTCTGCGATCTTAAGGAATTGCAGATCCGCGACGGTCTGCACATCTTGGGATTATCTCCGGAAGGGGGCTATCGTGTGGATTTGCTTGTGGCGATTGCGCGTGTCCCAAGAGGGGGAGGGGCAGAGCAGGTTTCGCTTCACCGAGCAATAAGTGATGATTTGGGCCTCACTATCGCAGGAGAATCTTTCGACCCGCTTGATTGTGATTTTGCCAGACCATGGGACGGCAAACGCCCCGATATTTTGGCAGAGCGAACCGATGCGCTTTGGCGCCATTGTGGGGATGCTGTCGAGCGTATTGAGCTGCTTGCAAAAGCGATGGTGGCCGGAGAGTTGATCTGTCCCGATAGCTTCAAGGCCACAAAGGCCGTGTTGGACTGGATCAAGACCGATCTCAGCCAAGCGATTGATGCCTGTGGGCCAGAGGAAATGCAAAATCTGTTGGCAGGGCTTTCTGGGCGGTTTGTGCCACCCGGGCCTTCTGGTGCCCCAACGAGGGGGCGACCGGATGTTTTGCCGACGGGCAGGAATTTCTTTGCGGTCGATGTGCGCTCGGTGCCTTCGAAAACAGCGTGGAATATCGGCGAATTGTCGGCGCAAAGGCTCATGGAGAGGCATTTTCAGGATGAAGGGGAGTGGCTGCAGGCCATTGTTCTAACCTGCTGGGGCACCTCGAACATGCGCACCGGTGGCGATGATATTGCTCAGGCCTTGGCCCTGCTTGGTGTCAGACCTGTCTGGGAGGCTGCTTCAGGGCGCGTTACCGGAATAGAAATCGTCAGCCTTGAAGAACTGCGCCGTCCCCGCGTTGACGTCACCTTGCGCATCTCGGGCTTTTTCCGCGATGCATTCCCCCATCAGATTGATCTGTTCGACCGTGCCGTTCGCCGCATCTCCGAGCTTGAGGAAGATGAAGATGCCAATCCGCTAGCTGCTCGCGTAAGACGTGAAAGGGCCGAGGCCGAGGCACAAGGTGTTGATGCTGAGTTGGCCAAACGGCAATCGACCTTTCGCATTTTCGGTTCCATGCCGGGCGCTTACGGTGCTGGACTACAGGCGCTGATTGATGAGAAGATATGGGACAAACGGTCCGACTTCGCCGAGGCTTTTGTCGCCTGGGGTGGCTTTGCCTATGGGGCGGGACAATATGGAAACAAAGCCGCAGAGAGCCTTAAGCAGCGTCTGTCAAAGGTGGATGCCGTCATCCAGAATCAGGATAACAGAGAGCATGATCTTCTTGACTCAGATGACTATTATCAATTCGAGGGCGGTTTGGCGGCCAGCGTTGAAAGTCTGAAGGGCTCCGCGCCAAAGGTTTATCACAACGATCATTCCCGCGCTGAACGCCTCGTTATTCGCACGCTGGATGAGGAAATTGCCCGCGTGGTAAGGGGCCGGGCGGCCAATCCCAAATGGATCGCGGGCGTCATGCGGCACGGCTACAAGGGCGCATTCGAGATGGCCGCAACGCTTGACTATCTCTTTGCTTTTGCTGCGACAACCAACGCGGTGGGCGATCATCATTTTGATCAGCTCTATGAAGCCTATATCGAAGATGAGGCCGTTGCCGAGTTTCTTAAAGACAAGAACCGGCCCGCCTATGATGATATGATGGATCGCTTTCTGGAGGCGCTTGACAGGGGCCTTTGGACACCAAGGTCCAACAGTGCCAGATTCAATCTCGAAGCAAACAAGCAACCGGCAGCCAAATAGGAAGGGGAGTTTCTATGAAGAATACCGAAGGCATGACCCAGGAAGAGATCGATGCTCGGCATGCGGAAAAGATGAAAAAGAAAAAGGCGGCGCGGGACAAGATCCTTGCCACCAAAACCGAGGAAAAGGGGCTGATCATAGTCCATACCGGCAAAGGCAAGGGCAAATCGACCGCAGCCTTTGGCATGGCATTTCGCTCCATCGGACATGGGCACAAGATTGCTGTCATCCAGTTTGTCAAAGGGGCCTGGGATAGCGGCGAAAAGCGCATGTTGGAGAAATTTCCCGAACAGGTGACGATCAAGGCCATGGGCGAAGGCTTCACTTGGGAAACTCAGGACCGGAACAAGGACATAGAGAATGCACGCGCCGCATGGGAAGCGGCAAAAGAGGCAATACTGGACCCGGAAATTCGATTTGTATTGCTCGATGAGCTGAATATTGTTCTGCGCTATGACTATCTGCCAGTCGAGGAAATCGTCTCTTTCCTAAAGAACGAAAAACCTCAGCAAACCCATGTGGTTATAACTGGGCGCAATGCAAAGGACGAGTTGATCGAGATCGCCGATCTGGTGACGGAAATGACGCTCGTAAAGCATCCGTTCCGGGCTGGCATAAAGGCTCAGGAAGGGATCGAATATTAGAGGAACTTCGTACTCATAAAGATATTCTGTGTCCAAAAAGGCAATGTTTCACTCCGTCAAGTTGACATGCCTTTGCGGCGCACCTAAACATAAGCGGTGTGATGGTTTTTCTCATCCGGGCGTGATGAGGAAATGAAAAGGGAACATGGTGAGGACTACCCAATCGGGACCTAGGCCATGGCTGCCCCCGCAACTGTAAACGGTGAGCTACCGTTCGATATATGCCACTGACGTTTTTACGTTGGGAAGGTTCGAGCGGACTGTGAAGACCCGTAAGCCAGGAGACCTGCCATCAGACAGACCGGGACAAGCATCGTTTGTCCTTGTCGCCTCTAAACATGACGCCGGGGTGTGCGTTTGGTGGAGATAGTCTGATGCGCTATTTTAACATCAGCAAGTCCCTTACCGATACTTCCATTCCCACAGCGTCTCCAAGTTGGTTTTACCAAAGGGAGATGACTCTATGTATAAATTTCTGAAGGGTGCCGTTTTGGCATCAGCCCTCGTGTTTGCCGGTACTGCAAATGCGCATTTTCAACTTGTCTACACACCTGAAGTCAATCTGGAAAAAGCGGGCAATGTTCCGTTCAAATTGATCTTCTGGCATCCATTTGAAAACGGCCATGTCATGGACATGGGCACGCCGGAAGAATTCTATGCCATCTTCAAGGGTGAGAAAATTGACCTGAAGGATAGCCTCAAGCCAATCCGCTTTAAAGGATCAGGCAATGAAGCGGACGCTTTCGATGCTGCCCTGAAAGTCAAGAGGAATGGTGACTATACGGTCGTGCTCAAGCCCGCACCTTACTATGAGCCGAGCGAAGACATCTATATTCAACAGATCACCAAGAGCTACGTCAATAAGGGTGGCGTTCCAACCGATTGGAATGAACCTGCTGGTCTGAAAACCGAAATCATTCCGCTCAACAAGCCTACCGATATTCTGGCGGGCTCCACTTTCTCCGGGCGAGTTCTGAGCGAAGGCAAACCGGTCGTCGGCGCTGAAATCGAAATCGAATATATTGCCGCAGCTCCGGACATGGAAGCCAATACCGCCGGTGAAGTGACCACCGAGCCAGCGCCGGGTGGCACATTGACCGCTATCTCCGATGACAACGGCTATTTCACCTACGGTATCCCTAAATCCGGTTTCTGGGGCTTTGCCGCCCTTGGAGTGGGGCCTGACACCGAGCATGAGGGCAAAGAGCTTTCTCAGGATGCTGTTATCTGGATCCGGGCTTATGACCTTAAATAGTTTTGGTTTTCATGCTTGGAGGATGAGTTATGCATATCGTTGATGGTGCCCTGTCCAATGAAGTGCTGATTGCAGGTTCCGCTATGTCTGCGGTTGGTCTCGTCATGGGGCTGCGAAAGCTGGAAATGGATCTTATTCCCGCTGCTGGGGTTTTGAGCGCGGCTTTCTTTGTTGCGTCTCTCATTCACGTTCCACTTGGCTTCTCCAGCGTTCATCTCATCCTGAACGGTCTGGCCGGGATTATTCTCGGCTGGGCTGCTTTCCCGGCTCTGTTCGTCGGCTTGCTGCTGCAAGCGGTGTTCTTTGCCTTCGGGGGCATTTCCGTTCTTGGGGTGAATACCTTCAATATCGCCGCGCCAGCGGTGCTGGTCGGCTTGTTGGTCAACCCGTTTCTTATCAAGGCAAAATCAGCCGATATCGCTGCCATTTATGGTGGAGTCGCCGGTGCTTTGGCCATCGCTTTGACAACCCTGTGCGTTGCCTTGGCTCTTGGTTTGTCAGGCGAGAATTTTGTCTTTCAGGCCAAGCTGGTATTTGTCGCCCACATACCGATCATGATCATTGAAGGGTTGCTGTCTGCTGCCGCCATTTATCTGATTTATAAAGTTAAGCCGGAGTTGCTTCACGCCATGAGCCAAAAGACCTCCGGGGAGGTTGCCAAATGAATAAACTGGTAAAAGTCTTGGCAAGTTTTTTGCTGCTCTTTGCCTGCACATTCGCCATTCCAGCTTCAGCCCATAAGGTGGTTGTTTCGGCCTATGCCGATGGCAATGACGTTGAGGGCGAGATTGGTTTCTCCAACGGGGACATGGCCGTCAAAACGGAAGTGGAAGTATATGACGATGCGGGTACTCTGCTCGGCAAGACGATGACGGATGAAGACGGGATTTTCAGGTATACGCCAACCAAAAAAGAGCCGATCACCTTTCGCGCCAATCTTGGAGCCGGGCATATAGCCACCTATCGTTTGGGCGTAGATGAGCTTCCTGACAGCATTGGTGGCGACGCTGTTGCCAGCGAAGCTGCTGCAGAAGTCGAAAATGTTGTTGAGCAACTGAAAGTCAAGAGCGATGGCGCACCAGATCCCGCCGCCGTTGGGCTAGATCCGGCAGCTCTTCAAAAGCTGATCGCCGCCGAAGTGCATGAGCAATTGGAAGCCTTCAAACCAGATTTGCAGGATGCCATGTGGCAGAAAGTGAAGCCTCTCAGGAAAGTGCTTTTCGAATATATGGAAAAGAACGACATGCAGGCAATCCTTGGCGGTATTGGCTATATCTGCGGTCTATTCGGCATCGGCTTCTATGTCGCCGCCAGAAAAGATCGTAAAAGACTCAAAGAGTTGAGTGAGAAAAACGCATGAGTGATTTGCTGGAAGAAGCAGGCCGGGCCAAAATGCTCGCAAGCGGTGTGACGCAGGCGGATGAAAATCTGTTCAATCATCGCATGTGGATCCGTGATCTGGATCCCCGTGTAAGGATTGTGACGGTTTTTCTCTTCTCCATCTGCGTTGTGCAGCTCGATCAACTGCCTCTTCTGGCTCTTGCCTTGTGTGCGTCCTTGTTCCTTCTCTTTCAGGCGAAGCTGCCGCTTAAATCGACCGTCAAGCGCGTTGTGACGGTGGATGGTTTCATCGTTCTTTTGCTTGTCATGCTGCCTTTCACCACAGCCGGAAGCGTGGTCTTCAACCTCTTTGGTATGCCTGCCAGCTACGAAGGTTTTTTGCAAGCGCTGGTGATCTTGCTAAGGGCCAATGCTATCGTTATGGCGTCACTGGCGCTCATGGCTACCATCGATGCAGTCACCTTCGGTCATGCACTGGCCAATCTCAGGGTGCCTGAGCGTCTGGTGCATTTGCTGCTGTTTACCGTGCGCTACGTGGAAGTGTTGCATGCCGAATATCGCCGCCTCAGGACAGCCATGAAATGCCGTGCTTTCGCACCCAAAAATAGTCTGCACACCTACAAAAGCGTAGGCTATCTGGTGGGCATGCTGATGATCCGTTCTTTTGAGCGGTCAGAGCGCATTCTTATGGCAATGAAATGCAGGGGCTTTAACGGTCAGTTTCATTTGCTCAAGGAGTTTAGCTTCAGCAAGAGAGATTTCGCATTTGCTCTATTTTCCATCCTGTTTATGTCATTGCTTCTGATGGTGGAGGTGCAACATGTCATTTCTGCTTGAAACAAGTGACTTGAGCTACGCCTATCACGGTAGTGGCACTTGCGTAAATGGAGCGTCGCTGAGCCTTGCTGCTGGCGAGCGTCTGGGTCTTGTGGGAGCGAATGGAGCAGGAAAAAGCACTTTCCTGCATTTGCTGGTAGGGCTCTATAAGGCGCAGAGTGGCAGCATCTCCGCTTTCGGTCGTGACTATAGCAGCGAAGAGGATTTTGCACTTCTGCGCCGACGCGTCGGGCTGGTTTTTCAGGATTCCGATGACCAGCTCTTCTGCCCGACAGTTGCTGAGGACATCGCTTTCGGCCCCTTGAACCTGGGTTACAGCCGTCAGGATGCTGCAGTCATCGTCGAAGAAACGCTTTCGATGTTGAATCTGTCTCATTTGAAGGAGAAGGTTACTCACAGGCTTTCAGGTGGCCAGAAGCGGCTTGTTGCTTTAGCCACAGTTATTGCCATGAAGCCGGATATCCTCCTGCTTGATGAACCAACCAACGATCTTGACGAGACCACAAGGGCACGTCTCGTTGAGATTCTGCTATCATTGCCTCAGGCCATGATCATTGTCAGTCACGATAGGGCTTTCAGGGATCAGGTCGTCACAAGAACCGTAAAAATGGAAAATGGCCAAATTTGCTGATGGGCATTTTCAAACTCGAGGGCCTTTTGCCCTAAACGAATTTTTGCAGCGCCTCTCGCGAAAGGGGCTGAAAATCAAGTCAGTGCGGCAGATCCAATCCGGAGGCCAAGACTGACCTGCAGGACAGAAAGAGTATGTTGGGCGTAGCCATGCTCAAGGTTCTTTTTTCCCTGCTGATAACCAACGAAAGAGCTCTTCAAGCTCAAGACGAACGAACCACAGGGGACCAGAATGACCAGTACCGAAAATAACGAAAAACTCGGCCTCATGATCTGCGGCCATGGCAGCCGAAATCAGGAAGCCGTCGATCAGTTTGCGCAATTGGCCGAACGCCTGCGCCCACGCTTTCCCGATTGGCCCGTTGATTATGGCTATCTGGAATTTGCCAATCCTGTTCTGTCCAAGGGGTTGGATAATCTGGTAGCTCAGGGCTGCACACGCATTCTGGCCGTTCCGGGCATGCTGTTTGCTGCAGGGCATGCCAAGAATGACATTCCCTCCGTGCTCAATTCCTATCAGGCCAAAACGCCCGGCGTGACCATCGAATATGGCCGCGAACTCGGGCTGGACCTTAAAATGATGAAGGCCGCGGGTGCGCGCATTCAGGAGGCTGTAGATGCCGCAAATGCCGAGCTTGGCGAGGTCGCGATCACCGATACGTTGCTTATGGTTGTCGGGCGAGGCGCTTCCGACCCTGATGCAAACTCCAATGTCAACAAACTGATGCGCATGCTTTGGGAAGGTATGGGGTTCGGCTGGGCAGAAGTCTGCTATTCCGGCGTCACATTCCCGCTTGTCGAGCCGGGTCTCGAACATGCTGCCAAACTTGGCTACAAGCGTATCATCGTGTTCCCGTATTTCCTCTTCACCGGCATTCTTGTCCGCCGCATCTACAACTTCACCGATGAAGTTGCTGCCCGCCACCCTGACATTCAGTTCGTCAAGGCTGGGTATTTGAATGATCAGGATTATGTCATTGAAACTTTTGAGGATCGCGTTGCCGAGATCCTCGAAGGAACGAACAATATGAACTGCCAGCTGTGCAAATATCGTGCGCAGGTGCTGGGGTTCGAGGCCGAAGTCGGCCTTAAGCAGGAAAGCCACCACCATCATGTTGAAGGGGTGGATACCAAAGACTGCGAATATTGCGAAGATAACAAATGCACCAACGAATGTCTTAAGCATCACCCTTCGTCGGAGCATCACCACCATGATCATGGCCACGACCACGCTCACTCCCAAGGTCACGGCCATGATCATGGCACCTCTCACCATCATGACCACGATCATGATCATGATCATGACCACCACGGGCATGATCATCACCACCACCACGATCATGGCCATGACCACGGGCATTCTCATGGCGAAGGCCATGATCATCACCACCATCCTTACCCGCAGGCAGACCATCCGCTAGGTCCAAAAAGCATGTACAAAAAGGATTGATCCTCAAGGTTGCGGCACGGTTTGGCATGACCTGACAACAAGGTCAGCACCGTGGCGCAACCCGATCTTGGTGATTAGAAATGACCCTTCATAGTTATGAGAAGGATCCGGCAGCGATTTATGCCAATTCCTTCAATATTATCAGGCAAGAAGCATCTGATGCTCTGGCCACTTTGCCTCCTTCGCTGGAGCCGGTTGCCGTGCGCGTTATGCACTCTGTCGGAATGACCGATCTGGTCTCCGATCTGCGCTTTTCGCCAAATGCGGCAGACAAGGGCGTCGAGGCCCTTCAATCAGGCACCACAATTCTGGTGGATACGCAAATGGTTGCTGGCGGCATTTCGCCCCGTTTCTTTGCGCCGGGTGCCGCTCTTGCCCATAACCGCATCTTGGTGACGCTGAATAGTCCGGAAGTCTCGGACATTGCCCAAAAGCTCAACACCACGCGAACAGCCGCTGCCATGGAGCTTTGGCGCCCACATCTTGAGGGCTCCATTGTCGCCATCGGCAATGCGCCAACGGCTTTGTATCGTTTGCTGGAAATGGTGAGGGAAGGGGCGGGCAAGCCTGCTCTCGTTCTTGGCTTTCCTGTCGGTTTTGTTGGCGCTGCCGAATCCAAGCAAACGCTGGTCGATGAAGCCGCAGAGCTGGAGCTTGACTATATCGCCATGCTGGGCAGACGTGGCGGAACGCCCATGGCGAGTGCCGCAGTCAACGCTCTGGCGATAGCTGCGCTCGGTCAGAGCGACAAACCGATGTAGGAGGCCAGAGAGATGAACCAACAGCAATTGTCTCCATGGTTGAGTGTGATCGGCATCGGAGAAGACGGGCTTGACGGTCTGGGCGATCTTGCCTGGTCGCTGATCGCTGAGGCGAAAGTTATCTATGGCGGCGAAAGACATCTGGCTATGATGCCTGATGAGATGGCAATAGATGCAGAGAAGCGCGGTTGGCCAGCCCCTTTTTCGCATTGCTTTGACGAACTGGAGGCATTGAGAGGCTCGCCGGTTGTCGTGCTCGCCAGTGGTGACCCGATGTATTTCGGCATTGGGGGAACGCTATCGCGCCACTTCAGCTCAGATGACATGCGCGTTTTGCCATTCCCCGGAAGTTTCAGCATTGCCGCCAGCCGTCTTGGTTGGGCGCTTGACAAAACCGCCAAGCTTACAATTCATGGCCGAAGCATCGAAACTCTATTGCCGCATTACATGCCGGGTGCGCGTCTGCTGGTTCTCAGCCGTGATGGAACTTCTCCCAGAGAGGTTGCCGAGCAACTCTGTGCGCGTGGCATCGATGACGCTCAGCTGACCATTCTTGAGCATCTGGGCGGTGATGCCGAGCAAATCTACAAAACGGAAGCCAAGGCACTCCTTATGAGTGGACAGTCCTTCGCCGATCTTAATGTGCTGGCGATCGCGCTGCCCGAGCAACTGACGCACTGGTTGCCGATAAGTGCCGGTCTGCCTGATGAAGCCTTCGAGCATGATGGCAAGATGACAAAACGGGATATCCGAGCCAGCGCCTTGGCCAAATTGATGCCACACCCTAGAGCCTTGCTCTGGGACATCGGCACTGGCTGTGGCTCGGTTGCCATTGAATGGCTCAGAAGCCATCGCTCTTGTCGTGCCATAGGCCTTGAACCGCTGGAAAAACGGCGCCTTTTGGCAAGCCACAACGCCAGCTGTCTCGGTGTCCCTTCGCTGAAAATCATCGAGGACATCGCTCCCGATGGCCTTCAGGGGCAGGACGCTCCCGACGCTGTCTTTATCGGTGGTGGACTGTCCGAAGAGGTTGTCGACTATTGCCTTGCAGCCCTCAAACCCGGAGGACGTCTGGTTGCCCATGCGGTCACCCTGGGCTCGGAGCGATTGCTCATCGAACAATTCGAGAAGAAGGGCGGAGAGCTAACCAGACTGGCCATTTCCAAAGCGACACCGGTTGGACCCTATTTCGGCTGGAAACCTTCCATGCCCGTTACACAGTGGGCTTTCATAAAAAGCCTCAGAGACCAAAACGAGAAACCAGAATAATGATAAATAACCCAAAAGGAACTCTTTACGGAGTTGGCGTAGGGCCGGGGGATCCGGAACTGATTACACTCAAAGCTGCGCGGCTCATTCGCGAGGCTGTTGTTGTTGCCTATCCGGCTCCTGAAGGTGGCGACAGCTTTGCTCGCGACATTGCCAAAGCGCATATAACATCGGGTACCAGAGAGATCTCTATTGCAATTCCCATGCGTCCAGAACGCAAGGCTGCTCAAGATGCCTATGACGTTGGTGCTGTCGATGTCCGCGCCGAGTTGGAAGCTGGCAACGATGTGGTCTTTCTGTGCGAAGGAGACCCATTCTTCTATGGCACTTTCATGTATCTGTATGATCGGTTGGCTGCGGACTTTTCTACAGAGATCATCCCCGGCGTTACGTCGATTGTTGCCTGCGCCTGTCGTCTGAAACAACCGCTTGTCAGTCGCAATGATGTTCTGACTGTGCTTGCAGGCCCGATGAGCGACGAAGAGCTGGAAGCGCGGCTGGCTCTTGGTGGTTCATTCGCCATCATGAAGGTTGGTCGTCATCTGCCGCGCATTCGTGCACTTGTTGAAAAACTGGGGCTCATGGGGCGTGCCGGTTATGTTGAGCGGGCAACGCTTGAAAATGAAAAGGCGGTCCCGCTCGCCGACCTGAAAGAGGCGTCCGCGCCCTACTTCTCTATGATCCTTATCTATGACGGAGACGAAGCATGGAAAAACTGATCCCCGTTGCTATTGTCTGCCCAAGCGCAGCGGCTAGCGATCTCGCTTTGTCAATCAAGACCGCGCTCAAGAGTGCTGGCCATCCGGTCGAGCTGCACGGCAAAGGCGGCATTGATGGATTTGATGTATCCTTTGTCGACAGTCTAAGCCATCTTAAGGGATTGTTCTGCGAAGGGCGTGCCATCATCGCACTTTATGCCAGCGGCATCGTTATTCGTGCTCTTGCGCCACTGCTCGATAGCAAGTTTGACGAACCGCCAGTTCTTGCAGTCGCGCGTGATGGTTCGTCGGTGGTCCCTCTGCTTGGTGGGCACCACGGAGCAAACGATATGGCGCATTTGCTGGCTGATGCCCTGAAGGCTCATGCCGCGGTGACCACGGCTGGCGACTGCCGCTATCGGGTTGCATTGGACAATCCGCCCAAAGGCTGGAAGCTTCTTTACCCAAAGATGGCCGCACCCGTAATGGCGCGTATCGTCGATGGCGAAGCCGTATCTGTTGCTGCCGAGTTGGAATGGCTGGACAATAGCGAACTGGCACGTTCGGACAATGCTGCAATCAGCCTTGATGTCAGCTTTTCGCCAGTGCCTGAAGCAGCATCGCAAACAGGCTTGACCTATTGTCCGCAAAAGCTGGCCATCGGCGTTGGCTGTGAGCGGGGTGTCGCTGCTGCGGATTTGATTGCGCATATCGAAAAGGTTCTGGAGGATAACAGCCTAGCTGCAGAAGCTGTTGGTATGTTGGCATCTATCGATGTGAAAATGGATGAAGATGGCATTCATCAAGCTGCCGAGTATTTTGGTGTGCCGGTTCGCTTTTTCTCGGCATCCGAACTTGAAGCCGAAAAGGAAGACTTGGAAACGCCATCGGACGTGGTTTTCGCCGAGGTTGGTTGTCATGGTGTGGCTGAAGGGGCTGCCCTCGCAGCTGTTGGACCTGAGGGCTCTCTGCTGGTTGCAAAGCAGAAATCTCAACGGGTCACCTGTGCAATCGGGTTGGCCAACGAGCCGTTTACCAACGAGTTTCCCGGCAAGAAGCGTGGGTCTCTTGCGGTCATCGGTATTGGTCCCGGCACTCCTAATTGGCGCACGCCGCAGGCTACCAACCTGATCGCCGGTGCAGAAAAGCTTGTCGGTTATAAATTCTATCTCGACCTGCTCGGCCCTATGGCCGACGATGAACGCCGATGCGATTTCCCGATGGGCAGTGAAAAAGATCGCTGCCGCTATGCTTTGGAAGAGGCTGGCAAGGGCTACGATGTCGCGCTCATCTGCTCCGGGGATGGTGGTATCTATGCCATGGGGGCTTTGGTCATGGAGCTGTTGGATCGGGACGCGGAAAATGGTGGCGTTTCGGACGACGCAAAGCGTGTAGCGCTTACGCATGTGCCCGGGATTTCTGCATTGCAGGCCGCATCTGCGCGCTTTGGTGCTTTACTTGGCCATGATTTCTGCACGATCTCTCTTTCCGATCTGTTGACACCATGGGAAACCATCGAGCAGCGCGTCAAGGCCGCGGCAGAAGGGGATTTCGTTATTGCCTTCTATAATCCCGTTTCCAAGAAGCGCAGAACGCAGCTTTTAAGAGCGAAAGAAATTTTGCTGACCAAGCGGCCAGCAGAAACGCCGGTGTTGCTGGCCTCAAATCTCGGACGTCCCGATGAAGAGCTCAAAATGCGCACGCTCGCCACTCTCGACATAGAAGAAGTTGATATGTTGACCGTAGTTCTGGTCGGTTCATCCCAGTCCAGAGCTTGGCGTTCCGGTGATCGCTCCTGCGGTGATGATGGCTGGATGGCCTATACACCACGCGGATATGCAAAAAGAATTGATGGAGAAAACAGGGAATGACTGTCTATTTTATTGGTGCAGGCCCCGGCGCCCCGGATCTGATAACAGTGCGTGGCCTAAGGCTGATCCAGCGGTGCCCTGTGTGCCTATATGCCGGTTCATTGGTGCCTGAAGCAACCGTAGCCGAAGCGCCGGAAGGGGCTCTCGTTAAAGACACGGCGGCTATGAACCTTGATGAAATCATTGAAGACATCACGCTTTCGCATGCAGAGGGCAAAGATGTTGCCCGTGTGCATTCGGGTGACCCTTCAATCTATGGTGCAATTGCCGAGCAGATGCGCAGATTGAACGCGCTTGAAATCCCTTATGAAGTGGTGCCCGGCGTGCCAGCCTTCGCTGCCGCTGCTGCAGCATTGGGAACAGAGCTGACCATCCCCGGTATCGCCCAGTCGATTATCTTGACGCGCACGGCAATGAAATCCTCTTCCATGCCGGAACGGGAGAGCCTTGATATTCTCGGTCAATCAGGTGCAACCATGGCAATCCATTTGTCCGTACGCAATGCAACTCACATTGAGCGGGAACTGACACCTCATTATGGCGAGGATTGTCCTGCGATCATCGCTTATAGAGTTGGCTGGCCAGACCAGATGTTCATTCGCGCCACATTGGGAACGCTCAAGGCAAAAATCCGCGAGTCCAAGCTGACCCGCACGGCGCTCATTCTTGTCGGCCCTGCCTTGGGAGCTCAGGATTTTGAAGAATCCAAACTCTATGACGCAGAGTTCGAACATATTCTGCGCTTGCCCAAGAAGGCAAACAAGAAAGACTGAGAGGCTTTGAGCCTCTCTTTTCACTGCTTATTGTTCAATGGGGCGATGATATGGGCAAAGGAGCCGTGAACGGAACCGACCCGTTGTCCCATTGATGGCAAGTCTCGATCTGCCGCCGTTTTTGCTGAAAAGAGTAGTTCGGTCTCTCCCATCTCTTTTATCGTCGCGTAGTGGAATTCATGTGCGGCCAAGGTTTCCGGCCAAGGCAGCGCAGAGCTGTGAGACAATTTGCGATAGCCAAGAGAAAGCTTGGTTTCGGCAAAACTGGTGGTGATCGGCAAGAGGCCCAGCATAGGCGCCTCAATGCCACCCGCCGAGATAATGGACCGGCCAAGGGTCATATAGCCGCCGCACTCACCGAAAATCAGGATACCGCGCTTGGACGCATCATGCATTGCTTGTTTGAAAGTGAGCGCTGAAGAAAGCTTTTCAAGATGCAGCTCCGGATAGCCACCCGGGAGATAGATTGCATCGGCATCAGAAGAGGGCGCTTCATTTGCAAGTGGGGAGAAGAAGGAAAGCTCAGCCCCTTGTTCTTTCCAATCATTAAGGAGATGAGGGTAGATAAAGCTGAAAGCTTCATCTCGCGCAATGGCGATGCGTTGTCCAAGCGGTGGCAACTTGTTCTGAGAACATGAGGCCGGAGATGAAACATCAGGTTGACATTCAGTCTTCTTCGCGATCTTCAGGATAAGGTCAAGATCAACATTGTCTGCCATATGGTCGGCAATTGTGTTGATCATGCCATCAAGTGCATTGTGTTCTCCCGCTTGCACAAGCCCCAGATGGCGGGATGGAAGACGCAGGCTGTCTGATCCTCGAACCGCTCCAACGATGGGAAGATCAAGGGGAGCAAAGGCTTCGCGTAACAGATGCTCATGCGCAAATGAACCGACACGATTAAGCAGGATTCCGCCAATTGTAACGTTCGGGTCGAAATCGCAAATGCCTTTGGCGATCGCTGCCGCGGTTTGCGCCTGCCCTTTGACATCGAGCACAAGGATGACAGGAAGTCCCAATGCGTGCGCGAGCGTCGCCGTTGATCCCTGCCCATTGGCCGCGCCATCAAACAGTCCCATGACTCCTTCAACAAACAAGAGATTGCCAAGCGCACTTTGCTGTCTGGCTCTTGCCCTGAGATCTGGCGCAGACATTGCCCAAGGGTCAAGATTGATGGAAGCATGGCCTGAGGCGACGGCGTGAAAAGCCGGGTCAATATAGTCCGGGCCGCATTTGGCCGGAGCAACCGTTATCCCTTTGCGAAGGAAAAGTCGTTGCAAGCCAAGGGAGAGCGTTGTCTTGCCCGCATTGGAACTGCTTGCTGCCAAGATCAAGCCAAGGGAATTTTGCAAGGGCTCATTCATGAAACCGGCCAATCTGCTCAGGACTTGAGACCAAGAGGATCTGCTATGAGAGATTTGCCTTCTTTGACAAAGCCAAGCCAATCGAGCCCCTCGCGCAACTTGACCACATTGCCAATGACGACAACTGCCGGAGGTTCCATATTGGAATTGTGTGCGTCGTCTGCGATATGGGCCAAGGTCGACGTCAAGACTTCCTGTCTGGGGGTGGAGGCATTGCATATGACGGCTGCCCCTTCTTCGGGATCTCGGCCTGCATCCATAAGCTTTTGCGTAATACCGTGAAGATGCTTCATCGCCATATACATGACAATCACCTGAGACCCCTTGGCGATCCCGTCCCAGTTAAGGGCGGTTGGCATTTCTCCGGTGTGATCATGACCGGTGAGGAACGTAACCGACTGGTTGATATCTCTGTGGGTGGCAGGAATACCTGCATAGCAGAGGCCTCCGATGCCCGCCGTAATGCCCGGAACGACCCTGAAGGGAACACCGGCTTCAACAAGCTGCAAGGCTTCTTCGCCACCACGACCGAATATGAACGGGTCACCACCCTTGAAGCGCAACACCCGCTTGCCTTCTTGCGCCAGCTCTATGAGGCGCAGATTGATATCTTTTTGCTTCGAAGAGGGCCTTCCACCACGCTTGCCAGCAAACTCGACGAGAATGTCTGGACGAGCGAAAGAGAGGAGGGCTTTGTCGACCAATGCGTCATAGATAATCGCATCGGCTTGACGCAAAGCATTGACCGCGTGAAGTGTCAAAAGTCCCCGGTCGCCTGGCCCGCCACCAACGAGCCAAACCCATCCAGGTTTAAACTCCGGAAGACCATCAAACAGTATTTGGCTATAGTTATCTTGGGCAGGGGAATTCAACATATATTTTTTGTCTCTGGCTCTTTTAGATATGGCGTCCTGATTGGCTCCACTATATACCTAAGTCCATGACAGATTACACGGAAAAAGCACCGGAAAAGGCAAATTTACGGCGGGGTTGGACAACTGGCGCCTGCGCCACTGCGGCTACAAAAGCAGCACTTGGTGCGCTGGTTTCTTCGCGCTTTCCCGACCCTGTTTCCATCACGCTTCCAAAGGGTCAAACGCCCGCATTTGCACTCGATTGTGAGCGGCTTGAAGAGGGCTTTGCCGAAGCGGGAATCATCAAGGATGCCGGTGACGATCCCGATGTGACGCACGGTGCCCTCATTCTGTCGAAAGTGCGGTTCGGGCCAGTTGGCTCTGGCGTTCGTTTCTTTGCTGGTTCCGGAGTTGGAACCGTGACGCGTCCCGGTCTGCCAATTCCTGTCGGTGAGCCTGCAATCAATCCTGTGCCTCGCCAGCTAATGATTGGTGTCGTCGAAGACTTGGCCAAGGAACATGGTTTTGCTCCGGATGTCGATATCACCATCTCGGTGCGCAACGGGGAAAAACTGGCAAAGCATACATGGAACCCGCGCCTCGGTATCGTCGGTGGCATTTCGATTTTGGGGACGACCGGCATTGTGGTTCCTTTTTCCTGTTCTGCGTGGATTCATTCCATCCAGCGCGGCATCGATGTCGCGCGCGCCGAAGGGCAGGGACATGTTGCTGGCTGCACTGGTTCAACTTCTGAAAAGACCGTGCGCGGGCTCTATAATCTGCCCGAATATGCCATGTTGGACATGGGCGATTTCGTCGGTGGCATGCTCAAATATTTACGGCGCAATCCTGTGGCGCGGGTGACTGTTGGCGGCGGCTTTGCCAAGCTGACAAAATTGGCTGCCGGACATATGGATCTGCATTCGGGCAGGAGTCAGGTTGACTTTGACTGGATGGCCGAACAGGTGAAAATCCTCGGAGGTGAGGCAGCCCTTATTGAAGAAATACGGCTGGCCAACACTGCCCTTGCTGTTTTGCAGCTTTGCACCGAAGCCCGAATTGATATCGCAACATACGTGGCAAATTTGGCGCAACGGCAAGCGTTGATTATTTTAGGGAAAAGCGAAATTGCTCTCGATATTGTCCTAATCGCGAGGGATGGTACACTCCTTGCGCAGTCCGAGATTCTTACCTATGACCAACTGGAGCCCGCTCCATGACCAAGCAACGCCATATTCTCCTTCTGGGCGGCACAGCAGAAGCCCGCGAGCTGTTGGAAGCCCTGATAACGAAAACAAATCATGACGTTACCTATTCACTTGCTGGTGTGCTGGGGAGCAAGGCCGAAGAGGTGCTTCGCAGCCGAATGGGGATTGATAGTGATAATTTCCATTTCCGCATGGGCGGCTTCGGTGGGGTGGAAGGCTTGCAGGCCTATCTCAAAGACCATGGTGTCGATTTGCTGATTGATGCGACACACCCCTATGCAACAGTTATTTCCAGCAATGCCGTCAAGGCCTCCAAGGAGGGCAAGGTTCCTCTGGCTCGATTTGTGCGGCACGAATGGACCGAAACCGGCGATGATGACTGGACCGTGGTTGATACGCTCCGTGATGCAGCCGCCGCGCTGCCGACGGGTGTGACCGTGTTCCTTTCGGTTGGGCGTCAGTCCATCGCGCCTTTTGCCGGGCGCAAGGATTGCAAATTCGTCATCCGAAGCATCGCTGAAGCCGAAGAACATCTCTTTCACTCCGCCACTTTCATCAAGGGCATGCCGGGGCGGTCCGTTGAAGAGGAAACGGCTCTTTTCCGCGAATATGAGGTTGACTATCTGGTGACCAAAAATTCCGGAGCCGAAAAAGCATCGCACAAAATGCTTGCTGCCAGAGAATTGCATATTCCCGTGATCATGGTCAAACGGCCGCACTTGCCTGAAAGCCCGGAATTCAGCGAATTGGGGCCAATCCTTGAATGGATTGATACAGCCCCCGCCGCAAGTTGAAAGTACCAAATAAAGATATAAGACCGCCGTCTTGAGTATGACGGTTTAAGCAAGACAGGAATTATCTTAATGCCAGCCATCATGTTTCAGGGAACAGGTTCCAACGTCGGAAAGTCCATGTTGGTCGCTGGCTTTTGTCGTTATCTC
Source organism: uncultured Cohaesibacter sp. (assembly GCF_963664735.1). Classification (NCBI taxonomy): domain Bacteria; kingdom Pseudomonadati; phylum Pseudomonadota; class Alphaproteobacteria; order Hyphomicrobiales; family Cohaesibacteraceae; genus Cohaesibacter; species uncultured Cohaesibacter sp. The sequence continues at coordinate 1,309,335 of NZ_OY761553.1, read as the reverse complement.
AAGCGGCAGGGATATAAAGTGGCTCCCTTCAAGCCGCAAAATATGTCGAACAATGCCGCAGTAACCCCGGAAGGGGGAGAGATCGGACGCGCTCAGGCACTGCAGGCATTGGCTTGCGGGCTGGAGCCAAGTGTTCACATGAACCCGGTGCTGCTCAAGCCGCAAACCAATGTTGGCAGTCAGGTAGTGGTGCAAGGCAAAGTGGTCGGCCAGATGCAGGCTCGCAACTACAGCCAGAGTAAACACTCGCTTCTGACGTCGGTAATGGAGTCCTATAACATTCTTTGCGAACAGGCTGATTTTGTTGTTGTTGAAGGGGCGGGCAGTGCATCGGAAGTGAACTTGCGCAATGGGGACATCGCCAACATGGGCTTTGCCGAAGCGGCAAAACTGCCCGTCATCCTGATTGGCGATATCGATCGCGGCGGTGTAATCGCCTCTCTAGTCGGCACGCATCATCTGTTGAGCCCATCGGACAAGGCGTTGGTAAAGGGGTATGTTATCAATAAGTTCCGCGGCGATTCATCCCTCTTCACATCCGGTCTGGAGATCATAACCAAACATACCGGCTGGCCTGATTTTGGTGTTCTTCCATGGTTCAATGACGCAGTGCGCTTGCCCGCCGAAGACAGCGAAGATCTGGGGCGCGATGTCCCTCAAATCCATAAAGGCAAGGCCCTCAAAATCGCCGTTCCTATTTTGCCACGCATAGCCAACTTTGACGATCTGGATGCGCTCAAATCCGAAAGCTGCGTTGCACTGACCATGGTAAAGCGCGGCGAGACAATTCCACTTGATACTGATCTTGTGATTTTGCCGGGTTCGAAATCGACGATTGGTGATCTGGAAGCCATGAAGAGCGAAGGCTGGAACATCGACATCAAGGCCATCGTACGCCGTGGCGGTTTCGTGCTTGGTCTTTGCGGTGGTTATCAGATGTTGGGCAAGCGCATTATGGATCCCGAAGGCGTTGAAACACAAAAGGGCGCGGTCTGCGAAGGCTTGGGACTGCTTGACATCGATACCGTTATGGCGGGCGAGAAGAGAACCGTTCAGGTTTCTGGCTTCCATGTTCAAAGCGGGACTGCAATGAACGGCTATGAAATCCATGTTGGACGTAGCGATGGGCCAGATCGCACCCGACCGATTTTTAAAATCGATGGTATTCACGAGGGCGCCATTTCCTCAGATGGTCATATCATGGGGAGCTATATTCATGGGCTGTTCAACGATGATCAGTTCCGTGCCGCCTTTCTGGCGTCACTTGGTCAAACAGCTTCCGGTCAAGGCTATCAAAGCGGTGTTGATCGGACACTCGATGCTCTGGCCGATCATTTTGCTCAACATATGGATGTCGACGGGCTGATTGAAGTGGCCAACAGTAATGTTTAAACATTTCGGATCTTGCATCTGATCTTCTGCGAAGAAGAATGCAGAAAAGAGAAATACCGGGCAGAATTACAGCTAAACTGAACAATCGCGCAATCACGTTTTATGACGATCTGTGCAAGCAAAACGGGTGCAGCAAAACATGCTTGCTGCGGATTCAACGCTTGAAAGCTGAATCCAAAATTAGGCAGCTTTAGCAATTACCATTATTTCAAAGATTTTTTGTGTCCGTGGTGGCGATAGTCACACCCAAAACGCCTTGTGTTCCTTCTGCGAGGCTTGGCGGCGTTTGTCTGTGTAGTTTACAAACCCTGACATGAACGCCATTGCTTCCAATGCCTGATAAGGCTCTGGTGGCATTGGTAGTTAAGCGCGGTTCTCCTGAGCAAGTCCCGTTAATTTCGTGAGTATCAACGTCTTTGAGGCGGTATTTGATGCCCCTGAGCCAGTAGGTATCTCCATCAACAACCAAATTAACCCGCCTTTTGGCAAGGCGTTGAGCATGGCTTGGCTGGCGCTGGCAACAAAGACCGAGTGAGAACACGACAACGGTGGCGACGGTGGTCGACCAAATCGCCCGGCATAATGGCTAATCCACTTAAGAGTTGCGCTCGCGATGCATGCTGGATTGACAGATATGAGTTGCATAAATAAGTTTCTGAAAATGAAAATAGAAATATGTGGAAATTAGAAGAAACACTCTTTGCAACATCTCCGTTGTCCATTTAGCCGCTTTGTCGTGAGCGGCTGTTCAATTGCAGTTACTTAAATGAACATCCCATTTCTTAAAAAAATTAGCCAGCACGCATGGTCTATTTCGTCAAAAAAACGGATTTCTACTCGGTCTTTGTTGGCGAGAAAAAGTAATGATCACGTTTTTCTTTATGGCCTAAAAGACGAATTGGCCATGATCGGTGATCTCGTTTATGGTCAAGGACCTGTCCCTTACACCGATTTCCGATGTGGGCGAGCTGATTCAAGCTTAACGCCGTTCGCACCCGGTTTTTCCAATATGTTAGAGGATATTTATACTTGGCAAGAAGCAGAAGCTGTGACCAAAGCAATCGCTTCTCGTCTCGATTTTAATACAATCCCGGAAAACCTCAAAACATATGATAGCCTTCGCTGTTTGGGGGCGGGAATACAGAATACTATTGATCTTGAGGATTGGATTCGCGTTTTACGACATCGCCTTGAAGCGATCGGTGTCAATTTGATTACTTACAAGACGGTTTGCAAAAATGCGGGCTATCACAAAGACAGGATTCGCCAAGAAGTAACCGATAGCCGAAATGGCATTAAACGGAAAAGAAATACCCCAAAATATGTAACGAACTTGCCGGGAAAATTCGTTTTCAGGGGTCGCCTAATCAATCGGGATCACAAATCTCAATATGCCAATATCAATGATGGGGTGCGCAAAACCGTTCCCAATATGTCCAAAGATTGGTCCCGCACATGTCATTTCTTTGGTGCTTCGGAAGTTTTTGGCGCTTGGCTCAAAGATACCGAGACGGTTCCCAGCTGTTTTTCATCCTTGGTGAATAACCGAAAAGTCAGGGTCTTCAATCATGGTATGGGGGGTGTCAATCTTATTGATGTTTTGTCGCGCTTGCTGACTTGTAATTTTCTTCGTGGTGATACTGTCTTTTTTGCACTTCCGTTTACCGAAACTTCTGTTGCCGACTGCGAGATTATCCTGGACCCCGAACACTTTTTCGATAGCTCCCATCTTCTGCCCTCGGGAGCACAAGAAGTGGCGAGTCGCCTTAAGCTGTCATTTGACGAGCCCACTTGCTCAAATTCGCAAATTGACGACAAACTCTTATGCTTTGCCAATCACTTGTTGGAGGTCCATCGTCAAATACTTTGTGCGATTGAGGCAAAGGAATTTGAAGGCTCTAATCTCAAGCAATATTGTGAATATTTGAAAGACAATAAATATGCGCCGAAGCCGCCTCGGGAAGGCTTTGTTTTTGGCAGTGTGGCGGTGAACTGCAATCCCATCACCAAAGGTCATTTGTCACTGATCGAGTATGCGGCTAGTCATGTGGACCATCTTTATGTGCTTGTTATTGAAGAAGATAAGAGCGCAGTAAAATTTGTTGATCGCTTCAATATGGTCAGTGAAGTTTGTTCCGATTACGGCAATATCTCCGTTCTAAAGGGGGGGAAATTCATTTGTTCGGAATATATTGCCCCGGAATATTTCGTGAAGGACGACGAGAGATCGGAGAATGTCGATTTCAGTCTGGAGTCTTTCTATTTCGGCGAATATATCGCTCCCTGCTTAAACGTAACCAAGATTTTTCTTGGCGAAGAGCCGACATGCAGTGTCACCCGGCAATATAACGAGCATATGGCTGCTACCATGCCACACTATGGGATCGAACTTACGATTATTCCAAGAAAAACCGCCAGCGATGGAAATCCCATAAGTGCTTCCAAGGTCAGAAAGCTGATAAAAGAGGATAAGTGGAAAGAGGTTGAGTACCTTGTACCCGCCAGAGCTTTTGCCTACATGAAAGACCATCCGTTATTCTAGGGCTGGCGTTGGCTATAGCATAGGTGTTGTTCATTCTTCACAGAGTTTTTCTTTTAAAAAGGAACCTACGCCCCAAGTCTCTACCAGTTTTCAGGAGAGGCCTGAGGTTTAGGTTGCCTTCATCTAAATGCCGCAACTCGCTTTAAGGCAGTTAGAGCTGCATGTACGTCTGGGGTGAAATTATCCAGAGAAAACAGGCTCTCTCGGCGTTGCAACCATTCTTCCAAACCTTGTTCTCGCGCTTTGCAGGCCGCTTTTCAGCTGTTTGTTTTCGATCAAGTGTATTTTTCTCGTAGTAGACAATTTTGCCATCACGCTTTATGACGATCTGCGCAAGAAAGACGGATGAACCGTTTTTGCGCTTGCGCTCGGATATGGTTCCCATGAGTACGACTTTGTTTAAGTTGGTACAACATAACAGTACAACATAACAGTACAACATGGGCAAAATTAGATAATATTGGGCCAGACTGGCTGCGAATGGTACGACTTGAAAAGGAACTTAAGTCATTGGAAAATATAAAAGAACAATATAAATCAATGGCTAAGGTGTTTTCTGTTGCACCCATGATGGAATGGACTGACCGACACTGTCGTTTCTTTCATAGGCAGCTTTCAAAGACGGCGTTGTTATATACGGAAATGGTAACGGCACCCGCTGTTATTCATGGAGACAGGGATCATTTGCTTGGCTTCAACGACAGCGAACATCCGGTTGCACTCCAGCTCGGAGGATCTGATCCAAACCAACTGGCCGAAGCAACGCGCATATGTGCCGATTATGGCTATGACGAGATTAATCTCAATGTTGGCTGTCCTTCAGATCGGGTGCAGTCTGGTATGTTCGGTGCCTGTTTGATGGCGGAACCGGATCTCGTTGCGCGCTGTGTTGACGCAATGAAGAAAGCAACGGACCTTCCGGTTACCGTGAAATGTCGCATTGGCATTGACGAGCAGAATGAAGAAGAGGCGCTGGACACGCTGGTCGACAAGGTGCTGGCCGCAGGCTGTGACGGGCTGACCGTTCATGCGAGAAAGGCTTGGCTGCAGGGATTGAGCCCAAAGGAAAACAGAGATATTCCGCCGCTCAACTATGATCGGGTCTATCGATTGAAACAGCGATTGCCAGATGTTCACATTGCGATTAATGGCGGCATCAAAACGCTTGATGAATGCGCTGATCATTTGGACCATGTGGACGGTGTCATGCTTGGCAGGGCAGCTTATCAGAATCCGGCTTTATTGGCCCGTGTTGATAGTGACCTGTTCGGGGTTGGTGAGGCTATCGACCCGTTTGCGGCAGCAGAAGGAATGATGCCCTATATTGATGAGCATGTTGCCAGAGGTGGGCGGGTCAGTCAGGTAACACGCCACATGATTGGCCTGTTTCAAAGCCGCCCGGGCGCAAAACGCTGGCGTCAGATTCTGACCGTGGAATCAGTAAAGCCTGAGGCAACGTCCGCATTGGTTTTAGAAGCACTTGATGCATTAAGGTGAAGGAGTCGAGGCGAAAGCCGCAGGCGGATTTAGCGCGTCAATGTAATGCGATCGCCGCTCACGCTCCAGCTGCCCAGCCTATCCAGATAGCTCATTCCCAGAAGACTTCCCCGCAAGGATCCTTCTTGCGCTACCATGGCACGCACAGTTCGTGCCTCGATGCCGCCGACCGAGATCCGGTCCAGAATGATTGGCGCTGTAAACGCCCGACCATTGGCTGTGGTCACAGGCGTTGTGTAGGAAAGAGCCGAAGTATCAAGCCCAATGGCTTTGGCATCTTTTGCAGTCAGCACCACGGCGCTGGCGCCGCTATCAACAAGCATCGAAATCGTTGCTCCATTGACTGAAGCCTTCACTTGAAAATGTCCGTCTGATGCGCGCTTGAATGTAACCGATCCATCTTCTGCAACAATCGCTGTGCCGGGGATCAGTTCGCTTGCAAAACGATCAACCAGCGAGCGGGCATCGTCCTTGAAGCTATAGGCAAGGATCAAGACCACGCCCAATGCCAACCAGACAAGGAAATGCTTTGCATATCTGACAGGCGTGTTTTTCCATTTTGAAGATCCTCGTGATGTCAAAAAGAGAAGCAAAGTGGAAAGCAGAGCAACACTGCCGATAGATTCGATTGGATAACCGAAAAGCTCGCCTGCCTGATGATTGTACATCAACACAGCAACCGCCGTTATCACTATTGCCATCAAGACATAGAACAAACCGTATCTCCCTCAAAGACATCACTTTGTAACATATAGTGGGTCACTTGCCCCATATCCATGGGCCAGGGGTCTGATCCGTTCAAGGGTTACCAAGAACCAATAGAAGCTATCCGATTGAAGCAAAAAGCAGCAAGCCGATGCCAAAGAGGATTTCTCCCACTTGCTGGGATGCCCCCAAAACATCACCAGTTTGTCCCTTGATATGGCTTTTTGCCAAATGCGCCATGACAAGGCTGGCAATGACAATCATAACAAATGCCGACAAACCAGAGGCCAGACCGAACACGGGCACAACAAGCAAGGCTGTTGCTATGGCGCCCATGCCGATTGCTATGCCATAAGAAGTCGTGGAAGGACGCCCCAGACTTGCTGAGAGCCCGTTCATGCGTGCCGCAGGGAGCGTATGCCACACATGCATGAGGGGAACACGCGAAACGACGCCCGCAGCCAGATAGGCCAGTCCTCCGCGCGTTACACCATAATTTTCAAAGAGATACGAAACTATGCTGATACGCATCAACAGTGACATGCAAAGTGCAGTCGCACCATAGCTTCCCAAACGGCTATCTTTCATGATTTCGAGTTTGCGCGCAATTGTATGACCACCCCAAAATCCATCGGCAACATCGGCCAAGCCATCTTCGTGCAATCCGCCGGTGACAATGGACATGGCAGCAATGGTCATGCAGGCGAGCAGAAATGATGGCAGAGGGGATGTCATCGCAAGGACGTCGAAGACTGTCGCAGGGATCAATGCCAGAAAAGCGAGAATCAAACCGATGATCGGCATAGCTCTTGATGTTCTGCGCATCTTGGGCAAATTCTGGTTGGCTTCCCCGAAAAATGACGGAACCGGAAGGCGAGTAAAGAAGGCAAAACAATCCAGAATGTCTTGCCACCAAGTGGCAACATATTGGATAGCACTCTTAATTGGAGAGCCATTTCCATTTGGCGTGGACATTTCGGACATTTGATCCTCCCTATGGGGCTTTCGTGGCAATTGCGTATTGCTCCGCAAAAGACTGCTCTTTATATCTCGTGGCAAGAATGATCTGAAATGAGCAAATTCGATGAAGCAAGGCAAGTGCTTTTAAATGACATTTGCATCTTATAAGTAAACAGTGTGAACTTGAGTGTTCCAAGCAGTTTATATTTCAGATTTATCATTTTTGTCCGCGGTTTGGTTACACTTGCCTGACTGCGGCTCGGACAAATCAAAAAGGTTATGAAAAATGATTCCTTCTTCTTCCGCTCTTCCGTTTGACGATATTCTGGCATTGTTGGATAAGATGCCATCTCCGGATGAAGAGCTTCGTGCAAAGGTCCGTGAGCGGGAAGCAGTCTTGACAAAGCCAGCAGGTTCTCTGGGCAAACTGGAAGAACTGGCTGAGTGGGTCGCCATCTGGCAGAACCGGGAAAAACCTCAGATTTTGCGGCCTCTGGTCGGTGTTTTTGCTGCTCAGCATGGTATTGCAAAGCACAGTGTTTCTGCTTTTCCAAATGAGCTGAACCAGATCATGGTTGAAAATTTCGCCAAGGGTGGCGCTGCGATCAACCAGCTTTGCACGGCTTTCGATCTTGGCTTGAAAGTCTTTGAACTCGCTATCGACCATCCTACCGGAGACATCACGGTAGAGCCTGCCATGTCTGAAAAAGACTGCGTCGCCACAATGGCTTATGGCATGGAAGCAATCGCAGGTGGAACGGATCTGTTGTGCCTTGGCGAAATGGGCATTGGCAACACCACCATTTCCGCAGCGATCTTTGCAGCCCTGTTTGGTGGTTCTGCCGAAGACTGGTGTGGACGCGGTTCTGGCGTTGACGATGAAGGCGTGAAGCGCAAAGTCGACGTTGTCAAAAAGGCTCTGGAAACCCACAAGGATCATCTGGACAATCCGCTCGAAGTTCTCGCTCGTCTTGGTGGCCGTGAGTTTGCCGCCATGGCTGGCGCTGTTTTGGCAGCTCGCATCAACAACGTGCCGGTTATCGTTGATGGCTTCAACACGACGGCTGCGGTCGCTGTGCTGCACAAGCTTGACCCACGTACGCTTGATCATTGCATCTTCTCCCATTGTTCGGCAGAAGGCGCACATCGCAACGCACTTAATGCTATGGGCAAAACCGCATTGCTCGATCTTGGTATGCGTCTTGGCGAGGGCACCGGCGCCGCTATCGCCGCAGGTATTGCCAAGGCTGCCTGCCAGGCACATAACGGTATGGCAACATTCGCCGACATCGGCCTCTAGGCCTTGTGCCATCTGAGCTTCAGATCTTTCAAAGCCGGCTCGATGCCGGCTTTGTTGTATCTACCATTTGAGAGCGACTATTAGACAAACGATTTACAGAGCCGCCAAGGCCTGATAGCTCTCAAAGAGCCTATCCATGTTCAGCTAGGGTTCCGCTGCAATCGCAGGTCTGGACCGAGCGCTGCTATGAGCCCAAGTGGGCAGACACCTGAAAGACCAAAATACTAGGGGGGATGGAAAGGGCACGCTCGACGTGCATCCAATCCTTAGTATTGAAAGGTCAATTCATGTCCCTTCTTGGTTTTCTGCTGGTCCTCGCAGCAGCATTTTTGTCATGCCACTTGGAACTTCTTCGTAAAGCGGATCAATGCTGGCCCGGAACTCGTTTGGACGTTTTCTGTGGTACCGGTCATCATCTACAGCCCCCTGGCAGTCTATTTCTTTTCCACCTTGCCGGAATTTACAGCGGTAAATATTGGTTTCATCATTGCCAGCTGTATCCTTCATCTGGGCTATTTTCTATTGCTTCAGAAAGGATACCGAACAGGGGATCTCTCCGTCGTTTATCCGATCGCGCGTGCAACCGGACCGATGCTTTCGACCATTTTTGCGGTTCTGTTGTTAGGAGAGCAGGTAACCGCCCAAAGCGTTCTCGGGGCCCTGGTCATAATCTTCGGCGTATTGATGTTGGCAGGCGGGTTGAAAATCAGATCTGCGGCGCAAGCCACTTCGCTGCTTTTTGGCGTGGGGGCAGGAGCAATCATCGGTAGCTACACTGTTTGGGATGCCTATGCGGTTTCCGTTTTGGCACTGCCGCCCTTGCTGTTGGACTACAGCTCAAGCGTGGGTCGAGGCCTATTGCTGGCGCCCGTTGCTGCCAGCAGAAGAAATGAAGTCAGAAAGCTTTGGACCGAACACAAAGCAGGGCTGCTGATCATCGCCATCTTCAACCCGTTGGCCTACATATTGGCGCTGGTCGCAATGACCTTTACTCCGGTCATCTATATTGCTCCGATCAGGGAAGTGAGCGTAGTGCTTTCCGTTCTATTGGGCAGTGTTCTTTTGGGGGAGGGGAATTTGAAATCCCGTCTCATTTGGTCTTGCACCATATTGCTTGGTGTCTCGATACTGGCTGCCGCATAAGGCGCAGTGAATACTCGCCGAGCCGAAAAAGCAGAACGTCAATTGCGATTGTCGTTCTGCAATGAAGCGCCAAGCCGGACCTAAACGGCACGTTTCAGCCGGATACGGTTTTTCTTTGGCTGCATGACCTCCATAACGCGGTTGGGAGGGAAGGTCGCCGTTACGGTTGTCCCTTTGCGCAATTCCGATTTCAAGTCGAATTTGCCGTCATGCATGCTGACGAGGGCCTGTACGATGGAAAGTCCCAAGCCAGATCCTTCTTCGGCGCTTTGGATTGCTGCTGATCCTTGACCGAAGGCACTCAGCACGGTTTCGATTTCATGCTCTGGAATGCCAATGCCGGTATCGGAAATCGAAACCAACTGCCCACCATTCTCTGTGGCCTTTACTGTCAGAGTGATGCTGCCCCCGTTGGGGGTAAATTTAACAGCATTTGTGAGCAAATTGAGCGCTATCTGGCGGACTGCGCGCTCATCCGCCCAAAGCCGAGGCAAAGAGCTTTCGACATCCAGTCTTATAGTAACGTCCTTGGCCTTTGCCCTGATACGCAAAAGGTTTTCGCAATCTTCTGCAATGTTGGCCAGAGAAACAGCTTCTTCATTGAGCTTGTAGCGACCCGCTTCAATGCGTGACAGGTCGAGAATTTCGTTGATCAGGTTGAGCAGATGGCTTCCAGAAGAATGGATGTCGTTGGCATATTCCTTGTACTTGTCATTTGGCATGGGGCCAAAGACTTCGTTTTTCATCATTTCAGAAAAACCAAGGATCGCATTGAGAGGAGTGCGAAGTTCGTGGCTCATGGTTGCCAGAAAACGGCTTTTGGCGGTGTTTGCCTCTTCGGCCTGACGACGGGATTCATCAGATACTGCTTTTGCCTGTTCAAGCTCGGTGATCAGGAAGTCTTTTTCAAGCCTGAAGTTGAGCATGGCCAAGGTAGAATTATAAAGCCTTTTGGACAGCAGGATAAAAAAGAAAATCGCGCCGATAGACATCAGGGAGAGCGTGGTGTCGATTTCGCTGGAATAGACCAGAATCGAATGGTTGATAACCAGAGCGATTGGCAATGATCCTGCCCAAACTGCAGCGGGAATCGGAAAATTCAACATGGTTGTTACGGCGATAACGACCAGCATGACTGCAAACTGATATTCTTCCAGATATCCTGCATCCTTGGCCGTTGGCAGCAATAGAATGCTTGCCCAGATAAGCCCTCCCACAGCTTCAAATGTGAGAATGCGGCTTTGCCACGTCTTGAGAGAGATTTCACCTTCGGAGTGCTTTTTGAAGCTATGGCAGAGCAGAGTTTTGATCGAATGAACCACAAGCGCGGAAAATGCCCAAATGAGAGAATAGAGGGGTGTCGTCCAGAGCGTTGAAATCGCAGCACAAATCAGGAAGAGAACGGGCATGGCAAATGTCGCGGAAACCCTGTTTTCCGCATACATCATCATCAGTTCATATCGAAATGAGGGACGATAGCCATTTTTGTTGTTGAGCTGTTCGCGCACGTCATGGACAGTGCGCAGCACCGCGCGGCGTTTTGCTGCGCGGGCACTGTTCACTTCTCTCGTATCTTTTGACCGTTTAGTGCTGAAGACACCGGCCATGCGTGACGCCCTTAGGTTTTTATATAAAATGCTCTCATTGGTATCATTTCTTATTTGTATTAAAATCCTGCTGAAAAAGATGGTTAATCAAGAATTAATGTGGCAAAACTCGGATACTAAAATTCTCTCGTAGAACTCAGTAGATGACTGAAATGTTTGAATAATTATAAGCTTGATGCATGATCACCGAAACACCCCATCATTCAAATTCAAAGCTAATCGTTAACGAGAAATTGGCAAATCTCAGAGATCGCATTTTGGCCTGTAATATCTGCCGCAGCTGTCCTGAGGCAGAGCCCATGCAGCTCGAGCCGAAACCTGTTGTGTGCCTGTCATCTTCCGCCAAAATTTGTATCGCAGGACAGGCGCCCGGCATGCGGGTTTTTCAAACGGGTATTCCCTTTAACGATCCTTCGGGCGACAGACTGCGACACTGGATGGGTATTGAGCGGGAGGTTTTCTATGATATCAGCAAAATCGCAATTGTTCCCATGGGCTTCTGTTTTCCTGGTTACGATGATAAAGGCGGAGACCTTCCTCCGCGAAAGGAATGCGTAAAGGCCTGGCATGATGAAATCTTCTCGTCCATGCCTCAAATCGAGGTGATTCTTGCCATTGGCCAGTATGCTCAAAAATTTCATTTGAAAGATCGAAGAGAAAAGACCCTGACGCAAACCGTCATGAAAGGAAAAGAGATCTGGTTCGATCAATCAAAGCCAAGAATCTTGCCTTTACCGCATCCTTCATGGCGCAATACAGCGTGGATGAAAAAGAACCCATGGTTTGAGCAGGATATTCTGCCGTTTTTGCAAGCGCAAGTGCATCAGCTTCTGGACGACTAGTGGAAAATATTTTCTTCCATTCTGCGCGTATACAAAAGTATGATCGGCGATTGCGGAATTATGACATTGATATTAGAAATTTCTTTCGCTAGAGTTTCTACGTGCAATGATTTCCATGAAAGCTTTGTCTAGCACAAAATGAAGCGCGAATCCCCTAGGACCGGAGAAAACCATGCTTGATCGCCTGGATAGACGGATTCTGCAGATATTGCAGGAAGATGCCACAATGCCCGTAGCCGAGATCGGGCGCCGCGTTGGCCTTTCTACAACACCCTGTTGGCGACGTATTCAGAAAATGGAGGAAGAAGGGGTCATCACCGGCCGCGTCGTTTTGCTAGATCCGGACAAGGTGAACACGAAAGTGACCGCCTTCGTGGCCGTTACCACAAATGAGCATTCGTCCGACTGGCTGAAACGGTTTGCCGATGTTATCAGAGATTTTCCAGAAGTGGTCGAGTTCTATCGCATGGCCGGGCAGGTGGACTATTTGCTCCGGGTCGTGGTTCCTGACATCGATGCTTATGATGCCTTCTATAAGAAGCTGATTGCGCGCATTGAGGTGGGCGATATTTCGACAACGTTCGCCATGGAACAGATAAAATATACCACGGCGCTTCCCCTGAATTATCTTCCTGAAAAATAAACGTTCATGGCCGCTTGAACCTGATCTAGATGAAAAGCCCGCAACCTGAAAACAGGTGCGGGCTTATGCGGTTCTTGGCTTAATCAAGCCTTCAAAAGCAATGACTATTGCCGTTTACTTTCGGTCGAGAAGAGCAATCAGAGAGGATGTGTCCCAGCGATTGCCGCCCATGCTCTGCACTTGGCTGTAGAACTGATCAACAGCAGCAGTAACCGGCAAATGAGCACCGTTGCTGCGCGCTTCATCGAGAACGATCGCCAGATCCTTTCTCATCCAGTCAACTGCAAAGCCGAATTCGAATTCGCCCTTGGCCATTGTGGGAGCGCGATTTTCCATCTGCCATGACCCTGCCGCCCCTTTGGAGATAACATCAACAACGGCTTCCACATCAAGTCCGGCTTCTTTGGCAAAGTGCACACCTTCAGACAGAGCCTGCACCAGACCCGCAATACAAATCTGATTGACCATCTTTGTCAATTGGCCCGAGCCAGACGGGCCCATCAGCCCGACCATGCGAGCATAGGACTCAATGACCGGCTTCGCCGTTGCGAAGATGTCTTCATCACCACCGCACATAACCGTCAGAACGCCGTTCTCCGCGCCGGCTTGGCCGCCAGAAACTGGCGCGTCAATGAACCCGACATTCTGTGCTTTGGCCACTTCATATAGCTCACGAGCCACCTTTGCGCTCGCTGTGGTGTTGTCGATAAATATCGAGCCATCTTTCATGGTGGTAAAAGCACCGGCTTCGCCGATGGTCACTTCGCGCAAGTCGTCATCATTTCCCACACAGCAGAAAACAAAATCTGCACCTTCAGAGGCCTCTGCGGGCGTCGTGGCCATGGCTCCGCCATGCTCCGCGACCCACTTTTCGGCCTTGGCCGCAGTGCGGTTGTAAACAGTCACCTCATGACCGCCCTTATGCAGAAGATGAGCTGCCATTGGGTAGCCCATAACGCCGAGACCCAGAAATGTAACTTTGGCCATTATAAATCCTCACATCGTTAGAGCGGAACGGACTGTTCCAACAAAAAATAAGGGCGGCTGGTTGGCCGCCCTTGAAACTAAACTAGATTAACCGGCAATTTTTGAGAAATCAGCCACGGTCAATGTGGTTGCGCGTATCTGCGTCAGCATCTTCAGACGGTTCTCTCGTACTTCTGCGCGTTCATCATTCACGAGAACTTTGTCAAAGAAGGCATCGACCGGAGCCCGCAATGTGGCAAGGGCAGACATGGCCGCTTCAAAGTCTTCGGCAGCAACGGCTTCTTCAGCAGCGAGTCGTGCCTTTTCAATCGCAGAGGCGAGGGCGATTTCCTCAGGTTCAAGCAGATGGGACCCTTCGATGACACCCTCAAAGCTTGTTCCGGATTTCTTTTCCTCGGCGCGCAAGATATTGACCGCACGACGATAACCGGCAAGCAAATTACTGCCGTCATCACTGGAGAGGAAAGAACTCAGGGCCTCTACGCGTTTGGCAATCATCACGATATCGTCTTGTCCACCCAAAGCGAACACTGCGTCGATCAGATCATGACGGGCGCCTTTGTCCTTCAGATAGACACTCAGGCGATCTGCAAAGAATGAAAGAAGATCATCGCTCTGCGCGAAATCGGCCCGTGCCTTGGCGAAAATTTCCAGCAAATGAAGGCGGATATCATTGTCGACCAGAATTCGGATCACACCCAGAGCTGCGCGGCGCAGAGCAAAGGGATCTTTCGAACCCGTTGGTTTCTCGTCGATTGCCCAGAAACCGGTGAGCAGGTCGAGCTTATCGGCCAAGGCAACGGCTACAGATACCGGCTCAGTTGGGACTACATCACTCGGACCTTGAGGCTTGTAATGCATCTCGATGGCATCGGCGACCGTTGAATCTTCGTTCTGCGCCAAAGCATAGTAACGGCCCATCAAGCCTTGAAGTTCGGTAAATTCGAACACCATATCCGTGACAAGGTCAGCCTTGGCAAGCTTGGCGGCACGACCAGCCAACGCCACATCAGCGCCAACCGCAGGGGCCAGCTCTTCAGAAAGGTCAATCAAGCGTTGGACGCGCTCGCTCTGAGTGCCCAATTTTTCGTGGAACACCATCGTGTCGAGCTTGTAAAGGCGCGTTTCGAGGCCGGTTTTAAGGTCGGTTTCCCAGAAGAATTTGGCATCGGACAAGCGTGCTCGAACAACCTTTTCGTTACCAGCCACGATTGTCTTGCCACCATCTGGAGCAATGAGGTTTGAGACCAGAATGAACTTGTTGGCCAGTTTGCCGCTCTTGGCATCTTTAAGAACAAAGCATTTCTGGTTTTCGCGAATGGTGGTCTGGATCACTTCATCAGGAATATCAAGGAATGTTTCCTCAAAAGAGCCCATCAATGCCACTGGCCATTCAACGAGCCCAGCGACTTCTTCCAGAAGCCCCATATCTTCAACCAATTCAAGACCCTGAGCGAAAGCAAGCGTCCGTGCATCGTTCAGAATGATCTCTTTGCGCTCGTCCAGATCGAGAATAACCTTACGAGCGCGAAGCCCTGCTTCATAGTCTTCAAAGCGTTTTACGGCGAAAGTCTCTTTGCCATGGAAACGATGACCTTGGGTGACATTGCCACTTTCAATGCCTTCGACACTGAACGGCACCACTTCAGACCCTTCTCCTTCAACAGAGAGCGTGCAAAGAATGGTGTGCAATGGGCGAACCCAGCGCAGGGCTCCTTCGCCAGCCAGTCCCCATTTCTGGCTCTTTGGCCAAGGAAACTTGCGAACAACATCGGGAACGAGATCTGCGATAATTTCCTCGGCCTTGCGGCCGGGCTTTTTGATGATGGCAACGTAGAAATCACCCTTTTTCGGGTCCGACTGCACCGTTGCTTCATCAATGGAAGAAAGGCCAGCTCCGCGCAAAAAGCCTTCAAGCGCTTTCTCCGGTGCACCAACGCGTGGCCCTTTACGCTCTTCTGAAATGTCGGGTGACGAAGCGGTTAGTCCGGTGATGGAAAGCGTTAGGCGGCGTGGGGTCGCAAACTCTCGAGCGCCTTCATAGGTCAAACCGGCTTCCACCAGACCTCCGGTGATCAGTTTTTTCAAGTCTTCAGCGGCCCGGCGCTGCATGCGGGCCGGGATTTCTTCGGAAAATAGCTCAAGCAGAAGGTCTGGCATGGTCTTCTCTATTTACAACGATAATTGGAATTGTCTTTGGTTCAGTGAACTAGCAAGACGAGGCCGCTTTGTCACTGATAAAATGACGGTTTAGCGCAACTGGCACTGAAAGCGCACAAGGCAGACCCGCTCAAAGGGGATGAATGCACGGAAGTCGTGCCAAATTGCGGCACTTTAGCGAAACGACAAAGTGAAAAGGCTCGGGGAAGGAACCCTCGAGCCTTGAAGCATGTTCCGACTTAGTCGTTATCGCGCCGCAAATGGCGTGTCAGTCGAATTTCGATCACATCCCACAGGCGCCGGATGATTTCGACACAAACAAGATAAAAAACAGCTGCGTAAATATAGGCCTGGAAATCGTAAGTCTGCGAAAAGGCGCGACGTGTTTCCCCCATGAGATCATACACAGAAATGATCGAGACGACAGCAGAGCCCTTGATCATCAGAATGAATTCGTTGCCATAGGGACGAAGTGCAACAATCAGAGCCTGTGGCAGGACGACTTTGAAGAAAGTAACTGCTTTGGGCAGGCCCAAGCTTTGAGCACCCTCAATCTGACCTTTGGGGACATTCATGATCGCACCGCGCAGAATTTCCGCCTGATAGGCCGCAGTGTTCAGCGTGAAGGACAAGAGGGCGATAGACCAGCTGTCGCGGAACAGCCACCACATATTGATGTCTTGCCAGAAATGCCGGAATTGACCAAAGCCGTAATAGAGAAGAAACAGCTGTGCCAGAAGCGGGGTGCCTCGGAAAAAGTAGATATATCCGAAGGCTATGCGATTAAATAGCTTGACCTTTGACATGCGGCCAAACGCGACCGGCAAGGAAAGCACGCCGCCGAGCACCACGGACATTGCAACAAGCTCGATGGTTGTCAAGAAGCCATAAAGATACTTGGGCCAATAGCGAGCCATATAATCCGGGTCATAGCTATCGTACAAAAACCAGATGATCCCGACAAAAAATGAAATCCAGATTGCAAGCAGAAAATATCCGGTGATTTTGCCACATGAGAAAAACTTGCTTCTCATGCTGTCTGGACGAGGTCGGGCCTCAATAATGGCGGAAGAAACGAAGCTTGTTTGCATGCTCATGATTTCAGCTCCCCGCGACGACCGCGTTTTTCGATGGCCTCAAGCGCAACTGAGGAGATGAAGGTAAGGACCAGATAGACCACGCAGGCGAGCGCAAAGAAGAAGAAGGCTTCCTTTGTATTGCGCGCTGCAAGCCCGGTGGCGTGCATGGTGTCTGTAAGGCCAATGACCGATACCAGCGAGGTATCTTTCAACAGGATGAGCCAGAGGTTCGACAGGCCGGGCAGGGCTAGTTTGATCAACTGAGGCACAATGACCAGACGCATGGTTTTTAACCACGGCAAGCCCAACGCGAAAGCGCCTTCATATTGTCCCTGCGGTATGCCCTTGAAGGCCGATAGAAAAACTTCGCTGGCGTAAGAAGAGAAGACAAAGGCCAATGCGACCATACCGGCGAAGAAGGAATTAACCTCAATGCTGGTGCCCAACACTTTCTGAAAAAGCAGATTAAGAAGAATCTGACCGCCATAATAAACAATAAACAGCGTAAGAAGTTCAGGTAGGCCGCGGAAAATGATTGTGAAGAGTTTTGCGGCTCTCTGAATGCTTGGTTCTTTGGAGTTGATGCCCAGAGCGAGGAAAAACCCCATGAACAACCCCACCGGCAAAGTACATACGCCTAGGGAAACAGTATAGAGAACGCCATGAGCGATCTCGTCGCCCCATCCTGTGGCTCCGAAAGAAAGGAGTGTCAGATAATCCATAATTTGCTGCCAGCTTAAATGAAGAGCCCGGCAGGGATGCTGCCGGGCTTGGATTTACCGTATTGATTATTCGCCACCATAGACGTCAAAATCAAAATACTTGTCGTTGATTTCTTTATACTTGCCATTGGCACGGATTGCTTTGATGGCAGCAGAGAATTTGTCAGCAAGGTCGGTTTCGCCCTTGCGCACTGCAATGCCTGCGCCCTGGCCATAAATTTCCGGAATGGCAGGGAAGGTGCCCTGGATCTTGCAGCAAGAACCGTTTTCAGATTTTACCCATTCGTCCAGAACCACAACGTCGTCGGTGACGCCATCAAGACGACCGGCTTCAAGGTCGAGCTTGTATTCGTCAGAAGTTGGGTAAAGCTTCAACTCAACATCCTTGAGTTTCTGTTCTGCAAAGTTGGAGTGGGTCGTAGAAGACTGCGCACCAATAGTCAGCCCTTTGAGCTCTGCGATTGCACCGGGCAGATCGTCTGGAGAAATTTTAGCCAGCTTGGAGTCTTTTGGAACAGCCAGAGCGCCCGGGGTGTTATAGTATTTCTTGGAGAAATCTACTTTTTTCAGACGATCTGGCGTAATGGACATGGAGGCAATCACGGCATCGAATTTGCCTGCAATAAGGGCTGGGATCATGCCGTCCCAATCCTGAACAACAAATTCGCACTCGACCTTCATTTCGTCGCAAAGCGCGTTTGCCATGTCGATGTCGAAACCGATCAGTTTGCCATCAGCGGTCAATTCGTTGAACGGAGGATAAGCACCCTCTGTACCGATCAGAAGCTTGTCTGCAGCCTGTGCGCCACCGGCAACCATCATCAATGCGGTTGCTGCAATGGCAAGTTTATTGAAAAGACGCATTATAAATTCCCTCATGTATATTGTATAGAATCTGACCTTCGGAAGACTTCCCTAAGGGTCATACAATATCGAGCCTATGATTAGGCCTCTCTGGATTGGGCGGAAAGTTGCCGCTTGGGTTGCATATTCCCACTATTTTGCCGGATTTGACAACAGACAATCCTCCTAAATTCTATTCAGGAAGCAATTTTGCCCAAATTTTAGACGATTGCGAAATAAAATATTATAATATTATTTTAATAAGACAGAAAATTTCTCTTGTAAGCCAGTTCTGTGCAAGCATTTCAAAGTGGAAACGGTTGAAAAGTAATTTCAGGTTGCAGTTTAGTTCAAAAATTGGGCAATTTTCACGAGTGGGAGAGTTGCTTAGGGGAGAGGAAAGCGTAAAATTGCATGATTGATTGCGTCTTGATGGCAAATTGCCGGGCAAATTGAAGCCCGGCAATCAAACGCGATTGATCAATCGCCACCGTATACATCGAAATCAAAATATTTATTGTTGATTTCCATATACTTACCGTTCTCACGAATAGCCGCAATAGCTGCCGTGAATTTGTCGGCCAATTCGGTGTTACCCTTCTTCACTGCGATGCCTGCGCCTTCTCCGTTGATTTCTGGAACAGGTTTCAACTGCATCAGCATTTTGCAGCATGCGCCTGCTTCTGATTTGACCCATTCTGAAAGGACAACGCTGTCATCGATAACGGCATCCACGCGACCGGATTCGAGATCCATTTTATATTCATCCGGTGTTGGATAGAGGCGTAGGTCGATGTCCGGGATTTTCTTTTCTGCATAATCAGAATGTGTCGTCGAAACCTGGGCGCCAATGGTCAGACCCTTGAGCTCCTCAACATTCTTGCCTTCAAGCTTGCTGTCCTTGAGAACTGCGATTCCTGGAGGGGTGTTGTAGTATTTTTTAGAAAAGTCGACTTTCTTAAGACGATCCGGAGTGATCGACATGGAAGCAACAACGGCGTCGATTTTACCAGCAATAAGCGCCGGAATCATGCCGTCCCAGTCCTGAATAACAAATTCGCAGTCGGCTTTCATTTCGTCGCAAAGGGCGTTGGAAATGTCAACATCGAAGCCGGAGAGTTCACCAGCAGCAGATAGCTGGTTGAACGGAGGGTAAGCGCCATCAATGCCGATACGAACTTTCTCGCCAGCAGATGCACTACCGCAAGCAACGAGAAGAGCGGTTGCCGCGATTGCGATTTTTGAAGTGAGTTTCATGAAACCTGTCCCGTTTGAGATCAAATGAATGGGTAAGATGACCGGGGCTACGGATGAAGCTCAGTCCTCGGCCATGCTGGGGTAAGTCTTTGATCATTCGTCAAGATTTCACAACGAAAATTTGCTAACAAAAACATCAATTGCGGAACGAAAGTAGCATTTTGCCGATGCGCTGCAATAAATGTCGTGGATTTGCCGGTCGGTTTGCAAAATGTCGTTTTTGCGACAATTCTAAAGATCCATGGTGTTGATAACAAAGTCTGCGATCAATTCGACATCATCAAGCTGAAACTGTTTGAGGTTTGGCGGTAGATCCAAACTGTCGGGGTCTTCGCTTGCCACAGCCTCTATATGATGATCCGTCACGGCAAGAGGTTCGGTGTTTTTAGCATCTGCTCTGCGGACCTCGATTTTGGGGAAGGGTTCGCGTTTGAAACCTTCCACCATCACCAGATCGCAAGGGGCAAGCCGCGCCAGAATATCACTAAGCCGAGGCTCCTCTTCGTTCCTGCATTCATGCATGATGGCCCAGCGAGTGCCTGCAGCAACCAAGGCAACCTCGCCAGAACCTGCTTCTCGATGGCGAAAGCTGTCAGTTCCTTCTTTGTCGATATCACATTGGTGATGGGCGTGTTTTACCGAAGAAATACGGTATCCTCGATCCGTCAGTGTCTTGATAAGCCGCGTCACGAGCGTCGTTTTACCGGAGTTCTTCCAGCCTGTGACGCCGAACACTTTATGGCCGTGTGTTTCAAGCCCATTGTCGCTGGAGAGTGTTGACGCGTTTTGGTCAGACATCTTGTTTGTCCACCTTTATAAGCAACCGAGACAGCTCTTCAGCTCTCTGGATATCTTCCGGGAAGTTGATGTTAAAGAAGGGATCAATGGATTGTCCATTCATTGTAATTAGTTGAAAGTCTGCGTAAATGCTATGACATCGATCCGCCCACACAAGCATTTTCCGCTCACCTGCCAAAAGAAAATCTTCCAACGCATCCGCCAGAGCGACTGACCAGAGGCCGAATGTGGGGTGAATGCGATGAGCAGATCTGGCGATGACGGGGCGTGACCCATTGCCTAAGCTTATGGCGAGAAACTGTTGCAGCAGGTCATCAGGAAAGAAAGGCGTATCCACTGCAACGCTGACAACATAGTCATATTTGTTTCGCGCTTGTGCCCAACGCATGGCGGCCAGAATTCCCGCCAGTGGCCCGGCAAAGCCTTCCACTGTGTCTGGAAAAATTGCAAGAGCTGCCGGAATCGTTCCCACGTCCTCATTTGCACTTATGACAAGGTCATCGTTTTGTTGACTGAGCCGTGATACGCAATGCTCGATCAATCGCATGCCTGCAAGGTTGATCTGTGATTTCTTGACGCCTTTCATGCGTTGTGAGCGCCCGCCAGCAAGAACGACTGCTAATACCGTCGGCATCTTTGGCGTAGAACTGGGCATCGCACTATGAATTCCTGTTTCCTGTCAGATTGATGAAAATTATCGTGAGCAATTTTATGTGAGTGACGTGAAGAAGAGCAACTATAAACTGAATTTTGTCAATTTGCTCAGCTGCATTGCCAGTTTACAAGTTCAAAGGCGATGGCGACTAATTCGCACAGCTTGATGGCTTTGCTCTTGACGTGAAGCGCAAAGAGTTACAGCTATTAGACATATGATTGATTTCAAACCAAGTGAAATGGTGCGTTGTGTTTTGGAAAAATAAAAATGAGCAATCTTTGACTGAAGAAAAGATTTTGCAAGTTCTGAGAGGATTGAAGCCAAGCCCTGAAGAGAAGGACATTGTCTCGGCGGGAATGGTTTCAGATATCATCGTCAAAGACAGCTCGGTGGTATTTTCCATCTCTGTGCCTGCAGAAAAGGCGCAGTCATTTGAGCAATTGCGGGAACAGGCTGAAGATGTCGTACTTTCTCTGGAAGGTGTCGAGAAGGCCATGGTGGTCTTAACCGCTGAGAAGCAACCGGCTTCGCAGCAGGAGCCTCCTGCAGCGGCCCCAAAAGGGGCTGCTCCACAAAGCCAGCCTACAAAAACCAATCAACCTCACGCCAAAGGGCCAAGCCAGATTGAAATCTCCGGGGTCAAGCAGATCATTGCTGTGTCCTCAGCCAAAGGCGGCGTCGGTAAATCAACCACTGCGGTCAATCTGGCTCTGGCACTTCAGGCCAATGGTTTGAAAGTCGGTATTCTGGACGCCGACGTTTATGGCCCATCCATTCCGCGTCTGCTCAAAATCACAGAACGGCCAACAGCAGTTGCCAATTCACGACGCATGAACCCGATCAAGGCTTACGGGCTGATGGCCATGTCCATCGGATTGCTGGTCGACCCTGATACGCCAATGGTGTGGCGTGGCCCCATGGCTGTTTCTGCCCTCACTCAGATGATCCGTGATGTGAACTGGGATGTAGAAGGGGAACTGGATGTTTTGGTGGTCGACATGCCTCCGGGAACCGGCGACATTCAGCTGACAATGGCCCAGCAAGTGCCGCTGACAGGCTCGGTTATCGTTTCCACCCCGCAGGATTTGGCCCTTATTGATGCACGCAAGGGCATTGCGATGTTCCGCAAAGTCGAGATACCCATCCTCGGATTGGTGGAAAATATGAGCTACTTCACTTGTCCGACATGCGGCTCTCGTCACGATATCTTTGGCCATGGTGGAGCGCGCGAAACCGCAGCCGAAATCGGCATTCCGTTCATTGGCGAAATTCCGCTGCATATGGATATTCGTGAGGGTTCCGACGCGGGCGACCCTATTGTCGTTTCCGAGCCTGAGAGTGATCATACGGCAATATATCTGCAGATCGCCCATGCTATGATGCAAAATATAGCCAGTGTATCAAGATCTGCTCCATCCATTGTTATGGAATGATAAAAAGCTCTCCCTTCCGGCATAAGAGGGGAGAGCTTTTTAAATTGATCTTGTCTAGATGTGTCTTCAGCGGTTAGGCGACTTCGCCAAACCAGTCCACTCATTCAAAACCGGTGCGTGCCGCTGGTAATTCTGTCGGGTCTCCGTCTCTTTTACCCTGCTTTTGCAACAGTGCGACTTTGCGCTCTCTGTAAATCGTGTAGATGCCAGACACCAGAATGAGAAAAATGCCGAACCAGGTTAGCATGTCCGGAACCTCATGCCAGATTAAATATCCATAGATCAGCGCGATCGGCATGGAGACATAACGGAAGGAGGAGACGACGGACACTTCACCATTTTGCATGGCAATGGAAACATAAAATTGTCCGAGGGTGAGAAACAGCGCTGCGCCAGCCAGGAACAGGAGATTCTGAGAGGATAGGGGCAACCAACCTTGATCCCCGGTAACCGAGACTTGCACCAGTGAGAGAATGCCGCCGCCAATGGTAGAAACGACCATCGTCGTGAGCGTAACGACCCACAGGGAAATGTCTGACCGGATCTTGCGTGTCACAAGGTCTCTTGCCGCCGCGAAGATAACCGCAGCAACCGCGAACAGGGAATAGAAGTTGAAGCCATCGAGACCCGGTCGCACAATCGCCAAAACACCCACAAACCCGATGAGAACGGCGATCCACCTGCGCGGACCAACCTGTTCTCCAAGAAGTAAGGCCGCTGCTGCAGTGGTCGCCAATGGAATGGCTTGCAGAATTGCATAGACATTGGCAAAAGGCAGATATTTGATCGCCATCAGACAACCAATCGCCGAGAGGGTTTCGCACATGCCCCTGACGAGCAGGATGGGGTTAAGGCTCTGATTGAGATATTTCAATTGCCGCAACATTACGCAGAGCAGCAAAACCAGCACGGTTGCGCAAATTCCGCGAAAGAAAATCATTTGTCCAGTTGCGAGACCATCGCCCACGAGCTTGTTGAACACGTCGTTGGTGCCAAAGCTAAAGACCGAAATCTGCATGACCATGATGCCATAAAGGTTTCCCTTGTCAGCAGAAGGGGACACATTATCGCGGCCAGCTGATTTGCCGTTAGGACTGAGAGCCATAAAAAAGACCTTTTAGAAGGATACCGGTTAGCGGTTAGGTGCGCAAAAAAGCTCTCGCCAACATCTAGCCACCGGTGACGGACATATATCTGCCAATAGACGGACGATTATGGTCTCTGTCAATTACAAAATCATGCCCCTTTGGCTTTCGCGCGATCGCGTTCTGTATAGCTCGTAAAAGGGTGGCATTCGCCTCAGAAGATCGCAAGGCACTTCTGAGATCCGCTTCATCTTCCTGCCCCAGACACATATAGAGTTTGCCGGTGCAAGTTATCCTGACACGGTTACAGCTCTCACAAAAATTGTGGCTGAGCGGCGTGATGAAACCAATGCGTCCGCCGGTTTCATTTACCGTGAAATAACGGGCCGGGCCGCCGGTCTTGTGCGTTGAGGGCGAAAGGGGCCAGCTTTGTTCCAGCGCTTTCTTCACGTCAGTAAGAGGCAGATACATGTCTGTGCGATCATGATCGATCTCGCCCAGTGGCATGGTCTCGATGAAAGTCAGGTCCATGCCCCGCTCGTGACAAAAGCGGATCATGTCGTCATATTCGTCTTCGTTCACACCACGGAGTGCTACGACATTGAGCTTGATTTTCAAGCCATGTGACAGAGCAGATTCAATGCCATCAAGCACTTGGGCAAAGCGTCCCCATCGCGTAATTGAACGAAAACGATTCTCCTTGAGCGTGTCCAGAGAAATGTTGATCCGGCGAACGCCAGCGGATGCCAAATCCGCAGCAAAGCGGGAAAGCTGGGAGCCGTTTGTCGTCAGGGTCAATTCGTCGAGTGCGCCGCTGTCCAGATGTCTGGAAAGCGAAGATATGAGGGTCATGATGCCTTTGCGCACCAAAGGCTCTCCACCGGTCAGTCTGAGCCGCCGCACGCCCTGTTCAATGAAAAGGGTTGAAAGGCGATCGAGTTCTTCAAGGGTTAGTATCTCGGCTTTTGGCAGAAAATGCATATTCTCGGCCATACAATAGACACAGCGAAAATCACAACGATCCGTAACCGAGAGGCGCAAATAGGAGATGGAACGACCAAATGGGTCGACCAAGGACGCAGTCTGATTGTGGTTCGATGTGCTGATTTGCATAGAAATTTCCAAAACTAATTTATGAACGACATACCCATCTTTAACGTGTCAGAGTTTTCACTAAGTCCCCGTTTGGAGTCAATCAAAGAATGACTGAAAATCCGGACATTCAAATGGCATCACATACAATTGAGAAATTCTACAATTGGTGTGGCCCAGCGTGAACGGGATGAATTCATCATATTGACGCAAGCCAAAGCGCCTCCTAAGTCTGGTAGATACCGGGATCCATTTTAGTAAATGACAAAAGGGTGCCTCAAATGGCAAATGCATGGCCCACAGAAATACGCCTGAATAAGGACAAAAGCGCGCTCAAAGTGGCGTTTGACGATGGCAGCGCTTATGAATTCTCCGCAGAGTTTCTGCGTGTTACCTCGCCCAGCGCAGAAGTGCAGGGGCACAATCCCAGCGAAAAGAAGACGGTAGGTGGCAAGCGTAATGTCGAAATCATGAAGGTGGAGCCAGTTGGAAACTATGCCGTTCGGCTTCATTTTACCGACCGTCATAGCTCCGGCTATTTCACTTGGGACTATTTCAAACAATCAGGAGAAAACAAGGCAGATATTTGGGCGGGTTATCTAAAAGAACTGGAGCAGCAGGGGCTTTCTCGCGATTGATGTTTGAGACTGCTGTTCTGCACGATCATCCTGCTTTGTCAGAGCCAATAAAAAAGCCGGCTTGATGAGAGCCGGCTTTCGAAACAGTAAATAGATCAGGCCTATTTCTGGTTTGCCTGAATAACGTGGACCTGAGCACCAACCTTTACGCGTTCATAAAGATCGATAACGTCCTCGTTGGCCAGACGAATGCAGCCTGAAGAAACTGCCTGCCCAATGCTCCAAGGCTCGTTGGAGCCATGAATGCGATAGATTGTGGAGCCAATATACATGGCACGGGCACCAAGTGGGTTGTTCGGTCCACCTTCCATATATGCAGGCAGGTTTGGAACACGCTTGCGCATTGCCGGTGGAGGGGTCCAGCCCGGCCATTCAGCCTTGCGGGTTACGCGATGGTTGCCTGTCCACTGAAAACCGGGACGACCGACGCCGATGCCATATTTCATGGCCTTGCCATCACCCATTAAATAATAAAGGCGGCGCTCTTTGGTATTGATTACGATCGTGCCTTGTGCCGATTTCGCGAATGGACCGGAATAGGTAACGGTCTTGCGTTTAATCGGGGATTTGCCGCCGTGAGCATAGCCGTTGACGTCTTTCCAGGTACGAGTATCTGGATCAAAATATTTTGATGCATTGGCTGTGGTGACTGTAACGGCAAGGCCGATAAGCAGACTGGCGCCAAGAGTGAGCAGTTTTTGCATTAGTTTGTCCCGAATTCAATTAATTGTCAGGCCCCGCGTACACAGCATTTGCGTGCTGTTCCGGTGTTAGCAAAGCCGGATTTAAATTTCGCCATTGCAGCGTTACGGCTATTTTCTAAATATGTCGTAACTACGCAAGTCCTTTTAAGAAATGATGCGATCACAAATTCGTTTTTTTGGGAATGACGCTCATACTTGTTGTGCTTTTGCAACATACACATTTGGAAACACTACCTTGGGATGTAAATGGATTAGCGTGACGGGTTTTTACTATCACGGGTAGCGATTGTGTTTGCTGGCAAAATGAGGATGAGGCGATAAATGATTCGATTAACCAAAATTGTGTTGAATTTTTGGGCCCATTGAAAGTCTTGAAAATTGGGTGGTGAAGTCGTTATCAGACCAAACTTAATGCAATGCGTTAAAATATTTTTATAACTATATGAAATCTAGTATTTTAATTATATATGACCAGAATATGTTTAGTCAATCTCAAGAATAAAAGGGCCCGAAAAATATCGGGCCCCAATTTTGTCAGATACAAGGCAGAGCTTAGCTCAAATTAGTGGCCAAGATTGAGTTCTTCAAAGAAGTCGTTGCCTTTGTCATCAACGATGATGAATGCTGGGAAGTCTTCAACTTCAATGCGCCAAACGGCTTCCATTCCAAGTTCTGGATATTCGATGCATTCGACTTTCTTGATGCAATCTTGTGCCAGGCGAGCAGCTGCGCCGCCGATAGAACCAAGATAGAAACCGCCATGCTCTTTACATGCATTGGTAACAGCCTGAGAGCGGTTGCCTTTGGCGAGCATGATCATGGAACCTCCAAATGACTGGAACTGATCCACGAAGCTGTCCATACGGCCTGCTGTGGTTGGGCCGAAGGAGCCAGATGCATAGTTGGACGGGGTCTTGGCCGGGCCTGCATAATAAACCGGATGGTTCTTGAGATAGTCTGGCATAGGTTCGCCAGCTTCAAGGCGCGCACGAATCTTGGCATGAGCCAGGTCACGGGCAACAATAAGCGGACCAGAGAGAGACAGGCGGGTCTTGACCGGATATTTGGTCAAAACGGCGAGCTGCTCGGCCATTGGCTGGTTCAGGTCAATCTTGACCACGTCACCGCCGAGCCCTTCTTCGTCAATTTCTGGCAGATACTGTGCTGGGTTGGTTTCCAGCTCTTCCAGGAAAATACCGTCTTTGGTGATCTTGCCTTTGCACTGACGGTCTGCGGAACAGGATACACCGATAGAAATCGGCAAGGAGGCGCCATGGCGAGGCAGGCGAATAACGCGAACATCGTGGCAGAAATACTTGCCGCCGAACTGGGCGCCAATGCTGGTGCCTTGAGCGAGTTTGAGGATTTCCTGCTCCATTTCAACGTCACGGAAGGCGTTCGCCATCTCGGAACCTTCGGTTGGCAACTCATCATAATAGTGAGCGGAAGCCAATTTGGTCGTCTTCAGGTTCAGTTCGGCAGAAAGGCCGCCAATGGTGATGGCAAGGTGATATGGAGGGCAAGCAGCCGTGCCAAGGGTCTTGATTTTTTCTTCGAGGAAAGCAAGAAGACGGTCTTTGGTCAACAGGGAAGGCGTGCCTTGATAAAGGAAGGTCTTGTTTGCAGAGCCGCCACCTTTTGCCATGAACAGGAACTTGTAGGCATCTTCGCCTTCGGAGAAAATGTCGATCTGAGCTGGCAGGTTGTTTGCTGTGTTCTTTTCCTCATACATGGTCAGAGGAGCAAGCTGGCTGTAGCGCAGGTTCTTCTTGTTATATGCATCAAAAACGCCTTGGCTCAGAGCGCCTTCTTCGTCGCCTTCAATCCAGACATTCTTGCCTTTTTTGCCAACGACAATGCCGGTGCCGGTGTCCTGACACATTGGAAGAACGCCAGCAGACGCGATGTTTGCGTTTTTGAGAAGGTCCAGTGCAACGAATTTGTCATTCTGGGTTGCTTCTTCGTCTTCCAGAATTTTCTTCAGCTGAGCCAGATGTGCTGGGCGCAGAAGGTGTGAAATATCAATAAATGCCTGTTCGCACAAAAGGCGGATGCCTTCTTCTTCCACCACAAGAACATCTTTGCCCTTGAAAGACTCAACAGACACATAGTCAGAGGTCAATTTGCGATAAGGGGTCTCATCCTTTCCCATGGGAAAGAGCTTATATCCATTAGTGCTCATTTTCGGTCCTTGGTTGCAGTTCCGATGACGGTGGTCCCGCCAGACTCAAGTTATATGGTGATCTGATTGCATCATTGGTGTGGCCTGTCATTGATTGGTGTCACGCCTGTGCAAAGGAGAATCCGGTAGAGCCATTCGTGACGGGCTTTGCGTTTAAATTCAAGTCCTTCTTATGGTAAAGCCGATCCCAAATTTTGTGCATTTCTGACGTGGCGGATAAAAAAATTAAAAAATCGGAGTGAAAAGTCCGCCCCGCTTGCTGCGAGCTTTTGGGACTGTGGCAATTTGTTTTCTTGAAATATTCGAATGTAAGAAATAAATAATATACCAGATTTAACAGAACGCATTTTTTGGTCGCTGTTAAACGAAAATCGGCATTTCAGATATTTACAAGGACAAATCGATGGTCAAGCAGACTGATTATGTTAGCACGCTCTTTAGTAATGCAGATGATCCAAACAAGGTAACCGTCGCCTATACAATGGGTGTTCAGGCCCTTGCCCAAGGCCACAGCGCAACGATCATGTTGATGGTGGATGCAGTGCATTTAGCCAAAAAGGGTGCATTGGAAGGGATTGATATTGGGGCTCCGTTCCAACCAGCTCTTCCATTGCAAGAAGAATTCTTCAAACAGGGCGGTCAGATTCTTGTTTGCAAAGCCTGTATGATTCACAATGGGGTTTCCGAGGAGGAAATCGACGAACGCATGCAGGTGATCAGCGCAGAAGAAGTTATTCCGATGCTGATGGGTGCAAAGGGCAGCTTGCAGCTAACCTAAAAGTCAGCAGAACTGATTTGCAAACGATAAGGTCATCTCCTCGCAGGTGGCCTTTTTTTGTACTTTCCAAATGAAAGATCACGCAAACACTTGACGTCGCGATTTGAGATATCAAATTTAATAACGGACCTACCTCTTTTGACTGGACCACCAGATAGCGTCGAAAGAATTTTGAAGCGGTAAAGGCGTGAAGGCTTTTTACCGGCAAACACCAGTGTCCAATTTCAAGGACGGGAGAGAATTATGAGCAAAATGCGCGTGGAAACAGATTCGTTTGGTCCGTTGGAAGTCCCTTCAGATAAATATTATGGAGCCCAAACAGCGCGGTCTTTGATAAATTTCCCAATCGGTCAGGAAACAATGCCCGCACCAATCATCCGGGCACTCGGCATTATCAAGCTATCTGCGGCTCGCGCCAATCTGGCGCTCGACAATATCGAACCTGAAATCGGAAATGCAATCATAAGCGCAGCCTCTGAAGTGGCTGAAGGTAAACTGAACGACCATTTTCCTCTTTCTGTCTGGCAGACAGGCTCGGGCACCCAGTCAAACATGAATGCCAATGAGGTAATCTCGAACCGGGCCATTGAGCTGCTTGGCGGTGAATTGGGATCCAAGAAGCCTGTTCATCCCAATGACCACTGCAACCGTAGCCAGTCCTCAAACGATACTTTCCCGACGGCGATGCATATTGCAGCCGCAGAAGAGATCAAGAATAGCTTGGTTCCGGCGCTTGAAAAGCTTCAGGCCGCTTTGGCCGAAAAGTCCGAGAGCTTCAAGGACATCATCAAGATCGGGCGAACTCACTTGCAGGATGCCACGCCGTTGACTTTGGGACAGGAATTTTCCGGCTATACAGCAATGGTCGAAAACGGCATTCGTCGAGTATCGAGTGCTTTGCCTGCGCTTTATGCCCTTGCGCAAGGGGGAACCGCTGTCGGAACGGGTCTTAATGCCAAAATCGGCTTTGCCGATAAATTCGCAGAAGAAGTGGCCTCATACACTGGTTTGCCGTTCATTTCTGCTCCAAACAAGTTTGAAGCCTTGGCAACCCACGACGCCATGGTAGAAGCGCATGGCATGCTGAACAGTCTGGCGGTAAGCCTCTTCAAAATCGCAAGCGACATTCGTCTGCTTGGTTCCGGTCCACGTTCCGGCCTTGGCGAGATTTCTCTGCCAGAAAATGAGCCCGGTTCTTCCATCATGCCCGGCAAGGTCAACCCGACCCAATGCGAGGCCATGACAATGGTCTGCACTCAAGTCATGGGCAACAATGCTGCCGTTTCAATGGCTGGCTCGCAAGGGCATTTCGAGTTGAATGTGTTCAAGCCGATCATTGCCTATAACACCATTCAGTCCATCAGGCTGCTCACCGATGTGGCGCACAGTTTCACGGACAAATGCGTGGTTGGTATCAAGGCAAACGAAGAGCAGATCAATGCTTTGATGCAACGTTCACTCATGCTGGTGACGGCCCTTGCACCGCACATCGGCTATGACAACGCAACAAAAATTGCCAAAACCGCTCATAAGAATGGAACCACCCTCAAAGAGGAGGCGGTTAATCTGGGCTTTGTTTCGGCTCAAGATTATGACGCCTGGGTTCGTCCGGAAAAAATGATCGCGCCGGAGTGATGTTGGGACCCTTATACAGGATGATTTTCTAGATAGCTGAAAATTAGGCAAAATCCCGAGAATTGAGCAGTGATCTGCATCCCATTGGGGCAATTCTCGGGAGGTCGAGAAAAGCAGTATTTAAAAATGGATATTTTATATCATTTGTTCTCGACCTATTTGATTTTTTCATGATAGCGTTTTTTCAATGAAACAAACTGACACACGGTACCCCGCAATAAACCGTGAAGACTATTTGGAAAACGCCAAATGCCCCAAATCAAAAGAAGAACGACGACGAATATTGTCGCAGATGAACTGCGTAATCGAATTCTGAATGGCCAATTGAAAGAAGGAGAGCAGGTTCGTCAGGAAGCCGTGGCTCATGAACTTGGTGTTAGCCGAATTCCTGTCCGCGAGGCGCTGCGACTGCTAGAGGCTGAAGGACTGATTACGCTTGTTTCGCACAAGGGGGCAGAAGTCACGCGGCTGAAGCCGTCCGAGATTGAAGAGCTTTTTGAAATCAGAACAATGCTAGAAGTGTGGCTGTTTGAGCATGCAATTCCGTCGATCACAAAAGAGGATTTCGAAGAAGCGCAGGCATTGCTTGAGGATATGCGCAGGGCACCGCTGAAGGAGTGGGGGCCTCTCAACTGGCAATTCCACGAAGCTCTTTACCGTTCTGCGGAAAAGCCGACGACAATCAAGATCATCAAAAGAGTGCACGACAATGCGGACAGGTATGTGCGCCTTCATTTGTCGCTTTCCAGTGATGCGCTGGCTCGGGCCCATCGAGAGCATCAGGCCATGATTGACGCCGCGCACATGAAAGATATTCATCTGGCGGGCCGGATTTTATCGAGCCACATCAATAATGTGAAAGGGCAAATCATCGCGGCAGTCGAAGCGATGCAGACTGTCTGATGAAGCGCTGCACCTAATCTGTTTGCGGTTGCAATTCCCAGTTGGCCAGGACATCGGGAATATCGGAGAAATCGTCGAGTACCAGATCAGCTCCCAGATCTTCTGACGGGATCGATGTGTAGCCATAGCTCATGACGATAACCGGCAGGCCTGCTGCGCGTGCTGACAGGACATCTGCCTGACTGTCTCCAATCATGATGGCTGTCTCGCACGTGCCGCCAGCACGATTGACTGCGGAGTAAATGTGGTCAGGGTGCGGCTTCTTGTTTGGGACAGTGTCTGAGCCACATATCGTATCAAACAAAGGCCGGACGCCAATCTGATCTAGCAGATCAATCGATAGATGCTCTGTCTTGTTGGTGCAAACGGCCATCTGAACACTGGCAGCTCTAAAACGGTTCAACACATCGTCAACACCGGGAAAAAGCCGACTGTCTTTGCAAATATTCTCACTATAATGGGCAAGAAACTGAGCGTGAGCGATATCGAGAGCGTCGCCTTCAATTGATTGGCCGTAATGAGCAAAGCTGCGCTCGATCGTAATTCTGGCACCGAACCCAACAGTGTTCCTGACTTTTTCAACGGAAAAGGGCTCAAGGTTATTGAGCGCGAGAACGTGATTGAGGGCACCTGTGAGATCAGGCGCAGTGTCAACCAGCGTACCGTCCAGATCGAAAAGAACACAAGAAAATGGGCCAATGGTCATTTACAAAAATCCATAAAACGGTCTTCTAGCTCAAGCACACTGAGTGTAATGCAAAATATGGCAATTTGGCCATAGCGTGCAAAAGCTGACCTGTCGAATCAGCCTATATTATTTAGTATGTGACAGACTAGAATAAATGCTAAACGGATTCATGACAGGGCCTGGAGACCCTTTGAACACTTGGCGTTGGGCCTGTTGCGTGATATGAGCGACATGGAAGAGAGAACTACTCGTACTTGTACGGTTGTGTCTCTGCTACAAATTAACTCGCTCGCTGATTTTTACCGTCCAGATGGCGGCGCAGAACCAACGGAATGCTTTAGTCCGAAAGACCTTACAGACAAGATTGAACGATTATGAGTGAACAGCTGAAAAGACAGGCCGCAGCGGCCGCACTGGAATTTGTTGAAGATGGTATGAAACTCGGAATTGGAACAGGTTCCACAGCGCTTCATTTTGTTGAGTTGCTCGGCGAGAAAGTGGCCGCTGGCATGACTGTCATCGGCGTGCCCACCTCTGAGCGAACAGCCGAGTTGTGCAAAAAGAACGGTGTTCCGCTGACAACGCTCGAAGAAACGCCAGAGCTTGATCTGACTGTAGATGGTGCCGATGAAATTGACCCGCAGATGCGCCTTATCAAAGGTGGTGGTGGAGCTTTGCTCCGGGAAAAGATCGTGGCGACCGCATCCTCGAACATGATCGTCATCGCTGATAAAACCAAGCTTGTCGACGCTCTTGGAGCTTTCCCGCTGCCAATCGAGGTCATGCCTTTTGGTCTGGGTTCTACCATGATTGCGTTGCAAAAGGTTTGTGCAAAATATGGCATGCAGGGCGCTCTTGTTCAGCGAAAGGCAGCCGATGGAACTAATTTTGTGACCGACGGAAAGCATTATATCATCGATGCAACATTTGGCCGTATTTCAGATGTAGAGGGTCTGGATATGGCATTGAGGGCGATACCGGGCGTTGTGGAAACCGGTTTGTTCATTGGCATCGCCTCCAAAGCAGTTGTCGCCGGAGAGGACGGGGTTTCTATCATCGAGCCCGCCTGCTAAGGCACACCGACAGTTTTAAATCATAGGATTTTCGCAAAAGGACTGAAACATGAAAAAATCCGCCCTTGCTACCATGCTCTCTGCTGCTGTTCTTTGCGCTGGCATGTCTGCGTCGGCTTTGGCTCAAGATGCCAACGCAAAGGCTGAAAATTCCAAGGCGGAGCAAGCTCTGCCAGTTGATACTCACATGGAGGCTGCTGTAGAGGTTGTGAAGCAATCCGGCACGCTGCCTAACTATGAAGAAACGCTCAAAGGGATTGCGCTGAATGCCAAGAAATGGCTGATCAGAGAGAATCCTTCTGCACAGAAAGACATCATTGCCTCTGTTGATGAGATTACGACCAAATACAAGGAAGACAATGGCGATCTCGCCAGATCCGTCGCACTTGCCTGGACGCGCTATCTCAAGGAAGATGAGCTGAGGGAAATTCTTGCCTTTTTCAAGACCCCAACGGGTCAGAAATTTGCGAACTATCAGCCGCGTATCATGGGTGAATCAATCCGTGGCCTGCAAGAATTTACCGCCATCATGACGAATGTCATCGTCAAGACCGCGAAAGAAGAACTCAACAAGAAGGGATATAAATTCTCGGAATAGTGAGAATAGGTTATCTCAAGTTTGTTTGATAAAAGGCACGGGGCTGGCTGGCTGCGTGCCTTTTATTTTGCAGGCACGTGGTGCGCGATGTGATGCGTTTTGTGGTTTTTTACTCATCTATCTGCGAATTTTGCGAAATAATTGGTGCATGCTCTTCCAATCGCGAACCTCCTGCTTATGTTGATATCAAACAATACAGATGGTCCCGATCAAGGCGCTTGGGTCAGATTTGAAGTCTGCGCGGGTAAAACAGTTTTATGAGGCATGAAAATGAGTGAATTTGACTATGATTTGTTTGTGATTGGCGCAGGTTCCGGCGGCGTAAGGGCAGCTCGCATGGCCGCTACTCATGGGGCCAAAGTTGCCGTTGCCGAGGAATATCGGGTAGGGGGCACCTGTGTCATTCGCGGCTGCGTTCCCAAAAAGCTGATGGTTTATGCTTCAAAATTTGCTCACGACTTCAAGGATGCTGCTGGTTTTGGATGGACAGTTGGAGAGACATCCTTCGACTGGAAAACCCTCATAGAGCGCAAGGATGCGGAGATCTCTCGCCTCAATGGTCTTTACATCAAGAATCTTGAACGCCACGATGTGGAAATCATCCAGTCCCGTGCCGAAATTCAGGCTCCGCACCGGATTTGGCTCGCAGGCGAAGAACGCCATGTAACGGCAAAATATATTCTCGTTGCCACCGGCGGCCGACCAAACATGCCGCAGGATCTTCCCGGTGTGGAGAACCTCATTACGTCCAATGAAGTGTTCAATCTTGAAGAGATGCCAAAACGTGTTGTTGTGGTTGGCGCAGGCTATATTGCCCTTGAGTTCGCATGCATCTTTAATGGTCTGGGTGCTGAAACTACGGTTCTTTACCGCGGTGAGGAAATCCTAAGAGGCTTTGACGATGATATCCGGGCCACTCTGCACGAAGAAATGGAAAATGCCGGTATTCGCATCATAACGCAGGACAACCTTGCTTCACTGGACAGAACCGACAGTGGCCTAACGGTAAAGACCATAGCGGGACGCACCCTTGAGGCCGATCAGGTTCTTTGTGCCATCGGACGCTCGCCTTATACGACGGGGCTGGGGCTTGATACCGTTGGTGTTGCGCTGGCAAAGAATGGAGCCATCAAGGTCGATGAATATAACCGTACCAACGTCGATCATATTTTTGCGGTGGGCGATGTAACCGATCGCGTGAATCTTACCCCTGTTGCCATCCGTGAAGGCGCGGCACTGGCTGAAACGCTGTTCAACGACAATCCGACAACCATGGATTATAGCAATATCGCCACC
The DNA here is from genome assembly GCF_963664735.1 of uncultured Cohaesibacter sp. Lineage (NCBI taxonomy): Bacteria > Pseudomonadati > Pseudomonadota > Alphaproteobacteria > Hyphomicrobiales > Cohaesibacteraceae > Cohaesibacter > uncultured Cohaesibacter sp. The sequence goes on along the minus strand of NZ_OY761553.1, from coordinate 1,274,098 downwards.
GCTGTTTTCACTCAGCCAGAGATCGGTACAGTGGGAATGACCGAGGTGGAAGCGGTTGCAGCCTTTGGTAATCTCGATATCTATATGGCCAAATTCCGGCCAATGAAGAATACGCTGGCTGGCAATGACGAAAAAATGCTCATGAAAATTATCGTCGCAGCAGATACGAACAAAGTGGTGGGCTGCCACATTCTCGGTCCGGATGCCGGAGAGATGTCCCAATTGCTTGGTATTGCAGTCAAGATGGGGGCAACAAAGGCAGACTTCGACGCAACCGTTGCTGTCCACCCTACGGCTGCGGAAGAACTGGTGACCATGAAAGAGCCATCCAAACGGATCCGCAAATAGCGCTGAGACCCGTGATGGCGACGCTGACAAGCAAGAGCGAAGAAGAAAGCACGGCGCGAGGGCAACGCCCAGCGGCGTTTACTCTTCGCTCTATCAGGCCTGAGGATATAGACCCTGCAACGGTTTGCGGCCTCCGCTCTTGGGCTAGCACCATCGGTGTCTGCTTGCCCGATTTTTCCGAGCAGCAATTATTCGAGTTGGAGGCGGCATTTCGTCTCTATCTTATTTCATCTTTGAAAAATGAAGTTAGGGGCGAGCCGCTTCTAATCGCCGATGTTGGCGGGGAAATCGCGGGTTTTTGCGGCTATCAGATCAGTGAGAGTTATCTCTCGGACCTTTGGGTTCATCCAGATTGGCAGGGAAAGGGTGTCGCATCGACCCTGATTGATGCGGTTCGCGGCGCATTAAAAGCCGAGGGCATCAATATCCTTAATCTGGAAGTCTGGGAACAAAATCAAAGGGCTATTTCCTTTTATTTGAAACAGGGTTTTGTTGAAATCGAGCGCTCTGTCAAATATGATCCGGTTTTAAAGCTCGATCTCTTGAAAATCTGGATGCAGCAGAGGCTTTAAGGCTTGAAATCCTGTTTGACAGACAAGGGCAAGCGCACCTTTATCATTATCCTGAAATGGAAATTATTGTGAAATTGGAAGATGTTCTCGCGGCACCTGATGAATGGGTGGCGTATTTTGGTTATGGCTCTCTCGTCAATGACAAAACAAGAAATGAAGACAGCTTTGGCATAGCGGTCCGCCTTAGGGGATATCGTCGCCATTGGTCAATCTGGGATGCAAGCCCGCAAAGAAAATCCATGGGATTGCTCGGCGCAGTTGCCTTGTCGGTAACGCCCAGCGCCGATGCCTTTTGTGACGGATTACTGGTTTTTGATCGCAAGGACCATTTGCCGGAAGTGGATTTGCGCGAAGCCCATTATTCGCGGGTATCCATCAAAGCAGAGGATATGCAAAGCGAGCAGCCGCTCAGTGATCTTGTGCAGTCTTATATTTATGTCGGCCAGCCAGCTTTGAATAACGCTTCGGACATCCATTTCCCTATATTGCAGTCCTATATCGATGCGGTGTTGCAAGGATTTCTGGATAAATTCGGCGAATCTGGTGTTAAGCGTTTTGTCGAAGAGACGGATGGTTGGCACATCCCGATACTTAACGATAGAGCCGCTCCCCTATATCCGCGCAGTGTCAAACTCACTGTGCAGCAGGAAAACCTGATCGATCATCATGTATCAATCAGCGGGGCGACTATTGTGAGCATGGAACAAATTGCATCTGGCGACGAGTGATTGGCCCCAAAACGCATCTTAAACCATGGTTTATCGTCAGGAACTTGCGCAGAATGTGTATGGTGGCTTGGCGTAGCTGAAAAGGTACGTTAAAAGCTGTCTTCAAATCGAGCGATTTTCGCTTAGTATTGATACGCATCCTTTATCGGTCCTGGCCCCTGGCATCAATCCAATCTAGGATGCACGTATCGTTGGGAAGAAAGGTAGAAACCAGTGACAATCATTGATTCCATTCGCAAGAGCGTGGTTCCCATTCATCCCGAAGGACATAAATTCATTGCCATATTTGCTGTGGCCACGGTCATTCTGGGCTGGTTCGTCTCCGCTCTATTCTGGATTGGTCTTTTTCTCACGCTCTGGTGCTGCTATTTCTTCCGTGATCCGGCGCGCGTAACGCCTCTTAAAAAGGGTCTTGTCATCTCTCCGGCCGACGGTATCGTCTCCGGCGTAGGCCTCGCAATCCCGCCAAAGGAGCTTGGCCTTAGCAACGAGCCCATGATGCGCGTATCTGTTTTCATGAATGTCTTCAACGTTCATGTGAACCGCGCTCCTATCAACGGCAAGGTGTTGAAGGTGGCCTATAAGCCCGGTAAGTTTCTCAATGCAGAACTGGACAAGGCCAGTGAAGACAACGAGCGCAACAGCCTTTTGCTCGACACGGACTATGGTCTTGTTGGTGTGACGCAGATTGCAGGCCTTGTTGCAAGGCGCATCGTCTGCTGGTCCGAAGATGGTGAAGAACTGCCAGTCGGCGAACGCTTTGGCCTCATCCGGTTTGGCAGCAGGGTAGACGTCTATTTGCCAGCGCACATTGTGCCTAGCGTCGTGGAAGGTCAAACCATGATTGCAGGTGAATCCATTCTGGCGAATATGGAAGGGCCTCAAGCCGATATTGGCGCTCATCGGGAACAATGAGCCCAAACAAGATAGCGTTTTAAGCGTCAGATATTGAGCGTAAAGATAAACAACAAGGCATAAACCGAAAATGGTAGAAGATCCGGATCATGGCATAAACAATCCGTTTCAATCTTTTGATCCGGACGAGAGCAGCCCCAAACAACGTTTCAAGGCCGTGCCATTTCGCCTGATCGCCCCCAATCTGGTAACGCTCATGGCCTTATGTGCCGGTCTCACCGGTATACGTATGGCAATTGACGGACGTTTTGAAACAGCGTTGGTTTCCATTGCTGCGGCTGCCTTTCTTGATGGCATCGATGGGCGCGTGGCCCGCATGCTCAAGGGCACATCGCGCTTTGGTGCAGAGTTGGATTCACTGACCGATTTCGTCAATTTCGGTGTCGCTCCGGCCCTTATTTTGCATGTCTGGATATTGCACGCTTTTCAATCCATCGGCTGGATCGGCTCTTTGCTGTTCGCCATCGCGATGGTTTTGCGTCTGGCCCGTTTCAATGTCGCGTTGGACGATCGTAGTCAGCCATCATGGAAGAAGAACTTCTTTGTTGGTGTTCCGGCTCCTGCCGGAGCTCTGTCAGTTCTGGCGCCAATCTATTTGGAATTGTCTGGCTTGCCACACACCGATTTGGCCGCGCCTGTCGTGCTGATCTATACCCTGATCATCGCGATGCTTGTTGTTTCAACGGTGCCGACCTATTCGGGCAAGACGGTGGGATTGCGCATTCCTCGAGCCAATGTGTTGCCCCTCATCTTGGGTGTCGTTGCCACTGTCGCCATCCTCTTTTCCTATCCGTGGATCACGATGACGGTGCTTGTCGTGCTTTATCTGCTATCTATACCTTTCGCGCGCAGGTCATGGCATCAACATGATAGCCAGTTGCCTGAGGAAGATCTGGTCGCAGATCAGCTCGTGAGCGAAGATACTGACGAAAATCGTGGCTAGACACAAAAGCAATGGCCCCGTTCCCTTGCAAAAGCAGGAAACAGGGCCATCAAAATAGTCGCTTTGAAAAACGGCTCAGGGAGCCGGTTTCTCTGATTTTAAAGTTCGTCAGCCAAGCTCAGGAGCTTTTGCACGATTTGCGTGGAAGCTGAAGGATCGTTTTTGATCTTTTCTGCCGCGATTTCTTTCAGATTCAAAAATGCCGCTTCTACGCTTCTTGGTAGATCTGTCTCAAGAGAAGCCGCTTCTTTTTCTGCCTTTTTGGCGCGTTCACCAAGACCTTTCAGATAGTCGATAATGCGCTCGGCCTGTTCTCTGTTTTCGTTGAGATACTGGGTGCCTTCGGCTGTAATGGCATATTGCTTCTTGTTGTTTTCGCTCTGCACCTCGGTGTAGTTAGCCTCTTCCAGATAGGTGAGGGTCGGGTAAACGACTCCGGGGCTCGGTGCGTAGAAACCATTGGTCAGAGCTTCAATTTCCTTGATGACGTCATAACCATGACGAGGGGTTTGTTCGATGAGCCAGAGACACAGGGTGCGAATATCACCTTGCGCCAAAAGACGTCCGCGTCTGCGACCTTCTCCACCGCCTCCGTTTCCACGGCCAAAGCGTCCGCCTTTGAAGGGAGGATGGAACGGTCCACCTCCTGAGGCCAGCCATTCAGCCATATGGACGTGTTTGCGTTCTTGTTTGCGTTTGCCCCCAAACCCACGGCCACGAGCTTCTAGTGTCTCTTCTGTCTCAAACTGGCATTCTTGCTCATTTTGTTCAAAGTCTGCACCAAAGCCATTGCGGCGACCTCTTCCTCTTCCGAAAAGTCGACCGGCTGTCCTGCGATTTCCGCGGCCTTCGCCCTGACGTGCAGAAAATTCTTCATGTTCATACATGGTGATTTCCTTTCGATATAACTAAGTTATATCTTAAATAGTCCGTCACCTGTCTCATGTCAAGATATATCTTAAATATGTTTTTGAAAAAAGCCCACCGGCAGAACCGATGGGCTTTTGCTTAAGTTTGACGTGATGCTGAGAAGCGTTGCTATTCTGCCGCTCCCGGAACCGCTCGGCGAGAACGTTTCAGCCGCAGCATTCTTGCAATAAACCCGAACATCGGTTTCAAAGTGACCGTCGGAAAGGCCAACAGCACCGGGATCAGGATCAGGGTCAGGATGGTTGAAAACCCAAGTCCGGCGATAACCGCGGTGGAAAGCTGGATCCACCAGGCCGCTGTAATCGAACCAACAGCAATCACGCGATTGAAGAAGTCCAGATTGATACCCGTTGCCATGGGGATCAGGCCTGCAATCGTGGTAATGGTCGTCAGAAGAATTGGACGAATTCTCTGAGCCGCCGTTTTGATCACGGCTTCGACCACTTCAACCTTCTCTGAACGGAAACGGTTATAGGTATCTATAAGAACAATGGCATTGTTCACCACGATACCGGCCAAAGCCATAACGCCTGTACCTGTCATGATGATCGAGAAGGTTTGACCTGTTACGACAATCCCGAGCAGCACGCCGAAGATGGAGAAGATCACCGTCATCAGCGTCAATGCTGTCTGATAGAAGCTGTTGAACTGGGTGATGAGAATCATCGCCATGATGAACAGCGCAGCAACAGCCGCCTTTGCGAGGAACTGACCGGATTCCTTCTGGTCTTCATCGGCCCCGCGGAATTTGAATGTCACGCCCTTGGGCCAATCCTGTGCCTTGATCCAGTCATCTATCTCACGCACCTTTGCATCGACTGTTGTGCCATCGCTTTGATCAACCGTTGCCTTGACGCTCATGGCATAGAAACCATCCTTGCGCGTGATCGAAGAGACCTTTTGTCGTGCTTCCACCTTCACAAAATTGCTGATCGGAACAAGACCGTTGCTTGTCGGCAACTTCAGTTCATCCAGATGATCGAGATTGCGTTGCTCTTTGGGCAATCGGACGCGAATGTCGACTTCATCTTCGGAGTCATCTGGCCGATATTTGCCGATCATCACGCCGTTGGTCAGGAGCTGAACCATGGAGCCGACTGTGGCAATGGATGCGTTGTAGCGGCCCGCTTGTTCGCGGTCGATATTCAGTTCCCATTCAATGCCGGGCAGGGGGCGCCCGTCTTCGATATCTACCAGATTGGAAACACCATCGACGTGATCGCGGACGAGGCCTGTGATATGGGAAACAAGCTCATAGTTGCTCGATGTGATTTCAAGGTTGATATCCTTGCCCGTTGGAGGGCCTTCCTCTGTTTTTGCAACGGCTACAAGAATGCCCGGATATTTGCCGGTTCGCTCGCGTATCTCGCTGAAAATGTCCTCAGCCGGTCTGCGGCAGCAGAAGTCCGAAAGTTCCAGAGCAAGCGAGCCGATTGCATCGGACGGCCGACTGCTGTCTGAGCTCAGACTGTTGCCGCCACTGCTTGTGCCAGACGGGGCGGAGGTAGCGACAACATCCTTGACACCTTTTACCTGCAAAATCTCGTCTTCAACATTCTTGACAATATCCCGGCTTTCCTGCGCGGACATATTGCCTCGTGCCGAAACATAGACCATTGCGTAGCGTGGTTCTTCGTTGACGAACAGTTCTGCCTTGAACTCTTTGCCAAAGAAAAAGAACGGACTGACAATGGCGAACATGATGACGATCACACCGACGATGGCAACGATGTTGCCCGCCGGATGGCGTACCAGCATATGCAAAAATCTTGCATAAACCCCCGTTAGACCGACAACTTCCTTGGGGTTGAAATGGTGGCCGCCAGACAGGTGTTTGGCATTGTCGATTTCTTCCTGTGTTGCCGATCGCTTACCGATAAAGCCGCCAATAACAGGCAGAAACACCATGGCAGTCAAAAGAGCCGAGGAAAGCACGATAATCACCGTAATCGGCAGATAGCTCATGAATTCCCCGATAATGCCTGGCCAAAGCAGCATCGGCAGGAAGGCGGCCAGCGTCGTTCCGGTCGAAGCAGCAATCGGCCAGAACATGAGCTTGGCAGCCCTGATATAGGCCTCTTGCCTCGGCATGCCCTCGGCGACCTTACGATCGGCATATTCAACGATAACGATTGCGCCATCCACCAGCATGCCCACAGTGAGCACAAGCCCATACATGACCATCGTGTTCAACGTCATGCCAAGCAATGACAGAATGAGGAAGCCCATCATGAATGATGTTGGAATGGCGATGCCGATCATCAAAGCCGAGCGGAACCCGAGTGCCGCCAGCACCAACATCATGACAAGTGCGATAGCGGTCATGATAGAGGATTCCAGAGAGCCCAATGTGTCGTTGACCGGCTCGGCCTGATCGAGAAGGAAGCGAACATTAATCGCAGGATTCCAATCGCTCGTGACGTCATGAACGACCTGACGAACAGCATCGTTGTTTTCGATGATGTTGGTGCCCAACCTTTTTGACACCTCGATGGTAATGGCCGCATTGCCATTCACTCGCGTGATCGTGGTCGGATCTTTGAATGTTCGTTTGATCGTGGCAATGTCGCCAAGTGTTACAACACCTTCACCATTCTGCTTGATGGGAATGGAATAGACATCCTGAGCATCTTCAATGAGGCCGGGAACCTTGAGATTGAACCGCCCTTTGCCATTGTCCAAAAAGCCTGCTGGCACGAGCTGGTTGTTGAGTGTTACCGCATTGATCAGTTCTGTTTGGGTCACATTGTAGGATTCAAGGCGAAGCTGATCGATCTCCACTTCCAACAACTCGTCACGGTTACCGGACAGGTTGGCTTCAAGAACTGACGAGATGCCCTCAATGTCGTCTTTCAACTGGCGGGCATGTTGATAAAGCGTGCGCTCCGGTACCGCGCCCGACAATGTCACATACAGAGTTGGCTGCTGTGACATGTTCATCTCTGAAATGGTTGGCTCGTCCGCGTCTGTCGGCATTTCCGCCTTGGCCTGATCTACCTTGTCACGAACATCCGCTAGCGCCGCATCCTTGTCGAAATCAACGGTGAATTCCAGCAACACACCGCCGTGCCCCTCAGAAGCAAAGCTTGTCATTTCCTTGAGCCCATCAAGGCTTTGCAGTTTGTTCTCTAATGGCTTGACGAGAAGCCGCACAGAATCCTCAGGCGAAATGCCTTGCTGCGTCACCGAGATATAGAAAATCGGGATGTCAATGTCCGGGTTGGCTTCCTTGGGCACCGAGATGTAACTGATGATCCCACCAAGCAGCAGCACAAACATCAGAGTCATGACGACCCTTCGGGCGCGAAGAATGGCTTCCAGAGTGCTTTGCATCACTTGGACTCCCCGTTTGCATCTGTCTTGTTTAGCTCATCAACACTGACGGCGACAACTTCGTGTCCGGATTTCACATATTCCTGACCGACCGTGATGATATCGGCTTCCTCGGGCAAACCTGTAATCCAAATTCCGGATTCATCATTGGAAATGATATGAACGGGAGTAAATTGAGCTTTGTTATCAATGACCTGCATGGCTCCGACGATACCCTCGTCTGAGAGAGTCAAATAGGCCGGGCTGACAAGATGAGCCTTGATCGGAGGCAGCTTCAGCTCTGCAACAGCGGTAACGCCGTCCCTGAGGCTACGATCCGGGTTCGGGATTTCCATTTCCACCAGAAATGTGCGGGTTTCGACGTCCGAAGCTGAACTGACAAATCGCACACGGCCTTCGGACTTTTCGCCCGTTACAAGGGTTATATCGGCCTTGTTACCGACTTCCACCTGCGAAATATCGCGCTCGGAAACCTGCCCGACCACAAGCATAGGATCGGGATCCATCAACACAGCACAGGCTCCGCCACTGCTCAGCTGATCGCCAACCTCAGCGAGGTCTCCTTGCACCATGCCCTTTTTCGGCGCCAAAATATTGGTGCGGTCCAGTTCCAGACGGGCTTCCTTGACGCCAGCGAGCGCTGCGTCTCGTGCGGCGCGCAGAGAGGCCAGTTGTGTTTTGGATGCAAAGCCCTTCGTTGCCAATTGTTCTTTGGCTGAAAGATCAAACTCTGCTTGCTCCAAAGCTGCTTTTGCCTTGGCCAGATTGGCTTCGCGAGACCCAACATCAAGCTTGCAGAGTAGGTCATTCTTGTGGACCCACTGACCTTTCTTGACATTGATGCTTCGCACGATAGCAGAGGTTTCTGCTCGAACAGTTACTTTCGTGTCCGCTTCCGTGCGCCCTCGAATGGTTAGATCCAGTTGTCTTGGTTGGGCCTTGAAATGGCGAACAGCCACGCGGAATGCACCGGTTTCCTGTGCCTGATTGCGGACCGCCGGTGGTGGGGTAGAATCTGCGGTTTCTTGTCCGCTAAACACTGCTTTGCCTGTGGCCATCCATCCGACAATCCCTGCCGTACATAGCAGCGCCAGGCCATATGAGCCCTTAAGTCGCAACGCCATGAAATAATCCCTCGCTTTGGTAGCTCCTGCTTGCTGAGCAGCTATCGAAATATCATCGTGTTGTCGCGAGCTGATCAAATCTGCCGCGACGCGGTTGTGTCTTATGAGTTGAGCGCTTTAAGTTATTATTATTGATGTGACTGGCTGGCTTTCGCGATTTCAACCAATGCGTTGCCATGCATCTTCAGATAGTCAATGCTCGCCTGAACACAATAGACGCCGTAGTTTTTCGCCCAATTGGCAGCTTGGTGGTCCAACTCGTTGGGGGCATATTTGCCGCTTTCCGGGCTGTTCTTGAGATCGGATTCTTCACATGAAGAAATGATTGCAAGTTCTTCATGTAACATCGCTAATTGTCTATCAATCGCTGATTGTATGGCCTCTGGACCGATTAGTCTGGCAAACAGCGATATAAGTAGGAACTCTGATTTGAAAATATCTGGCCGATGAGGCTGCAAAAGCTCGTGAAACAAGACATCCCGGCCAGCCTCCGTGATCGAATAAATCTTGCGTGCCGGCTTGCCTTCCTCTGAAACATGGCGTCCCGTTACAAGGCCTTCGCTTTCCATCTTGTTGAGAGCCGGATAGATGGATCCGAACGACGCATCGATGAAAAAGCTAAAATTCCCTTCGGTCGAAAACTTCCGAATATCATATCCGGTTCTGTCCGAACAAAAGAGAATGGCAAGGCAAATGCTGCGAACATTCATGCGGTGATCCAACGGTGCGTGTATGTAGATTTTACAGTTGTGTTTACGTTGTCTATATCTAAAGTATATATATCAAGCCAATATAGAAGTCCAGAGCATATATCAAACCAATATAGGTGGAATTGACGGTTTCTTATGGTCGTGAATCAAGTCAGCCTTATAGCGAGATTTACAGATTGGGAAAACTGACTATAATTGCGGTGTATTGAATGTAGTTCCCGAGAGGCGCCTCTTCAAACCAGAGGAGGCTTCGCTTCATGATGATTGGATCTCTATGCCCATAACAAACCTCGTACCGCCTTCTCGTCGGCAAGAAAGTGGCGTGAAGGGCATCATCAAGAACCCGTTGATACGCCTGTTGGCGATCAATTGGCTCATAGGGTTTGTTGTGACTGTTTTGATCACTTGTGGCTTGCTGATAACAAATGCTGCAGGTCTTCAGGATTTGATTTTCAATAGTGAAAACCCGTTAATTCCGATCGCCCTGCTATTCTTTGGATTGCTCATTACGATTTGCAGCGTTGCCATGGGGGCTGCCGTAATGAGCCTGCCGAAAGACAATCAGTGATCGATCTCCCGCTCAAAGACAAATAGATGCTGGCCGTGATGTGTTAATCCCATTGTAAGCATGGCGGGAAGTATTTTGTTTACATTGAAGCGGCTCTTTCATTCCAATGTGAAAAGTTAGTCAATAGTTTTCTAATACCTAGCAACGAGAATTAACCAAAATTGAACCATGCTTTTAAAATGTCGAACTGATATTCAATCTCTACCTCAGTGTTTATCTTTGAAATAGGCTTCTTTGCCATCCTAACCTTATTCAATCCACGGTCTAAACGATGATCGAGATAATAAGGTGGTGACAGGGGCTTAGAATGACTGCGTGGGACGAGGAATTTCGGAACCGGATATCTACAAAATCTGACAGAGCGATATCGCTTCTGACATCGTCAGAGCTTTTCGTTGACTGGTTCGAAATGGCCAAGCGGAAACCAAGGCGTCAATCAAGATATTTCAAGATTAAGGTCCTGCGCGCCCTCAAGGCAATCCAAATCGGACATCTTGCTATTCAGTCTTGCCTATACTGCCTGGTGCTTTGTCTGGGAATTGGCGCAACAGTCGTCGGTGCGGATCTGATGATCAGTCTGATTTCTATCGAAATGGCTGAAATTGGCAATGACATTGCCAAATCAAACTTGCCTGCAGAAGTGGAGACTGCGAGCCTGCGCCCCACCATTCGTTGGTAGTTTCACAAGGGACGGAAAAGTCCAGAGTCAGCCGCGGGTCTAGATCATTCCACGATGGTAAAGGGAAGAGAAAACTGCGCGGTTTTATCTGAATTTGCGTCTTTCAGCACATAATGCGATGTATAGTCCCCGGGTTTCATGCCGGTGAGATTGATGATCATCTTGAGATGAATCTCTCGGTTATGCTTGGTCAGTGGCACGCTGAGCTGGACGAAATCCTTCTTGTCAAACAGGACGGCATCGCCTTTCCCGGTGAGCGAATAATCAACGCTCCAACTGGCAATTGCTCCGCCCTCAGACGTTTTGCCATAAGAAAAGGCAACTGGTTCCAGATAGATCATCTGAGACTCATCCGGCTTGAATACTGGGTCTTTTACCTTAAAACTGCCATAACCTGAAATCTCGCTTACAAAAGCTGCTTTGCGAACAATCATCGGGGAGTGCTGCCAAAAGGTCTCCACGATGGAATCCAGCTTATCAAATGCCGCGGCGGGATCTTGGGAAGTCAATAAAGCTTCAGCTTCTTCCAACTGTTGAGACAATGGACTGGCAAACCCGTAAGACGGAAGCAGGGTGAAAGCCAGTAATACGGTTCCAGTCAGAAGATTGCGCATCGGATCAGTCCTTCCAGCATAGAATATGCTCTTATATTAGCCGTAACTGACCTAATACATACAGAGAGCGGATAAATCCATTGTCTGCGGACAAATTAACGCCAGATTTCGTTGAATTTTCTCCGATTCAAACAAGTTTTGCATAACTCTGTCGAAATTCACGGCCAGACTGTACAAGAATAAGTTGGGCAGAGCGCAAGAACAGACCGGCCATAACCAATGCAACCACAATGTCTGGCAGTGCAGAGCTGGTTACAAACACCATCAGACTGGCGGCCATAACTGCAATGTTGCCAATCGCATCATTGCGTGAACACAGCCAGACGGAGCGAACATTGGCGTCGCCGTCTTTGTAGCGCCTGAGCAACAGAACCGAGCCAACATTTGTCGCAAGAGCCATTATGCTGATGATCCCCATTAGTTCTGCGCGCGGTACTTCAAGATACAAAATTTGATAGAGCGTTGAAGCGAAAATCCAAAGTCCCATGCCAAGAAGGCTGATGCCCTTCACAAGCGCTGCCGTAGACCGCGTGCGCAAGCTCATACCGATGACAGCAAGGCTTATTCCATAGGTTAGAAAGTCGCCCAGAAAGTCGAGCGCGTCCGCCTGAAGTGCCTGCGAGCCTGCGAGCCTACCTGCAATCAACTCAACAAGAAACATGGAACCATTGAGAGCAATGACGATCCAGAGAATGGCCTTGTAGCGCTTGTCTACGCCGTCAAAGACAGGATTGCCTTTGCATCCGCATGCTGAACCACAGCCATCATCATCTGTATGATGATGATGTGCATCTGAGTTGGACGCGTCGCTTGCCGTACCGCAACCACAACCTGTTTCATGATGTTCATGATGTTTGTGGGTGTGTGTTGAACCACTGCAACAGCACGAAGAACCGTCCTTCTCACTTTTGCATGTTTCGCTCATCGTGACTTTCCTTTGATATTGAAAAATTGTGACGAGCGGGACTATAATTGCTCTAGTCACTATAGCTTCAAGCGCAAATCATGCAGAAATGTCAAAAATGTGGGTAATGTAAAATGCTAACGATCGGAAAGCTCTCGAAGAACAGCGGCGTGAAAGTGCCAACAATAAGATATTATGAGCAAATCGGTCTCATTTCTCCTGCAGATCGCAGCGAAGGCAACCAAAGACGCTATGAACCGAATGATTTGAAGCGCCTGAGTTTCATCAAGCATGCGCGGGATCTTGGATTCCATCTCGATGACATCAAGTCGTTGCTTGCGCTGAAAGAGGATGAAACACGCACCTGCAAGCGAGCGGATGATATCCTGACGCGCCATCTGGCAGATGTTCGCGATAGAATTATCAGGCTGAAGCGCTTGGAGACCGAACTGGAACGCATGTCTCACTGTGAAGGGGAGTGCGTGGCAAATTGCTCAGTAATTGAAAGTCTGGCAGACCATAGTCGTTGTAAATATGAGCACTAAAAGGCGATCTTTGCTTCGTGCTTTCTCGGTAATTGCAAAGCGTCGACCGCACTCAATTGTTTGAGAAACAGCCCCGCTATGGCATCGGCTCATGCTGTCTTTTTCAGCAAAGACAGCAACTTATCACTTACCTTTATGATTAGCACCAAAACAATTGATAAGACGCCAGCCATTCTTTGCCTTATAGACAAGGGATGACTGGAAAAAGATTGCCTGATGATAGTATGACACCGACGCGTCTGTTCCTGAAGGGAGCAAGGCTCGGTATTCCTGTGGTTATTACCGCCGGACCGTTTGGTGCATTGTTTGGTGCCTTGGCGGTCGACGGAGGCATGTCCGTGCGCGATGCCGTGCTCATGAGTGCGACCGTTTTCGCCGGTGCCAGCCAGTTGGTGGGGCTTAATCTGTTCGGACAGCATATTCCTGCCTGGATTGTTGTTTTGTCGATTTTTGCAGTCAATTTTCGGCACATCCTCTACTCAGCTTCGCTCGGGCAGAATGTCGAAAAGTGGTCATGGGCAAATCGGATTTTTGGCTTTTTCTTTCTGGTCGATCCGGCATATGCAGAGACGGAGCGCCGAGTTGAACAAGGCGAAGAAATCCAGTTCTCCTGGTATATGGGCATGGTCGCGGTGGTCTATATTGGTTGGGTCTTTATGACCTGGCTAGGGACCATATTTGGTAATTTTCTCGAAGACTCTAGAGCCTGGGGCATCGATGTACTGATGCCGGTCTATTTCATGGCGCTATTGATGAGTTTCAGGAAGAGGCCCTTCTGGTTTCCTGTCGTAGCTGTGAGCGCGGTTGCTTCTATCATCGCAAGCAAAACGGTCGGCTCTCCATGGCACGTTTCTATCGGGGCTGCTGCGGGCATCCTGACTGCGGCGCTGTTTGCGCCATTGCCAAAGGGACCGCTTGGTGAGGCAAAGTCCGATTCGGTTGTGATGAATGGCTCAAGTCAGGGCAGGGGGGAATAATGTCAACGACCTTCTGGATCATCATTGGCGGGGCCATTGTGACCTATCTGACCCGCATCGGCGGCCATGTCATCCTGACGCGGTTCGAGCGTATCCATCCTCGCGTTCAGGCCGGGCTGGATGCTGTGCCTGCTGCAGTGTTGACGACCCTGGTTGCTCCCGCAATTGTTGAGGGCGGACCGAACGAATGGGCTGCTTTTGCCGTAGCAGTTCTTGCGGGCTTGCGTGTTTCCATTATATGGATGGTTATAATCGGGACGGTCACAGTGGCACTTCTTCGCCAGATCACAGGCTGACGCTGAACTCAGCTCCTTTGGCAACGTCCACCACACGGAGCGTATATAATGATAATTGGTATATTGGTGGCCGGTCCATTGCCGGATGATATTGCCGCCAAATTTGGTACATTCGATACCATGTTCAAGGACTTGCTGCTCAAGCAGGATCCTGAACTGACTTTTAAAAAATATTTGGTTTATGAAGATGAGTTCCCAGCCTCGGCAAAGGAATGTGAAGGCTGGATTGTGACCGGTTCGCTTCACAGCGCCTACGAGAAGCTTCCTTGGATGCTGACACTGGAAGCGTTGATAAGAGACGCCATCGCAGCCAAGACGCCGACCATTGGTATTTGCTTTGGACACCAGATCATGGCAACTGCTATGGGCGGCACGGTTCAAAAGGCACCGTCTGGTAAATGGGGAGCTGCTGTTCATCGCTATAATGTCTATCAAGATGGTGATGATCGTCCGGGATGGTTAGATGAAGGGGTTGAAGAGTTTTCCCTGCAAGCAAGCCATCAGGATCAGGTCACAGTTTTGCCAGAAAGCGGTTGCTTGCTTGCAGGCAATGATTTTTGTCCAAATGGCATGATCGCCTATGGCAACGCGGGGCTGTCGATGCAGCTTCATCCCGAACTCTCAAGCGAGAATGTAAAGACAATGCTTCTCAAACGCCGCGGCCATGAAATGTCGGTAGATGATGCTGACGAGGCCTTGGCTCATGTTGAAGATCCTGTTGACTCGGCAAGGGTTGCTAAATGGATGGTGCGGTTTTTCAAACAACCGCGCGACTAGGTCCGGGCTTGCCAATAGGGCTCATCTGGAGCTAATTGGCTGCGAAGACTGAATGCGATAAAGAAAGGCAAAGAAGCCATGAACACAGTGCCGGTATTTGACGGTCACAATGATACCCTGCTGCGGCTGGAAATGGCCGAGCGAGAAGGAAATCCGCTATCCTTTATCGAAGGCAGCGAAAAACTCAATATCGATTTGCCAAAAGCGAAAAAGAGTAATTTTGCAGGCGGCTTGTTTGCTCTATTCGTGCCTCCTGTCGGTAAACTCGGTGATAAGCCGAGCTTTCAGGAGATGACAAAAGAGATAGAGCAGCCTTATGCGTTGGATCTGACCAAGGCGATGATGGAGCGCGGCAAAAAGCTGGCCGCGGAGTCCAATGGTGAAATTCGCATCTGTCTTTCAAGTGCCGATATCAAGCAGGCCATGGCAGACAAGGTGCTTGCCATCATGTTCCATATTGAAGGCGCCGAAGCGATTGATGCTGACTTCAAGGCTCTTGAAGATTTGCACGATGCTGGCCTGCGTTCGATTGGTCCTGTTTGGAGCCGCAGTAACATTTTTGGTCATGGCGTGCCCTTCGATTTTCCAGGAAGTCCTGATTCCGGGCCGGGCCTGACGGATTTGGGCAAGGAACTGGTGCGGCAATGCAACAAACTCAGCATTTTGATCGACCTTTCTCATATGAACGAAAAGGGTTTTTGGGATGTGGCTGCACTCACTGATAAGCCGATGCTCGCGACCCACTCCAACGTTCACGCTCTTTGTGGTTCTCGCCGAAACCTGACCGACAAGCAATTGGCGGCAATTGAAGAGAGCAAGGGTCTCGTGGGGTTGAATTATTCTGTCGGGTTCCTGCGCTCAGACGGAGACAAATCCAAGGTCGACATGGATCTGGACGTCATGGTCGACCACCTCGCTTATCTGGTTGAAAAGCTGGGAGAAGAAGGGGTCGGGCTTGGCTCTGATTTCGATGGGACAACAGTGCCGAGTAAAATCGGTTCCTGCCTTGGTAATGAGGCTTTGATTGAACGGATGCATGAACGTGCGTTTGGTGAAGCGCTCATTGCAAAAATCGCCCATGAGAACTGGCTGTCCTTCCTTGAAAGATCCGGGATATAGCCAGAAGCAATAAGGTCATGGCAGGCTAGATAATGGATAAATAAAAAGCCTCGCACTTCGTGCGGGGCTTTATAACTTTCAGATATCAGACTGGCTGAAAATCAATCGTCATCATATTCGCCGTCTTCGTAGTCATTCTGCACAGGCATGCGCTGAGGACGTTCACCGGGATCACGACCAATACGATCGGCAATATGTGCCAAATCGATGAAGTGGTCTGCCTGACGACGAAGCTCATCGGCAATCATTGGTGGCTGTGTAGACATGGTCGAAACAACGCTGACTTTACGGCCGCGGCGCTGTAGAGCTTCAACCAATTTACGGAAATCACCATCACCTGAGAAGATAACGAAGTGGTCTACATGGTCGACCAGTTCCATTGCGTCAATGGTCAGTTCGATATCCATGTTACCTTTGATTTTTCTGCGCCCTGCAGAGTCAGTAAATTCTTTGGTAGGCTTGGTAACGACATGGTATCCGTTATAATCCAACCAATCAATCAAAGGTCGAATGGAGGAATACTCCTGATCTTCTGCAAGAGCAGTGTAGTAATAGGTTCTCAGAAGATAACCTTTACCACGAAATTCTCTTAAAAGTCGCTTATAGTCGATATCGAAGCCAAGAGTCTTAGTCGTTGCGTACAGATTGGCCCCGTCTATAAATAATGCAACTTTTTCTCTAGGATCAAACACGGACACACCCTTTATGCTGGTTTTTCATTGGATCTAATTTCGGGATTAGCGCTACACATATAGTCAGGCTTCATAGAATCTCTATAATTAATACTAGATTAACAAAGCAAAGCTGTAATTTTTAGCTATTCGAAACAATGGAGTGCTTTGTCTCAAAATCAAATCGATTCTTACTTTATACAAAAATATATTCGATAACCACTAAGAAAAACAGATTATAAACGAAAACACAATAAGGTTACCATGTATTTGGTGTCCAAAACTTTTACAAAAATTCCTGAAATCGGTTTCATTCCATATTTTACCAAGGTTCGCCCTTGTCAAACAAAAAAAATCGATTTATTTAGGGTCAAAATTCCCCCAAGTAGGAGATCGTCTATGGCACGCGTCACTGTTGAGGACTGCGTTGATAAGGTTGAGAATCGTTTCGAGCTCGTGCTGCTTTCCGGTCATCGTGCGCGCATGATTTCTAGTGGCTCTTCGATTACGGTCGATCGTGACAATGACAAGAATCCGGTTGTTGCTCTGAGAGAAATCGCTGACGAAACCGTTTCTCCGGGTGACTTGAAAGAGGACCTCATTCATTCGCTTCAGAAATATGTCGAAGTTGATGAGCCTGAAACCGAAGAAGTACAGCTGATTACTGCTGATGAAGCAGCAACCACTGAATATGAAGGCGTTATTGGCGAGACCAAAAATGAAGTTGTCTTCGACCAGATGTCTGAAGAGGAACTTCTGCGCGGCTTGGAAAGTCTGGTGCCGCCGGATCGCAACGACGACTAATCAATTGTGGTTACACAATCGAATTAATTAAGGCGGCTGTCATAAGTCCGCCTTTTTTATTGGCTTTTTTACTTTGTTCTGCAATTCTGGCAGTCCGGTACGCGCTGGAGTCGTTCGTTGGCTTTCTGGTTTTGTCTTTGTTGGAAAGAAACCGCTTTCAGTATTAAAGTATTTTACTTGCCGGGTTTTCTTGGTGCCAAACTACCTGTGCCGAGACTTTTGTGGATTTAACAATTGAGGTCTCTTCTCCACCATGATGCGTCAGTACGAACTCGTTGAAAGAGTTGTAAGCTACAATCCCAATGCTGACGAAGCCCTTTTGAACAAGGCTTATGTCTATTCCATGCGCAAACATGGCAAGCAGAAGCGTGCTTCTGGCGATCCCTATTTTGTGCACCCTTTGGAAGTTGCCGGGATATTGACGGATCTTAGGCTGGACGACAGCACAATTGCTGTTGGCCTGTTGCATGACACGCTTGAAGATACTGATGCCACCAGAACCGAAATCGACACCATGTTTGGGGCCGAAATTGGCAAATTGGTGGAGGGGTTGACGAAGATCAGCCAATTGGATCTCGTTTCCAAGCGCACCAAACAGGCCGAGAATATCCGCAAGCTGCTGCTGGCCATTTCGGATGATGTTCGGGTGCTGATCGTCAAACTGGCTGACCGTCTTCACAATATGCGCACCTTGCATTATGTGCCAGAGCACAAACGACACAGAATTGCGCAAGAAACCATCGATATTTATGCTCCATTGGCCGAACGTATGGGCATGCAGGATATCCGTGAAGAGCTGGAAGGCCTGTCGTTCAAATATGTCAATCCAGAAGCGTATGAAGCCATATCTGAACGCCTTGAAGAAGTGCGCCAGCGAAACAAGACCCTGATTTCCGAGATTGAAGGGGAGCTTGAGAAGACCTTTCTTGAAAAAGGGCTGAAGGCCACCGTGCGTGGGCGCGAGAAGAGAGCCTATTCCATTTTCCGTAAAATGCAGCGTCAGAATATCGGGTTCGAGCAATTGTCCGATATTTATGCTTTCCGGGTTTTGGTGCAAGATGTCGAGGCCTGCTATCGGACATTGGGTATCGTTCACACAATCTGGCCATGCGTTCCCGGGCGCTTCAAGGACTATGTTTCAACGCCCAAGCCAAACGATTATCGCTCGATCCATACCACGGTTATCGGACCGGGAAGGCAGCGCGTCGAGTTGCAGATCCGCACCCACGAAATGCATCAGTTCGCCGAATATGGTGTCGCGGCCCATGCGCTTTACAAGGATGTAACCGGCAAGACAAAAGGTGGGCGCTCTCTTGGGCGTTTGGCCAAGGACAGCAACGCCTATTCATGGCTAAGGCAGACTGTGGAACTTCTCTCCTCAGGCAATACGGCAGAAGAATTTCTCGAACATACCAAGCTGGAGCTGTTTCAGGATCAGGTTTTTTGCTTTACGCCCAAAGGGCGCGTCATTGCCTTGCCGCGCGGCGCAATTCCTATCGATTTTGCTTATGCAGTGCACACCGATATCGGTGATACCTGTATCGGCTGTAAAATCAACGGTGCCGTGATGCCTCTGGTAACAGAGCTCAATAACGGTGACGAAGTCCAGATCATTTGTTCAAAGGCTCAAACCCCGCCACCGGCGTGGGAGAATATTGCCGTAACCGGCAAGGCCAGAGCCGCTATACGCAAGGCCACTCGCGCAGCTGTTCGGAAACAATATGCCGGCCTTGGCGAACAGATCTTGCAGAACGCATTCAAGCGTGCTGATCAGGAATATTCAGCAGAGAAAATCAAAGTCGTGCTCACGCGTTTGGGCTTCCAGTCTCTGGATGATGCGTTGGCCGCAGTCGGGCGGGGGGAGCTGCAATCTCGCATGATCATCGAGGCTGTATTCCCCGATTATCAGGACCAGCGTGCCGCACAAAGCGAAGGCGAGCGCGGAGAGGGGTGGTTCGGTCTGCCCCATGCTTCCGCCATGAAGTTCCGTATTCCGGGTTCTGGTCGCAAGGGTAAGGCTGATCCTAATTCTGGACTGAGATCGATACCGATTCGTGGGCTTTCTGCTGATTTGCCCGTCCATTTCGCGCCAGAAGGCGGGGCTGTGCCTGGAGACAGGATCGTCGGTATTCACACGCCGGGCCAAGGGGTAACGATTTATCCCATCCATTCGCCGGCCCTCAGCCAGTTTGAAGATGCGCCAGAGCGCTGGCTCGATGTGCGCTGGGACATCGATGAGGAAAACTCCGACAGGTTCCCCGCTCGTATCGTTGTGTCCATTCTCAATGAGCCAGGTAGCTTGGCTTCCATTGCGAATGTGATTGCCGAAAATGATGGCAACATTGAAAATATCAAGATGGAACACCAATTAAGTGACTTCCACGAGATGACCATCGACCTTTCGGTCTGGAACCTTAATCACCTCAACAGGATTATCGAGCAGATCAGAAGCAAAAAGACCGTTTCGAAAGCTTGGCGTGTAAACTGACCGGATAACACACCCTTATCATTGAAGCGGATCTCAATGCGGATTAGGCGGAAAAGGACAGAATTATAAATGATTATCGGCACCGGCAACGATTTGATTGACATCAGACGCATTGAGAAATCTCTGGAGCGCTTCGGAGAGCGCTTTATCAATCGCATATTCACCGACAAGGAAATCAAGCGCTCGGAGCGCAAGGCGCAAAGAGCCGCTTCCTATGCGAAAAGATTTGCCGCAAAGGAAGCCTGCTCGAAAGCCTTGGGGACGGGGCTTTCTCACGGAGTGTTTTGGCGCGATATGGGAGTAAGCAACCTGTCGTCTGGCAAGCCGACAATGGTGTTGACCAACGGCGCATTGGCTCGCATGAAGTCGATGATACCGGAGGGATTTGTGCCCCAGATTGATCTGACGATCACGGATGAATATCCGATAGCGCAGGCCTATGTCATCATTTCCGCCGTTCCGGAAAACTGGCCTTCAGCACAATAGTGCCACAATCACAGTTCAAAGACCGGTTTATCGGCATATAGTCAAGAAACCGGCCATATGTACACAGGAATGCCAGACTTTTCGGCCAAAGTGTTTTCTTGATTGTATCCGCGGTACTGTGCCGCTATTACCAACCGTGAACAAAGTTGAATTGATATGACCGGCTTCGGGAGCCTTTTGGCTATATGCCGCAAGCATGCGTCGGTCAGCATTTTAAAAAGAGACTGAATGTGTCAGACGATAGCATCAAAGAAAACGAGGGTGGCCTAGGGGAAACCATTAAGGTCATCATTCAGGCACTGCTTCTAGCGCTCGTGGTGCGTACGCTTCTATTCCAGCCGTTTTCGATTCCTTCCGGCTCCATGAAGTCAACGCTCCTGATCGGTGACTATCTGTTTGTGTCGAAATATAGCTATGGATACTCCCGTTATTCGCTGCCGTTCGGTCTGCCTCTTTTCTCAGGCCGTATTCTGGCCAGCGAGCCGACCCGTGGGGACATCGTCGTCTTCAAGTTGCCGCGTGATCCTTCGATCGATTATATCAAGCGTGTGATCGGTTTGCCCGGTGACAAAATCCAGATGATTGAAGGCCAGCTCTACATCAATGGGCAGGCTGTCAAACATGAGCGGATTGAAGATTTCGTTGATACCGATGAACAGGGGCGCAAATCCCGTGTTGAGCGTTTCCGCGAAACTCTGCCCAATGGTGTCAGCTACACCACTCTCAACCTTACTGACAGCAACTATCTCGATAACACACCGGTCTATGAGGTTCCTGCAGGTCATTACTTCATGATGGGTGATAACCGGGATAACTCGTCAGATAGCCGTGTCTTGAGCAATGTGGGCTATGTACCTTTTGAAAATCTGGTTGGTAAGGCTCAGGTTATCTTCTTCTCTATCGGAGATGGCAAGGCACCGTGGGAAATCTGGAGTTGGCCAAGTGCTGCCCGTTGGGAACGTTGGTTCACCAGCCTGAAACCGGATGTTTCTGAAAAATAGGTTTAGCGGGACGCATGATTTGCGTCCTCCGTTGCAAATGGCAATCTAGCGATGCTGAGAAGCCAATAGTTGGTACTCAAGCCAAACAACACTTGCCAAACGGCTGTTTATGCATCAGAGAAGATGCTCGCAGCTGTTAAGGACTAGTCTTCGTTACGAGAAAATGCCGCTCAGAAAAACTCTGTGTGGCATTCTCTATATCAGGATACTACTATAACTGGGTCTTTAAACTGGAAAGAATGAAAGGACGTAAGTTTTAATTACATGAAAAAGAGAGATGTAGCAAAATTGGAAGAGCATCTCGGCTATAAGTTCAAGGACAGATCTCATCTGGAACGCGCGTTAAGCCACTCAAGTACGGTCGCTTCGCCAAGATTGCAGGTAGATCAGACTTATCAAAGACATGAATTCCTTGGTGATCGTGTTCTTGCTGTATCAATAGCTGAAATGTTGCTGAAAGCCTTTCCCAAGGCAGATGAAGGAGAGCTTGCTCGCCGGTTCAACGGTCTCGTGCGTAACGAAACATGCGCCGAAGTAGCCAGAGAAATCGGAGTTGGCCCCTATATCCGCCTCGGCGAGGGAGAAGCACAAGCCGGAGGCCGCAAGAAAGAGGCTATCCTTGGCGATGTCTGTGAGGCCGTCATCGGTGCCATTTTCATGGATGGCGGGTTTGAGGTGTCTCGTAGTCTGGTCAAGAAATACTGGGAGCACAGGATGCTCGATTGGACCGGCCCTTTGCGCGATGCCAAAACAACCTTGCAGGAGTGGGTGCAGGGCAACAAGCTCCCGCCGCCTACCTATCGGTTGATTGAACGAACCGGTCCCGACCATGAGCCGGAATTTACTTTGAGTGTTGAAGTGCCAACCCTCGAACCTGCACAAGGTAAGGGACCATCAAAGCGCATAGCCGAACAGGACGCTGCTCGCACTATGCTCATAAGAGAAGGACTGTGGAGCGAAGATACCAAATAGTCTTGGCTCCGATTACCTCAACAGAGGTGCAAAATGCCATTGCACCTCAGCTATTAAGGACACATATGTCAGACACATCCTCTCAGGATCAATTTTCCACTTCGCATGGCGAAACACAATGCGGTTACGTCGCATTGATCGGTGCTCCCAACGCGGGCAAGTCGACGCTCGTCAACCAGCTCGTCGGCTCCAAGGTTTCGATCGTAACCCATAAGGTTCAAACCACTCGATCGCTGATCCGCGGCATTGCCCTGAAAGATGACAAGCAGGTTATCTTTGTAGATACGCCGGGTATCTTTGCGCCAAAACGCCGTCTGGAAACCGCGATGGTCAACACCGCTTGGGGTGGAGCCAAGGATGCGGACGTCATCGGCATGATCGTTGATGCGCGCAAAGGGATTAACGAGCAAATCGAAGACATTCTGGATCGCCTCAAGGAAATCAAGCTGCCCAAGGTTCTGATCTTGAACAAGATTGATCTTGTGAAGCGTGAAAATCTGCTCGCCCTGGCGCAACAGCTCAATGAACGCATAGCCTTTGACGAGACTTTCATGGTCTCGGCTCTGAATGGTGATCGTACTGATGATCTGTTGGACTATTTCGCCGATCACATGCCGAACGGCCCATGGCTATATCCGGCGGATATGATTTCTGACCTACCCATGCGCCAGCTCGCCGCCGAGATCACGCGTGAAAAGGTATTCCTGCGTCTTCATCAGGAGTTGCCCTATGCCTCTACGGTCGAGACTGAAAAGTGGGAACAGAAGAAAGACGGTTCTGTTCGCATCGAACAGGTGATCTATGTCGAGCGCGATAACCAGAAGATGATTGTTCTTGGCAAGGGCGGTAGCACCATCAAGGCGATCTCCATGGCAGCCCGCAAAGAGCTTTGCGAATTGCTTGAAGCCAATGTTCACCTGTTCTTGTTTGTCAAGGTTCGTGAGCGCTGGGTTGATGATCCGGAACGCTACCGTGAAATGGGCATCGATTTTCCCATTTAACGGCTGAATTGTCTGTTGAGATAAATGAGAAGGGAGGAACCAACTTTGGTTCTTCCCTTTTTTCGCAAATCAAAGCATCTTTGCCCCATGGAATGGACTGACGAAGCGATCGTTCTTGGCACGAAAAAACACGGCGAAACTTCCGTTTTGCTGGAGGTTATGACGCGCGCACACGGCCGGGCTTTTGGTCTGGTCAAAGGCGGGCGTTCGCGCAGGATGCAACCCATACTGCAGCCGGGTAACAGCCTCGCCGTTACGTGGCGCGCCAGGCTGGAAAATCATCTTGGACAAATGGCAATCGAGCTTGAAACATCCCGCGCCGCAAAGCTGATGGCCTTGCCTCTAGGCACATATGGCGTGCAATTCATTGCCGAGCTTACAAGGCTATTGCCCGAACGCGTTGCCCATCCATACCTGTATCAGGCTCTGAGCGTGATCGTGGATGCCTTCGAAGAAGGCGATGTCGCAGGCGAGCTTATGGTGCGCTATGAGTTGGCTTTATTGACCGAATTGGGATATGGCCTCGATCTGGCCCAATGCGCAGCAACGGGGCGCAAGGACAATCTGATCTATGTCTCGCCCAAGTCGGGCAGGGCTGTATGTCAGGAGGCCGGCCAGCCTTACAAAGATCGCATGTTGCCACTGCCGTCTTTTCTGCGCGGGGAAAGCCTGTCCAACAGGGTGGCGTTCGAAGAATTGTCTGAAGGCTTTGCCCTGACGTCCTTTTTTCTGGATCGTCATGTTTATCAGCCATTGGGGCGACACGCACCGGAGTTGCGCCGGAATTTCATCGAAGCAGTCCGAAAAGATCTCGTGATGGATGACTAGAAACTATGAATTCCTTGAGGGTGGGGCGTCGAAATCCTGAGGAATGTGAGTGATTCGCAATCAAACAATTGCACGAATCGCCCTTTTTCTATAACCAACCTGCATGGGAAACGAAATTGTAAAGTCCGGCGAGTTTGAGAGCATCAACCTGCGCGAAGCGCTGGAAGAGCGATATCTAGCTTACGCCTTGTCAACGATTACGCAGCGTGCGCTGCCAGATGTTCGCGATGGCCTTAAACCGGTGCATCGACGCATTCTCTATGCCATGCGGCAACTCAAGATGGACCCTTCCGGCGGCTTCAAAAAGTCCGCCCGAGTGGTCGGCGATGTTATCGGTAAATATCATCCGCATGGTGATACGGCCGTTTATGATGCCATGGTGCGTCTGGCGCAGGGATTTGCTTCCCGCTATCCTATGGTGGATGGACAGGGCAACTTCGGCAATATCGACGGCGACAGCGCGGCTGCCATGCGTTATACCGAAGCCCGCATGACCGAAGTCGCCCGCCTGATGATGGAAGGGCTGGACGAAGATTCAGTCGATTTCCGCGAGACCTATGATAACGAGGACAAAGAACCCGTTGTCATGCCTGCCAATTTTCCAAACCTGTTGGCGAATGGTTCCAGCGGTATTGCCGTGGGTATGGCAACCTCCATTCCGCCTCATAACGTTTCCGAGCTGTGCGAAGCATCCCTGCATCTAATCAAGAATCCTGATTGCACCGATGAAAAATTGCTCGATCTCATGCCCGGACCGGATTTCCCAACCGGCGGCGTGATCGTCGAGCCCAAGGCGCAAATTCTGGAAGCCTACAAGACCGGTCGCGGCGGCTTCCGTGTGCGCGCCAAATGGCAGATCGAACAGCTGCCTCGTGGGGCGTGGCAGATCATCGTCACCGAGATTCCCTATCAGGTGCAGAAATCGCGGCTGATCGAGCGCATTGCCGATCTCATTCAAAATCGCAAGTTGCCGCTTCTGGTCGATGTTCGCGATGAATCAGCTGAAGATATCCGCGTGGTGCTGGAACCAAAGAGCCGTACCGTCGATCCGGACCTGATGATGGAAGCTTTGTTCAAGCTGACGGATCTGGAAAGCCGGATTTCGCTC
Source organism: uncultured Cohaesibacter sp. (assembly GCF_963664735.1). Lineage (NCBI taxonomy): Bacteria > Pseudomonadati > Pseudomonadota > Alphaproteobacteria > Hyphomicrobiales > Cohaesibacteraceae > Cohaesibacter > uncultured Cohaesibacter sp. The sequence goes on along the minus strand of NZ_OY761553.1, from coordinate 1,248,657 downwards.
AACATGAATGTGTTGACCGAACATGGTGTGCCGCGCGTGCTTGGTGTGCGCGAGGTGTTGCGGCAATGGCTCAATCACCGGCGCGAGGTGCTTCAGCGTCGCTCACGCTTCCGTCTGGGCAAGATCGAACATCGCCTTGAAGTGCTTGACGGCTATTTGATTGCCTATCTCAATCTCGATGAAGTGATCCGCATCATCCGCTATGAGGATGAGCCCAAGGCAGAGCTGATGAAAAGCTTCAGTCTGTCGGAAGTGCAGGCCGAAGCGATCCTCAACATGCGTTTGCGCTCCTTGCGTAAGCTCGAAGAAATCGAGATCCGCACCGAGCATGACAATCTGAGCAAGGAACGTGCGGAGTTGCTCGAAATGCTCGATTCCGTTACTTTGCAATGGGATCGGATTGCACAGGAAATTCGTGAAATTTACAAGATGTTTGGCCCGGATACAGAACTTGGCCGCCGTCGTACGAGTTTTGGCGAAGCCAGCGAGCGGGACATCGAAGACATCAATCTGGCTATGGTCGAGCGTGAACCTGTAACGCTGGTTCTCTCTGAAAAAGGCTGGATTCGTGCGCTCAAGGGGCATATTTCGGATCTGGGTAGCCTGAACTTCAAGGATGGTGACAAGCTCAAACTGGCGCTACAGGCGGAAACAACCGACAAGCTCTTGTTGATGGGCACCAATGGCAAGTTCTTCACCATTCAAGCCGATAAGCTACCCGGTGGTAGAGGGCACGGAGAGCCGATCCGTGTAATCATCGATATGGAGCCCGGAGTGGATGTGGTCGACATGTTCGTTCATGTCGCTGGCCGCAAGCTTCTGCTTTCAGCAACGGATGGCCGCGGGTTCATAACCAGCGAAGACAATCTTGTTGCCAATACCCGCAAGGGCAAGCAGATCTTGAACGTTTCAGCCCCGGCCGAAGCCAAACTTTGTCGGGTCGCTGAGGGCGACCAGATCGCTGTTATTGGTGAAAACCGCAAGCTATTGATCTTCCCGCTCGAGCAACTCTCTGAAATGAACAGAGGTCGAGGCGTCATGCTTCAGCGTTACAAGGACGGTGGCGTTTCCGACGTGAAGGTCTTCAAGGCAGAGGACGGCCTCACATGGATAGACAGCTCAGCCCGCAGCTATCAGCGCTCCATGGATGATTTGGCTGAATGGCTTGGTGAGCGCGGACAGGCCGGGCGACTGCCGCCAAATGGCTTCCCGCGCAGCAACAAATTCGAGAATTGATTCTTTACACCGGGGCTTGCTCCGGTGTTTTGATAAATGCACCAACTCAAGGCAATTGGGGCATATAGAGCGAGCCTTCAATCGGCCAATGATCGCCGACTGGGGCCGATATCCGTTTTATGGGGCTCATGCCGATTTGAGGGCTTGTCAGTACATGATCAAGGCTCAGAAATGCTGGTAGCCTGATACGCTTGATGACTGAATTGGGCGAGGGGAATGTCGGCAAGAGACGGTCTCTGCGTAAAAGGCCAGAGGCCTTGGCAAAGCCATTTAACCGATAGGACCATCCCGTCGAGTTGAAGTCCCCGGAAAGTACCTGCAACGGCCACGTTTTTCGTTCGCTTGACAAAATTTGCTCCAGCCGTTGTAGCTGATTTTGCTTCTCCGACAAAGGTAGAGGCCATGCCAGATGGACACTATAAAGGCGAAAAGGCTGTGCGCCGCTCACGTGCACCGTCGCGGCCAATAGCTTGCCGTGCAGCGGGTTCCGTTGGTTTTGAGATCCCAACTGATAGGATTTGATATCTGTAAGCTTGTGTTTGGAAAGAATGGCTAAAGAACAGATCCGCCAAGACTGGCAACGGGCCTGATAGGGGTAGGCTTTTTTGAGGTCTGGTTGATTTCTGTACCGTTTCGGCGCGAATTCCTGCAATGTTGCAATGTCGGGGGCAGCTTTGACGATGGTGTCGGCAACCGCCTTTTTATCCCAAGTTCCCATGTAAACATTGAAGCTTAGCAGCTTGAGAGGCTGGCTTGTCCCCTGAACAGTCTTATAGTTGGCGGGATCTTTTTGTGTCAGGTAACCAAAAGCTTCTGGACCCAATATGATGGTCGAGCACAAGAGAATGAAGAGGACCAGTTTGCGGCCATAGGATTTGAGGGCCGAAAGAGCGCTTGGCCAGACGAAGCTTGCAAGAAGAGCGACAAGTCCAAGCACAAGAATGACAAGTTGGAAATGATTGATGGCATCCAGAATGGGGATGACTGAGCCAAGAAGAGCCAAAGCCGAAATGATTGCTCCAACTATGAGCCCTGCCAAAATGCAAAAGTCGAAAAAGTATCTGAGCCGGATTAGCATTTAATTCCCATCATTGATCTGTTCGTCATTCCAGAAAGCTGGAACATTCGACAAGAACAACAGAAATGAGAATTAATCAAGGCAGGTCCAGCCGTCGCTATTCAATATTTCCAGAGGCTTGAAACGCTTTTTATAGGCCATCTTGGGAGAGCCTGCGACCCAGTAGCCAAGATACACAAAAGCCAGCCCATTCTCGATTGCCTGCCGGATATGGTCAAGAATGATGAATGTGCCGAGACTTCTCTTGCCCATATCAGGGTTGAAAAAGCTGTAGACCATAGAGGTCGCATCATCCAGCACGTCGGTCAGCGCAACGGCAACAAGCTCGCCATCTTCATTGGGTGTAATACCGTGCCCTTCTACTCGGCGGCGATATTCGACTATTCTTGTGTCGATGTGGGTTTCTTCGACCATGGCGATATAGTCCGCCTCGGTCATCTCCACCATTCCCCCTTCATCATGGCGCGATTTTAAATAGCGTTTGAATAGGGCAAATTGCTCAGAACTGGTTTGCGCAGGCTTTACGATCCTTACCAGATCGGAATTGTGCTTAAGGACTTTTCGCTGATTTTTGGAAAAACTGAATTGCGGAACAAGCACGCGCACCGATTTGCAAGCCCTGCAATCAACACAGGCTGGTCTGTATGCAATCGTCTGGCTGCGGCGGAAGCCGCCGACTGAAAGCAGATCGTTGAGATTTTTCGCTTCAGGACCAACAAGATAGGTGAAAATCTTACGCTCTTGCAGGCCTTCCAGATAGGGGCAATCCTGTTGCGCTGTCAGATAGAATTGAGGATTTTCGAGGGCGTGTCTTGTCATGAGTTTCAATGCTTTCGTATGAAACCCAATCAAACCATGTTTGCAGAAACAAGAAAAGTAAGACAGAGGTCTATAGAGAATCCTGCTGTATCAGAGCCGCGTAAACGAGATAGCGTCCAGTCAACAGGTGATCATAAACCATAGTACCAAGGCGCGATCAGAGTAAAGCTCAGCCAAATGATGATCATAAGCGGGATACCGGCAAACAGGAAATCCGCGAAGCGATAATGCCCCGGGCCCATGACCAATAGGTTGGTTTGATAGCCGATCGGCGTTGCAAAGGAACAGTTGGCCGCCAAAATCACGCAAACGATAAATGGCTCAACTGGTAATCCGGTCTGGTTCGCAATGGAAATGGCGATGGGGGCGAACAGAACAGCGGTCGCATTGTTGGACAGAATATTGGTAAGCACTGCGATAAGAAGGAATAGACCAGACAGCAGTACCCATCCTTCCTGACCTTGCATGGCATCTACAACAGCACCTGCGATGAACTTTGCGCCGCCGGTATTCTGCAAGGCAACAGCACTGGCCAGCGAAGATCCGACCAGCATATAGATGCGTGTATCGAGCGCTCGAACGGCTTGCCGAAGGTTGAGGCACTTGAAGACGATCATGAAAAAGGCACCGGCGAGCGCCGACGTCGCAATGGGCAGAATTCCGGAAGCCGTTGCTATTGCTGTAGCAAGGAAAATCATAATCGCCCGAGGTGCGTAACGACGCTGTGGCACATCGGTGCTGGAAAGCTCGATAAGCAGTAGATCCTTGTTGAGGCGCAGTGCTTCAACATCATCGCGGGCACCTCCCACGAGCAGCACGTCGCCAGCTTCTAGCCTTATGTCACTCATGGCCATGCGGGGCATACGGGAGCGTCGCTGTACACCCAGAACGATACAGTGGGTTTTTGAACGGAAAGACGCTTGCGCAATGGTTTGTCCAGACAAGCGCGAAGCAGGGGGGACGATCACTTCTGCCAAAGTGAAGTCCGTCATTGGCGAGGTTTCGTTCTCGCGGCTCTCTTCAACCGCCTTGGCCATTTTATGACCGCCTTTGAGAGCGGCTGTGAGTGCATGTCGTGTGGCTGCCACAACAACGGTGTCGCCGGGCTGAAGTGTGACATTGTCAAACGGCGGGAGATAGGGAGTTTCACCACGCTGAACCAAACGTACAGTCATGTTTTTAAGATCTGGAAACATGCCCGCGACGGCTTTCTTGCCGACAAGCGCATCCCCCTCCGTCAAGGGGATCTGGGCAATGAATTGCTTGCCCGTACTTTGGCTCATCTGGTCGGCCATGCTCTTTCTGTCTTGCAAGATCTTGGGCATCACAAGCAGTGCATAGACAGCGCCAATTCCTGAAACCATGATGGCGATTTCAGTGAAATCGAAGAATTTGAGATCAAGAACCCCGGCCTTGCGCGCAGCTTCTGCGACCAAAAGGTTGGTTGATGAACCGATCAGGGTCGTCATGCCGCCGAGTATGGAAATGAACGAGAGGGGCATCAAAACCTTTGATGACGAAAGGCGCAGATTCATCGCCACGACCGACATGATCGGAATGAACATGACCACAACTGGAGTATTATTGATAAAGGCGCTGGTAAATGCAGCTGATAAATAGACACCCACGAAGGCCATGTAGCGATGTTTTTTCGCCAGTCTGGTGATGAATTGTGCGGGCTTGTCCAGGGCGTCGGTCTGGAATAGCCCCTGGCCAATCACCAAAAGCGCCAGAACAGCAAGAAGGGCAGGGTTTGCAAAACCAGCAACGAGATCATCCAGCGTGACCAGATTGGCCGCATCGGAAGTGGCTGGCAGGCCGACAAAAATCAGCATCAGGATCAACAAAGATCCCAAGGCAGTTATTTCAATAGCAAAAGACTCAAAACTGTACGAAACAATTGTAAACAGGATAACCGCAAACGTGAGCCACATTTGCACTTCGGCAGTAAGGTGCATGCGTAAAATTATCCTTGCCGGTATGACACAGCATGACCAGACACAGTCTCTCAGAGAATAGTCAAGGCCAATATATGAGCTAAAAATTCTGAATCAAAGCGCCCCGCTTCGAGGCAACAGGAAACCAGATTATCAGCCTATTTGCAAAGGCAATCTGGCATATCTCGCAAGGAAATTGTCGCAAGTCGCCAGTGTTTCGAGAACTTTTCGGATGCCCAAAATACAAAAAGCCCGCATTAAGCGGGCACAATGAATCAAAACTCTGTGTCAGACCAGATTAAAAGCTGCTGTAAGATTCCAGCTCATTTAGAGCGTCACGATCCATGATCATCGTTCCAAGAATCATGTCGTGCAGCAATTGTTTGCGTTTGGTAAAAAGGCCCAGCAGAACGATGAACGGGGTCAGGATTGTATTCCCGACCCAGAACAGGATGCTATGCATAACGGCCAGCATGGCATATGGCTTGGCCCCATACCACAGGCGCATCTCTAGCCCCATCATGCGCATGCCAATCGTGGAAGCTCTATAGCCTCCGAGTGTCATAGCGATATAGGGCAGGGCTACAAGTGGCAAAAGAATGGCGTATAGCAGCCAGCCCAAGCCGAAGGTGATAATTCCGATAACAGCAATGATCATCGAGGCTGCAACCATGAGGACCATGATAACAAAGGCATCAATGAAAAATGCCAGCGTACGGCGCGATAGAACCCCATCAAACAAAGCGGGATGCGCATAAGGGTCATAGGCATTTCTGCGCTCACTGTCACGTTCATAGGCGGCATTGGCGTTGTTCATTGAATTGGGAGTCCTTTCTGGCCCAGTCAAAGTTATAGTCAAGAGCAGGTCTCGCCCTCGAACATACTGAATAGGTGAGGCGTTGAATGGATGTTTTCAAGTATTGCAGGAAAGTTTCGTTCACCCAATATCAGCGATAAAGGCGTTTGGCCGGCGGATATGCAATGACACAGCTGGCCGCAACGGCCAGTGAGAGGGGATGACATTATGGCAAGATAAAAAGCGAGTTGCCCTTGTAACAACTCGCTTTCATGACATTGTGATGCAGGCCAGGCTTAATAATCAACCTGCTCGCCTGAGGCCCTCTTTTTGCTCCAGTACCGAAATCAGGGACGCAATACTGGTAATGACCGCCGTACTCGCATCCTCAAGGGCGCGGAGTTTGTTAAAGGCTCCTTCAGTATTTCCCTTGGTGTATTCATCAATGATTTGATTGGCCAGATCGTGCACCTGCTTGTGAGGTTCCTTCAGAGCTTTGAAGGCTTGATTGTTTCGAATGTCGGGGTCATTGATGCCGTCATACCAAACCCCGAGACGACAATTGTGATGATCGGAAAGCTTCGCCGTTTTTGCATCTTCGCGGCCCGTCAGAACATTGACAACGCGCTTTGTAAAGAAGACATGGTCGATTTTGGCCATTTCGCAGAGTGAAAGGGCCGATCCGTCCTGGAACCAGTTCTGGGCATTCTTTGAAAAATGGTCGTTGCTGTTTTGCAAAGTATCAGACATGGCAAACAGCATTTTCTCATTTTCCGTATTCAGTTTAGCCACGCCAGCCACAGATTCTGAGATCTCCTGAGTAGCAACCGTTTGCTGCTGAATGATTTGGGAGACTTCCTGCATGTTCCGGTTTACTTCTCCCACCTGAGTTCCAATTTCGGCCATCAGATGGTTTGCGCCTTCAATAGCGGTTTCTCCATCGCCAATCGCTTTACGGGAGGATGAAACCGCCGTTTGAATCGTCCGCATGCCCTCACTCAAGGCATTGATACGATTGGTAATATCTTCTGTCGCCTTGGTCGTTTGTCCCGCGAGAGCCTTGACTTCGTTTGCAACAACTGCAAAGCCTTTGCCCGCTTCGCCAGCGCGCGCCGCCTCGATGGTTGCGTTGAGAGCCAGCAGATTTGTCTGATTTGCAATTTTGTCGATAACCGACAAGAAGGATCCGATCTGCTCAGATGCTTGCACCAACTCGTTAAGGCTTGATTCCGTCTGAGAGGAAGCGGACGCGATATTGGTAATTGCCAATGAGACCGAGTGCATGGTGTTCAGTCCCTGGGAAACGGTGCCGTTCGTCATTTCTGCGCCAGCTGCGGTCAGTTCGGATGTTTCTGAAATTTGCTCTATTGAGCCTGCCAACTCGGCGACAGCTGCAGAAATTGCCTGAACGTTGGTCGTGCCAGTGTGTGTGTTCCGAGAGAGCAGTGCCATGTCAGCGCATATCTGGTTTATTTCGACAACGGCATTGGCCAAGCTTCTCAAATTGCCCAAGTCACAATTGCCATTTGCTCCGGACATTTTTCTGGCTTCCGAGAAAGCCGTGAGCGTACCAATCATCTCGGCAAAGGTGGCCCCGATGACAGACTGCATTTCTGCGATAAAGGCTTTGCTACCGGCCCGGTTGGTTTTAGCAACAACCGGAAGAAGTTCCATTAGAAGTTTTGCGTATGCGGCCATGATCCAATTTTGGTTCAAGCCGGTTGTTGCAAGCGCTTCGCCATGGGCTTGGCTATTGTCGATAATTCTGGATTTATCTGTGCTGCCAAACAATTTGCTCAAGTGTTTCGGCTGGCCCAAAACCCCTACGGCCGCACCTGAAATAGGAGCCTGAAATAGAGAGCTTAGATTAGCGAAAGCTGCCGATGATCCTGTCAGTTTTGTTGAAACTTGACCCAGTTCAGAAGCTGTTTTGGTCGAAACAGCAAGAAATCTATTCTGGGGTAGTCCTTCTGTTATGAATGAACAGATCTGCTCCAACTCCTGCTGTGAGCTGGTATTATTGCTATTTGATATCGGTCTCATGGCTAATCTCGTTAAACAAGTAAGTCGTAAGTCGATTATCTTTGTGCGGTCGCTGTAATCTGGTTAACAAAATCAAGCAAACGCGTTTTTTGTGCTCAATTCACAGAATTTCATCTGGCTGGAGCAAGTTATTCGACTTTAACTTAGTTAATAATTTTAGTCAGAGCCGTCTGGTTTGTTCAGATGTTCTACTCTGTGCCCTGCCGATTCAATTGCCATGACGATTTCTTTTGCATGATGGGCATCACGCGTTTCAATCGTAATATCGATGGAAGCTCCTTTTACAGGCACATTCAGGAATGTCCGATGGTGGTCGACTTCCAGAATGTTGCCGCCCAAGTCACCTATGATTTTTGACAGCTCGGCAAGGATGCCCGGTCGATCCGGTATTGTAATGCGTAATCCGACGATCTGCTGCTTGCGACCAAGTTGCCGGACTATAATGGAAGAGAGCAGGCGCGGATCGATATTGCCGCCGCTCAGGACAAGTCCAACCTTGCGGTTTTTAAACCGCTCCGGCTCACTGATGACCGCTGCAAGCCCGGTAGCACCTGCGCCTTCCGCCATGGTTTTGAGATAGGTCGCAAAAGCGTTGATGGCACGTTCGATTTCGACTTCGGTTACCAGCAAAACATCATCCAGAAACTTGGATGCGATGCTGCTGGTCAGTTGGCCCGCCTTTTTAACAGCAATGCCTTCTGCCAATGATTGGCCACCACAGAATAAATCCGCATGTTTGAGTTCATTATACATGGTCGGGTAGAGTTCGGTTTCAACGCCGATGACCTCTATGGCTGGATTGATGGCTTTGGCGGCTATCGCAATGCCTGAAATCAATCCGCCCCCGCCAATCGGGACAATAAGGGTTTCCAGATCTGGCACATCAGCAAGCATTTCCAGTGCAATTGTTCCTTGACCGGCAATGATATGAAAATCGTCATAGGGATGCACAAAGGTCATTCCCCGATTTTCTGCAAGCCGGAGAGCGGCTTCCCCCGCTTCGGCAACCGTTTCACCCTCTAGCACCACATCTGCGCCAAACCCCTTGGTCGCCGCGATTTTCACAAATGGTGTAAATTCGGGCATGACGATCAGCGAAGGAATGCCGAGCCGTGTTGCATGCAAGGCAACAGCTTGCGCATGATTGCCCGCTGACATGGCAATGACGCCACGCTTGCGTTCGGCTTCGGAGAGTGAGAGCAGCTTGTTAAGTGCTCCTCTTTCCTTGAACGCGTTCGTTATCTGCATATTGTCATATTTGACGTAAATCTCGGCACCAAGGATATCGGAAAGTTGCTTGGCTGGCAGAGTTGGCGTACGCAGAACGGCGCCCGAAATTTTCTCGGCAGCCTGCATAATGTCTGATAGCGTGGGATGAGCATGTGGAGCAGATTGGTCAGACACAGTGATAACTCGCTTTAGGGGACTTGTTTTTTATGACAATGCCTCAACGTTAGGGCGCTTTCAAATGAATTTGGCAAGCTGTGCAAGGAAACTGTAGGGGTGATATCAGCTCGGTTGGGCCGGGAATATGGAAATAAGGGCTTTTGTGGTTGAAGACGACGAGAAAAGCTGTTGTTTTCAATCTCTCTGAGATACTTTCGCGAAAACTGTTTTGCGCTTGATGTGATTTAAAGCCGATCAAATCACAGGGTTCGCTATCGGCGAAGACAGCGTTTGAAGTTGAATTGGGGTATACGTTGTCCGAAATCATATATGAGATTCTTGAAACCCATGAACTGGCAGATACCTTGACAGATCTGGGTTGTATTTTGACAGCCTGTGTCGCGAACGGAGCCAGTGTCAGTTTTATACAGCCGTTTGGTGAGGACGAAGCCAAGACATTCTGGCAATGCGAAGTTTTCCCGAAGGTCGAGGCGGGTGTTACTACGCTGTTTGTTGCCAAAGCTGACAATCAGATCGTCGGCACAGTCCAATTACAAACAGATCTGCCGCCAAATCAGGCCCACCGGTGTGAAGTGGCCAAGCTGTTGGTCCATCCCGATTATCGCAAACGCGGTATAGCGACCACGCTCATGGAATTGTTGGAAAAGGAAGCCCGCAGAAAGGGCAAAAGTCTGATTACGCTTGATACCCGGTCTGGCGATCAGGCCGAGCCGCTTTATATCCTGCTGGACTACAAGATAGCGGGACGCATCCCCAACTTCGCACGCGCGGCCGACTGTGATCGATTGGATTCGACCACTTTCATGTACAAGATTCTGGAAGAAAACCCCGGATGATCGGATCCGGGGGCGTTCTCGTTATCTGGCTGTTGGGCTGAAGTCTTGCGCTATTTCTGTAGCGCTTTGGCGATGGTCGGCGCAAAATAGGTCAAGATGCCGTCAGCTCCGGCACGCTTGAAGGCCAGAAGGCTTTCCCACATGACTTTTTCCTGATCGAGCCATCCGTTTTGTCCGGCTGCGCACAGCATCGCATATTCGCCAGAAACCTGATAGGCGAAGGTCGGCATGGAGAATTCATCCTTCAACCGGCGAAGCACATCAAGATATGGCATGCCCGGTTTCACCATCAGCATGTCAGCGCCTTCCCGGATATCGAGTTCGGCTTCGATGAGAGCCTCATCAGTATTGGACGGGTCCATCTGATAGGTTTGTTTGTCGCCTTTCAGGGTTGCATTTGCGCCCACGGCGTCACGGAACGGTCCATAGAATGCTGACGCATATTTGGCGGTGTAAGCCATGATCTGGGTATGCTGGAAACCTTGACCATCCAGCGTTTCCCTGATCGCGCCAACGCGACCGTCCATCATGTCAGAAGGGCCGATGATGTCTGACCCTGCTTCAGCCTGTACAAGAGCCTGCCGCGTCAGCTGCGCCACGGTCTCGTCATTGACAATGATACCGTCGCGCAACAACCCGTCATGACCGTGGCTGGTGTAGGGGTCGAGCGCTACGTCCGTCATGAGACCAATTTCCGGCACCTCTTTCTTGATCGCACGCAAGGCGCGGCAGATCAGGTTATTTTCATTGAGAGCCTCAGAGCCTTCATCGTCGCGCAGGGCAGGATCCGTGTAAGGGAAAAGGGCGATAACGGGAATGCCGAGTTTTGCCGCGCTTTCTGCGGCACGAACCGCATTATCAATACTCAAACGGTCGACACCCGGCATGGAACCAATCGGCTGAGTGAGATTGTCTCCGTCCATGACGAAAATCGGCCAGATGAGGTCGTTCACAGAGAGCGCATTTTCGCGTATCAGACGACGAGACCAGTCTGCATGCCGGTTTCTGCGCATGCGACGCCCACTGGTAACACGGCTGACATCATACATTTTTGTGTTTGAGTTTTCCGTGGTGAATTTGGATGCGCTTGTCATAATGACTTGAGTCCTTGGGATTTGGTCTGCCTGTCTCGTGCCATAAAGGGCTTGGTACTGCAAACTGAAAGGCAAAATTGGAAGATGGCGCATGCTAACCACATTTGCCTCACAACAAAACTGACCAATTGTTAATGATGCACTGTCTGTTGAAACTGGCTTTGCGCCGGAGCTGTGGCGATCGGGTTCTCTGCTTACTTGATGCGTCGTGTGAGAGGCATTATTGACTAATCAAAATCACCATATGCGCCAGATTGATAGATCTGGCGCGCAGGAGCTCAAAAAGCTTTGCACAAGTGAGAAGGACATTTTCCGTGAGCGACATACTATTCGAGATTCGTGGATGCGTAGGACTTGTAACCCTCAACAGAGTCAAGCCGCTTAACGCGCTGACCCTGGATATGATCCGGCAATTGTCTGCAAAGCTTGAAGAATGGGAAACCGATGATCAGGTCGAGGCGGTCATCCTGACTTCGGCAAGTGATCGTGCCTTTTCAGCAGGAGCCGACATTCGTTTCGTATATGAGAATAGAGAGAACCCGCCGCTGGAATTCTTTCGTAAAGAATACCGGATGAACTGTACCATATTCAATTATCCAAAGCCTTATCTGTCGCTGGTCGATGGTATCGTGATGGGAGGAGGAGTCGGTCTTTCTTTCCATGGGCGCTATATCGCTGCTGGCAGCAAAACCACATTTGCCATGCCGGAAACAGGTATCGGATTTTTCCCTGACGTTGGTGGTAGCTATATTCTGCCAAGAATGCCGCGCAAGCTTGGCATTTATTGTGGCATGACCGGTGCAAGGCTCGGGCAGGCCGATTGCAAAAACTTTGGCCTCATCACCCACACCATAAATCCGGATTGTTTTGAGCAAATCGTCAATGAGATTTCCGGTGGGCAAAGTGTTGAGGAGGTCTTGAGCAAGTATAATCGCGAAATTTCAGGGCAGGGGCTTGATGGCGAGATGCTGGATGTCATCGATGAGTGCTTCTCGGCCACTTCGGTTGTTGAAGTGATCGCCAACCTCAAACGCAACCCTCATCCATTTGCTGATCAAACACTTGAATTGCTTCTCAGCCGCTCGCCGACATCTGTTCACATCGCCTTTGAACAGATGAAGCGTGGCGCCGCCATGGCGTTTGATGACTGTATGCAGATGGAATACCGCATTCTTGAGCGTATTCTGCTTGAGAGCGACTTTTATGAGGGGGTACGCTCGACACTCGTCGACAAGGACAATGCTCCAAACTGGCAACCTGCCTCTTTTGAGGCCGTTTCGGAGGAAAAGGTGCTGTCGCACTTTATGCCACTTGCTTCAGAACGCGAATTGTTTGAACGACCATAAAAGGATAGATATAGGAAACGCGACTCGATTGCTTGTTTCGCTTGTGTGCTGATGGAATTGTAAATGCAATGACACTGAGACTGACCGATACCACGCCCAAATACTGGGGAGAGAATTTGCCTTTCTGGCTGATCCTTCTGGCCCGAGTCGGAAGCATATTTCTCATGCTGAGCGGGCTCATATATTGGGTCGACATTCTGGGTGTCTTCGGTGCGAGCGGTTTGGAACGCGGCACTTGGCTGGCGCCTGCGGCCAGGGTCGTTCTTGCCTGTTCTTTTCTCATTGCTTCTGTTGGTGTGTGGCAACCTTCTTTCTGGGGGGTGGTCATGTGGGTCATTAGTGCGGTTTTGCAGGCCCTGGCGATCTCTTTTATCGATGACTTCATTCCCTTCGTCGTCTTGATTACCGTTTTGCACCTTGTTGGGCTTCTTGGACTTGCTGGTTGTTCAGGCTGGCTTGCATACCGATCATCGAAGCAAAAGGAAGTCTGACGCACATATGCTTGTTAATATTGTGTGTGACAATTTAGAAAGATATTGTTAGCTATAAGCTGGTCATCCTTGGCAAAATTAGTAGTATTCGCGACCTTTTTCCCGTGAGAAACGCATTTATTGAATGTATTTCCAAGAATTGGGGAAAATACTGCCGAATGCAATAACATAATGTTTACCATCTCAGCAAAACTAATGGCAATTTTCGTACAATTGGTGCTATTAGCGTTTTGTTAAGGGTGTTGTTTAAGCAGATTTTATTTTGCGAGAGCTAAGTTGTTTTTAAAGGCGGGAAAACCGTCGCTCAAAGTCAAAAACAAAACGAGGCTCAAACAAATGAATACGTCACAACGCGCAGTGGACACACTAGGTGAAGCTGAGGGCGACGTAGAGCTTAAACCTCTCTACATGGACGCACTCAGACTCGTGGAACGTCTGCACCGCAGGCTCCTTGATGTCATCAAGGACGAATTTGAACGCCGCGGAAGAACAGATGTCAACAGTGTGCAAGCTTTGCTTTTGTACAATATCGGCGATTCCGAAGTCACCGCAGGTGAGCTGCGATCTCGTGGGTATTATCAGGGCTCAAACGTCTCATACAACCTCAAAAAGCTGGTTGATATGGGCTATGTCAATCATGAGCGTTCGCGTGTAGACCGCCGATCGGTTCGCATTTCTCTTTCCGAAAAAGGTCTTGAGGTGCAGCAAATCGTAAGCGAGCTTTACGAGCGTCACATTGCAACAATTGAACAAGTTGGCGGTATCTCGTCTGAAGATTTCGAGATCCTGAACAAATCCCTACAGCGCCTCGAACGCTTCTGGACTGATCAGATCCTCTATCGCTTGTAATTCGATTTGCCTGATAACAAGCCCAAGTAGAGCTGATTGAAAGACGGCAAACCGGTGTGTCTAGTGAGCACTGGCTTCTCGGAAACAATGGTTGCGAGCGGTTCTATGCGACAATAAGTGCCGCTTATTCGATGTTCAATTTCTGACCCATATAGTTTCCCTCGCAAGGATTACCCTTGCGGGGCTTTTTGTTTTACTTCACGCTCAAGTTTGCCAACTAAACGAAACGTGATTGGATTTCTTCAATCTATCCTGAATTTGCCACAATCTGCTGCCAATTGCTCGTTAACAGTTTGTCCCGAGCGGGTAGGAATTCGGTAATAAATATCTTGTGAAGCACTTTTAGCTCTTCAAACATGAGCTGCAGGCCATTAAACTGATTCCTATAGAAAATCGAATTAGTAGCCTGATATCTTGGGCATCACCAATAGTTGGATTTCAAATCGGGCCTGATAAATTGTGTCTGGCAAAGAAAAATTGGCGGCAAAAGAGATTATGAAAAATTCAAATACAGAAACCTTCAAAACTGTTAATCAGTTTAAAATTGATCGCCGTGGTTTTTTGAAAGCTGGAACACAATTGGCTGCAACCCTGGTTGCAACTGTGTCGACGCCTGTTTTTGCACAAGAAGCCAATCCTTTGGATGAAATTCTCAACCAGAGCCCAGTCGAATGGGGGGATCGTTTCGACACGCCGGGCCAGACCGTTGCTGCCGTTCGCACAGCTGAGCCAACCCTTTCGCCTACCACAGCCACCAACATCGAAAATGCCATGCAGCTTTACTATGGTATTGTTCAGCGTGGGGGGTGGCCGATCGTACCGGACGAGAAAACCTTAAGTCTCGGGCACAAGGCTCCTGAGGTCCAAGTGCTTCGCAATCGCCTCATGATGTCTGGTGACTTGACTCAGAATGTTGGCGTGAGTGACGTTTTTGACTCCTATGTCGATGCTGCTGTTCGGCGTTTCCAGTCCCGCCACGGTATTCATCCCGATGGTGTTGTTGGAAAAGATACCTTTGCTGCCATGAATGTGCCTGTAGAAGTGCGGTTGCGTCAGCTCGAAACAAACCTCGTCCGCGTGCGCTCCTTGTCTGGTTTTCTTGGCAAGCGTTATGTCATGGTGAACATCCCGGCCGCAGAAATTGAAACTGTCGAGGATGGCGTTGTCCATTCGCGCCACACTGCCGTGGTTGGTAAAATTGACCGGCAGACACCGGTTCTGGAAAGCAATATCCGGGAGATCAACTTCAACCCGTATTGGCATGTTCCTGAGAGTATTATCCGAAAGGATCTTATTCCGAAAATGCAGAAAGATCCGAACTACCTCAGGGACAACAAGATTCACATTCGGGATCTGAAAAACAACATTGAGCTTGATGCATCACAGGTTGACTGGACGACCGACGAAGCTCTGAATTACCAGTTCCGCCAAGAGCCGGGAGCAAAGAACTCCATGGGCTCCATCAAGATCAATTTCCATAACAAATATTCGGTTTATCTGCATGATACGCCGTCTAAAACCCTGTTTGGCAGCAGTTATCGCTTCCACTCATCGGGCTGTGTCCGAGTGCAGAATGTACGCGAATTTGTTGTTTGGGTTCTGGAAAATACGCCGGGCTGGGACCGTTTCGCTATCGACGAGGTTATTCGTTCCGGTGAGCGCGTTGATGTTACGGTTAAGGGCAAGGTGCCCATCTATATGACCTATATTACCGCTTGGGCGACAAACGAAGGCATGATCCACTTCCGCGAAGATATTTACGACCGCGACGGGCTTTCTGCTCTAAGCCCGGTCAATACGCCGGTCGAGGGCTGAACACTCATGAACGAGCCAAAACCGGGTGAGATCTATATAGAATTTACTGCAATAGGCCAACAGGTTAAGGCGGTTGCCGTTGATGCAACAACGGGGGTGGAAGTCAGTGTGTTTGGGCCAGCCAGTGTTTCTCGGCAGGACTTGCAAAATCTTGCAGTGCGCAAGCTCAAGCGGCGCCTTGAACAATTGAACGGTGGTTAAGGGGCTAACACCCTCAAAGGAATAGCTAATACCTTTCCAGTTCTACATGTAAGAGCGAGAAATCAGCTTGGGTTTGCCCTCCGAGTGTGCTAAATCCACGGCACACAAAGGTACGTGTCGCAATTTCGTGTACATGATGTTGCCGAAATGCGCACAACGTTGTGGTGATCAGTCAAATATTAAAAGCAGACTTTGATAGGCATTTGTGATAGCCAATTGCCTCTAGTTCTGATTTATGACCGCCCAACAAACGCGAAGGGGTATTGTTCCATGTCAGCAAACGAAGGTGCCAATTCGGGAGCGATTTTCCCGGAATTCTTCACCCGCGAGCTCGAAGCTTCTGATCCGGCCGTTGCCGCTGCTATTAGCAGTGAACTTGGTCGTCAAAAGCACGAGATCGAACTGATTGCTTCTGAGAATATCGTGTCCAAAGCAGTCCTGCAGGCGCAGGGCTCTGTTATGACCAACAAATATGCAGAAGGTTATTCGGGTCGTCGTTACTATGGCGGTTGCCAGCATGTTGACGTGGTCGAAGATCTCGCAATCGAACGCGTAACCAAGCTGTTTGGTTGCCAGTTCGCCAACGTTCAGCCGAACTCCGGTTCTCAGGCAAACCAGGCCGCATTCATGGCGCTGATCAAGCCGGGCGACACCATTTTGGGCATGAGCCTTGATGCCGGTGGTCACTTGACCCATGGCGCCAAGCCGAACCAGTCTGGTAAGTGGTTCAACTCCATTCAGTATGGCGTGCGCAAGCAGGATGGCCGCATCGATTTTGACCAGATTGAAGAACTGGCAAAAGAACATCAACCAAAACTGATCATCGCAGGTGGTTCAGCTTATAGCCGCGAATTCGATTTCAAGAAATTCCGCGAAATCGCTGATTCCGTCGGTGCTTTCCTGATGGTTGATATGGCGCACTTTGCCGGTCTGGTCGCTGCTGGCCTGCATGAGAGCCCGTTCCCGCATGCAGATATCGTGACCTCCACAACCCATAAGACCCTTCGTGGGCCTCGCGGTGGTCTCATTCTGACCAACGACGCCGACATCGCCAAGAAAGTCAATTCGGCTGTGTTCCCGGGTCTTCAGGGTGGCCCTCTGATGCATGTCATCGCTGCCAAGGCTGTTGCTTTTGGTGAAGCACTGACCGACGATTTCAAGGTTTATGCCAAGGGTGTTAAAGACAATGCGCAAGCATTGGCCGAAACGCTTTATGCTGGCGGCGTGGAGCTGGCAGCCGGTGGAACAGACAATCACTTGTTGCTCGTTGACCTGCGTCCTAAAGGTTTGACAGGTAAAGTGGTTGAAGCCGCTCTCGGTCGCGCTTACATCACCTGTAACAAGAATGGAGTTCCTTTCGACCCAGAAAAACCGACCATCACGTCCGGTATCCGCCTCGGCACACCGGCTGGTACGTCTCGCGGTTTCGGCACCGAAGAGTTCAAGTTAATCGGTAAATTGATTATCGAAGTGCTTGACGGTCTGGTCGCAAATGGGGAAGAAGGCAATAGTGCCGTAGAATCGGCAGTGAAGGAAAAGGTGATTGCACTCACCGATCATTTCCCGATCTACCCTGACCTTTGATCAATTGGCAGGGCTGTTCGGGATTGGATCGGCTGCCCTGCATGATCCCTGTGCTTTAACAAGTGAGGTCGAGATATGAAATGTCCCTATTGCGGTTATGATGACACCCAGGTCAAGGATTCTCGTCCCACGGAAGACAATACGGCGATCAGGCGTCGTCGTGTTTGCGGCGGCTGTGGCGGCCGTTTCACGACATTCGAGCGCATTCAGCTTCGTGAGCTGACCGTTGTCAAAAGAACAGGGCGTAAAGTTCCCTTTGATCGTGACAAACTCATGCGCTCGGTTCAGGTATCCTTGCGCAAACGCCCCGTCGAAGAAGATATGGTCGAGCGGATGGTTTCCGGTATTGTCCGCCAGCTGGAAAGCGCTGGCGACTCTGAAGTGCCCGCAGAACATATCGGTAATCTGGTAATGGATGGCCTCAAGGGACTGGATGAGATTGCCTATATCCGTTTTGCATCCGTCTACAAGAATTTTCGTGAAGCCAAAGATTTTACTGATATGCTTACCCAGCTTTCATCCGAGCGTGTTGACGATATGGAAGACGACTAGTCTTCAAAGCGTAAAGTGCGCGAATAAGCTTTGGTGATCGCTACAGCATACAGCATAATGAGGCTAATCGACTGGGGCGATTTGGATTTGCATGACGGATTTTTCTCAAAGCCCAACAGATCAACAACTGATGGATCTCGCCTTGCGTCTGGGGCGCAGGGGCGCGGGGACAACTGCAGAAAATCCGTCTGTCGGTTGTGTGATCGTGCGGGAAGTCGGCAAGATTACAAAGGTTGTCGGTCGTGGCAGGACACAGTCCGGAGGCCGCCCCCATGCCGAACGTGTCGCCCTCAAGCAAGCGGGCGAGCTGTCGACCGGCGCGACCGCATATGTGACCCTCGAGCCGTGCTCGCATTATGGCAAATCTTCCCCTTGCGCAGAAGCGTTGATCGAAGCCGGAGTCTCCCGCGTTGTTTGTGCTTGCGCAGATCCGGACCCTCGGGTGGCCGGACGCGGGTTCGAAATGCTTCGTGCCGCAGGTATCAAGGTGGAGACAGGGCTCTTTGAGCAAAGAGCAAAGCGGGATTTGTCTGGTTTTCTTTCGCGAACAGTTCGAAAGCGTCCATGGCTACAGGCAAAGATGGCTTTTTCTCCAAACGGCACGATCGGCCAGCGGGACAAAGGCAATTTTCCCATAACAGGGCTTGAGGCCAAGAGCAGAACTTTTGCTTTGCGCTCCATGGCAGACGCTATTCTGGTTGGCTCAGATACTGTCATCATCGATGACCCGACCTTGTCGGTGCGGTTGCCCGGATTGGAAGACAAATCGCCGCTACCGATTATCCTCGATGGTCGGGGACGGGTTCCGCTCGAGGCCAAACTAATCCAAAATGCGCGGCAAAGGCCGGTATGGATCGTTACTGGCCCTAATATGGCTGATGAAAAAGCGCTTGCTTTGGACAATATGGGGTGCCGCGTTATCAGGGTGACTGATGCTGCAGACGGACATGTCGACCTGATGGCCATGCTCACAGAACTGGCTGAGAACGGAATAAATACGGTCTTTGCCGAATGCGGTGCTGCATTGTCAGAGGCTTTGCTTTCTGAGGGACTGATTGACCAGTTCTTCCTTTATCGAGGTACTTCACCGGTTTTGGAAAATGGTCTTGTTGCCTTGCAGGCAAACCCTGAAGCCGAGTTGCTGCAACGCGGATTTGCGCTGACAGATACCCACAGAATGGGGAATGACAGATTGTACGATTACGTGCGAATTGAAAGTTTAAATGAGCTCAATGGAGGCTAATTCGATGTTTACTGGAATTATCACGGATGTTGGTGAGGTCTTGAAACAGGAAGCAATTCCTGCAGGTCAACGCATTAGAATTGCCACCAATTTCGATCCTGAAACAATCGCATTGGGTGCGTCCATTGCCTGCAACGGGGTTTGTCATACCGTCGTGGCTACGGGTGCGCTGGACGAAAATCGCAATTATTTCGAAGTCGAATCCGGCAAGGAAACACTCGATTTGACCACGGCTGCTGGTTGGACCGTCGGGTCTGCTATCAATCTCGAGCGCTCGCTGAAAATGGGGGATGAGCTGGGTGGGCATCTTGTTCTCGGTCATGTGGATGGTGTTGCCGAAGTCGTTGAGAGAGAGGACTTTCCCGATAGTGTCTTCTTCAAGCTCAGAGCCCCGGATCAGCTTGCCCGCTACATTCCGCAGAAAGGCTCTGTTTCCCTTGACGGTACGTCATTGACGGTCAATGACGTGGATGGCGACGACTTCACGATTTTCCTCATCCCACATACGCTTGCAAACACGGCATGGAAAGACAAAAAGGTTGGCGACAAGATCAATCTGGAAGTCGATATGATGGCGCGTTATGTCGCACGACTGAATGAATATACGCCTTCCTAGATTTCTGATATTAGATAGCTGACTCAATTCGGGTGCCTTCCATAAGGCACCCCTCGTGCCCAATAAAGGAAACAAACATGGCCGAGAAAATCAGCATCACCACTCCAATCCAGTTCTCAGATCCCATGCCAGAAACTACCGATGTGGTGGTCATCGGTGGTGGGGTTTTAGGCATTTTTTCAGCACTTTATCTCGCTCGGGCAGGCAAAAAAGTTTGCGTGCTGGAGAAGGGGCGCATTGCTTGTGAGCAGACCTCCAGGAACTGGGGCTGGATTCGTCAGCACGAACGGGACGAAGCCGAAGTTCCCGTTGCAATGGAAGCCATGCACCTCTGGAAAGAGGCTGATGCGCAGGTTGATGGTGCGACGGGCTACGTTACCACACCCATCAACTATTTGGCATCAAGCCAGAAAGAGTTGGAAGGCCTCGAAGACTGGATGGCGATCGCCGAGAAATACGGGGTGAACTCCGTCCGGCTCAGTCGTCAGCAAATTTCTGACCTCTTCGGTGGGGTTTCAAACAGTCAATGGGTTGGAGGCACCTCAACGCTTGATGATGGGCGCGCCGAGCCTTGGGAAGCAGTTCCTGCGATTGCGAAACTGGCCCAACAAGAGGGTGTTAGCATCATCGAAAATTGTGCGGCCCGTTCACTAGAGATTGCGGCAGGCAAAGTAGCCGGCGTGCATAGTGAAAACGGCTTGATCAAATGCGATCATGTGATTTTGGCCGCCGGTGCCTGGTCTTTGTTGTTTGCCAGAAATCACGGAATTTCGTTTCCGCAATTATCCGTCAACCTGACGGCGATGCAAACTGCCCCAATGAAAAATTTCACCGATCACAACAGCGCCGATGAAGATTTCGCCTTGAGAAGGCGGCGCGATGGCGGCTATACGCTTGCGGTTTGCGATGGCAATGACTTCTTTATTGGACCTGACGCATTCCGCAATTTCTTCAAATATATTCCTTTGCTCAAGGAAAGCTGGGACCACACCTTCCTTAACCCCATGGCTCCGAGGGATTTCCCCGATGCATGGACGACTAAACGGAAATGGTCGCCAGATCAGATAACGCCATTTGAGCGCAGCCGTGTTCTGGAGCCTGCTCCGAATATGAAATATGTCGCCAAAGCGATTCTGGCTTTTGAGAAGCGATTCCCTTCCATGGGGTCACCAAAGATATTGGAAGCATGGGCCGGAATGGTCGACGCTATGCCCGATGTTGTGCCGCTGATTGACCATATTGAAAGCGTGCCGGGTCTCGTCGTGGCAACCGGCTTCAGCGGGCATGGCTTCGGTATAGGGCCGGGGGCAGCCATGATCGTTAGGGATCTTGTGATGGGTGACAAACCGAAACATGACATTTCCCGATTTAGATTTTCCCGCTTCACCGATGGGTCACCTCTGGTGCTAGGGCCGGCTTTGTAGTGTAATGACGTATGGACTGATTGCCAAAGATGGTAATTTGTCAAAAAGTTAGTTAATTCAATAGGTTGGTGGCGGAGGCTTGGCGGCATTCCTTGGATCGGTTTGCGTGCAAGAAGCAGGTGACCCGATGTCGAGCGGTGAATTTCAAACAAAGTGCTGGACAAGTGTGTTCGGACATGGTTTGACAGGCAACCTTTCGGCGAATGCCGATCCCATGTCTCAAGACTTCGGATGGAAATCATGACAAAAGAAACCCCTAATATTCTAATCATCGAGGCCCGCTTTTACGAAGATCTTGCCGATGAGCTGGTCCGTGGAGCGGTAGAAGCTCTGGAAGAAGCCGGAGCGACCTATGAGCGGGTATCCGTTCCCGGTGTTCTGGAAATTCCGGCAGCCCTTTCCATGGCAATGGCTGCGGTTGAAGACGGATATGCCGATTATGATGGCTATGTAGTGCTCGGCGTTGTCATTCGTGGTGAAACAACCCATTATGACATCGTCTCCAACGAGAGTGCGCGGGCCATTATGGACCTTGCGGTTGAAGGCTGTATTGCTGTGGGCAATGGCATTCAAACCGTTGAAAACGATAAACAAGCCTGGGCACGTGCGCGTGTGGAAGAAAAAGACAAGGGCGGTGCCGCTGCCCGTGCTGCACTGTCCATGGTGGAACTACGCGAAAAATTCGGAATTGAAGAATGAGTGAACAGGAAAAAGCTGTCCGCACCGCAAACAAGCGAGGGTCTGCAAGACTGGGGGCCGTTCAGGCCCTCTACCAAATGGACGTCGGAGGCACGCCTCTCATCGAAGTGTTGCAGGAATTCGAACTCTATCGTTTGGGTAAAGAGATCGATGATGAGCTTTATCTGCCTGCGGACTATGCCTATTTCAGAGCGATTGTGAGCGGCGTCGTCAAAGAACAAAGATCCTTAGACCCGCTGATTAACAGCACGCTGGAAAAAGGCTGGCCACTTGCTCGCATTGATCAGACCATGCGTGCGATTCTTCGTTGTGGTCTTTATGAAATCATGTTCCGGAAAGACGTTCCTGCCGCGGTTGTTCTGTCTGAATATATCGATGTTGCAAAAGCCTTTTTCGAGGGCGACGAACCTCGCATGGTCAATGGCGTTCTTGACGCATTGGCGCGCAGCATTCGCCCTGATGAAGTAAAAAGCCGGGGTTGATAAAGGCAGGAGACTCCCATGGACGAAGGGCAAAAGCGTCTTGGAGAGAGCGAGTTAATAAGAAAATATTTCGCTCCTCTCTGTCATCCCGAGATGTCTTACGGTCTCAGTGACGATGCTGCCTTTCTGACATTGCCTGACGATCAACAGCTTGTCCTAACAAAGGATATGCTGGTTGCTGACGTTCATTTCTTCGCGGATGATGACCCTCAGCAGATTGCGCAAAAGGCATTGCGCGTCAATCTGTCAGATTTGGCGTCAAAAGGGGCTGAGCCGGTCGGCTATCTGCTTGGCCTTGGCTTGCCTGCTCAGTGGAATGAAGAGTGGCTCGCCCGATTTTGCTCCGGCCTGAAGCTCGATCAGGATTGCTTTTCTTTTCCGCTTATTGGCGGAGACACTGTAAAAAGCCCAGAGCGATTGACCATCTCTATTACTGCCTTTGGTCGGGTGCCCAGAGGAACAACCATTCTGCGCAAGAATGCGCGACCCCATGATGATGTGTATGTAACCGGCACCATTGGCGACGGCGCCTTGGGATTGCTGGTGCGTCGTGAGCCCGAGCGATATGGCGCCTTGCTCTATAGCGGTGACCGGGAATTCCTTCTCTCGCGATTTCTGCTGCCGCAACCGAGATTGCAAATGCGTCAACTCATCAGGCAATTTGCTACGGCTTCCATGGATATTTCTGACGGCTTGCTTGGGGATGCTAGAAAGATGGCGGCGGCGTCCGGAACGTCGATTTGCCTGGAGGATGATGCGATACCACTTTCTGACGCTGCGCTTCAAATGCTTGAAGCGACCGGTCTTTCAAGGGAAATCGCTTTGGGTGGTGGGGACGATTACGAGCTGTTGTTTTGTGCAGCCCCCAAGGACCACAGCGCCATAATGGAATTGGCGCAGGAGCTGAATTTAAGGCTGACGAAAGTGGGTGGTATCAGTGAAGGCGAGGGGGTTCGGCTTGTTGATTCAAATGGCAAGAAAATCCTGTTTACAGGCGATGGCTCATATGAGCATTTTTAGAAAGCCCATGAGATAAACAAAACGGGACGACTATTTTTCAGGTCATCCCGTCTAAACTCATTGTGAGCATTTTCAAGAAATAAAGCTGGCTGAGCCTCTAGGTGCCGAACGGATTTGCGCCGATACCTTCAACAAGGCGGCTGAGGAACTGGGTGTCCCTACCGCCAGTTGGCGTGACCTGATGCGAGTAATCAAACAGCTTGCCGTCTTTCAGCCCATAGCGCGCGGTGCGCGCAACACGCTGTTCATCGTCAAAATAAACCGCTACCACCGTCTGGTCGACTGGGTAGGATCGCATGAAAGCGACGGGCTGTTTGCGAGTTTGGGAGATGTAATAGAATACTTCACCACCAAAATCTGCGGTCGTGGAAGGCGTGCCGAGCGTCAGCAGAACCTGTTCGCGGCTGGACCCCTCGGTGATTTGATCAAGGGTATAGTCAGACGGAACGAAGCCATGAACTGTGGTCGTGTCAGTAAAACAGCCCGATAGCAAGGTCGTGCTAAGGCAAGCAGCCAGTCCCGCAGCTCTGACAGGAGAAACAATTTTTTTCATCAGGTTGGTGCCGCGACAATTTGTAACTGAGCGAACATTGCGCATTGGGTATGCTACTCCTCGTATTTACTGATCCACATCCCGCTGTAACAAACTCAAAGGACGCTTCCTGGGCTACGATCAAGTGAAAAGGTTAAATTTCTTTATCACCTAAAAGTATCGCTGCCAATTCAATCATAATTCTTTTAGTCGGTATCTCGTTTAGGCAAAAAAAGCAATGATTGAGAAAAACTTGCGCGTGATTTATAGCTATTCATAATCAAATTGAAGCATTTGCTTTGACGAGATAACTTGGCTACGCATCAAGAAAACATCCCTCATTGCGAAACCCTTTATGGAAAATGATGTAGAATGTTCAACCTGTTTCAGAAAAAATCCCGCAAGGAAGACATTGCCGACGAACTCTATCGGCAAATCGTGGCAGCGGCGAGGCAAACAGAATTCTATCTTAGCTATTCTGTAGAAGATTCCGTTACCGGGCGATTTGAGATGATTGTGCTTCATGCCTACATGTTCTTCAGGCGAATGAAAGATGAAACAGATGAAGCGCGGCAGATAAGCCAATTGGTTTTTGATCGATTCTTCCAGGACATGGATGACTCCTTGCGTGAACAAGGGGTAGGAGATCTGTCTGTGCCCAAGAAAATTAAAAAAATGGCGCAGTCCTTCTATGGTCACACAGAAGCCTATGATCAGGCTAGGGGTGAGGGGAAGGACGCACTTGCAATCGCTCTTTTGCGCAACATATATGGCAATGAACAGTCAAAACGCACCGAAGCTGCCGGATTGGCGGATTATGTCACCCTGTGTGATGAGAAATTAAAATTGCAGTCCGCAGAAGATTTCGGTAAAGGAAAGCTGCAATTTCCCAAGATCTCTCCATTTCAAGCTTCCTGACTATTCAGCTTGTACGAGGCCTTACGCCAAAACCGGATTGTGACAGACAGCAAAAGCTTTGAGCTATACAGTTAACAGCAAAAGCGTTTGCTCTTTCTGACCAAAGAAGAACCTACATCTAGGCTCACTCATTAAAAAGTAGACTACTGACATGTCGAAAAAAGCATCTGAACCTGAACACGAGCAACGAGAGCCCGTGATTTCCTTGCCGATTAACGTTGCAAGGCTAAAGTCCCTTGGTGAAATTGTGAAGGCTTCGGCCGATGAGGCCGGGTGCGAGGAATTGAAAAACCGTCTGGGTATTCTCGCCGTCAAAGCCTACTCAATTGAAGCAAAGGTTTCTCCTTGGAAGAAGAGAGGCGTGGAAATTGAAGGCTATGTAAGGGGTGAAGTCGAACAGGCCTGCGTCATAACTCTCGAACCTGTTCCTGAAACCATTGATGAAGCTTTCAAAATCACATTAGTTCCGAAAGGCTCTGAATTTGCTAAGCGCGTCATTGATGACAGCACCAAGAGCGAGATGGTGATCGATCCTGAAGGGGATGATCCTCCGGAGGAGTTCGAAGGTGATGAAATTGACGTTGGCTCATATGCCGAAGAGTTTTTCGCCCTGAGTCTTGACGATTATCCGCGGGCACCTGGAGCCGAGTTTTCCGGTCATATGGAGGACCGTGGAGGAGAAGATGGGTCTGAAAATCCGTTCGCAGCTTTAGCTGTTCTAAAAGAAGATGCTCCCAAAGACCAGTAGAGCAGGCAAGATAGGGACAATTTACGAATAATTCGGTTGTTTCTTGGCTGAATTTGGATATTGTCCCTGCAACGATGGCCATCGAAACGAACATGGCGTCTAGCCGGTGTTCTTCTTCAGGCATTTGATTGCCAAGAGCTGGTTGAGATGGCAACACAGCGGGATAGAGTATTCTGGTATGTCCGATGTAATCAATATTTCCCTGGATGTTATGGGGGGCGATAATGGCCCATCCGTTGTCCTTGAAGGTGCAGATCTTGCACTGGTGCGTCACCCTGATGTCAGATATCAACTTTATGGTGACAAAGAGATCGTGGAAAGCCTGCTGGAAGACTATCCCCGTGTCAAACAAGCCAGCACCCTGCATCATTGTGAAGTCGTCATTCAAATGGATGAGCGCCCAAGTCAGGCCCTGCGCAGAGGGCGCGGCAAATCGACCATGTGGTGCTCGATTGAAGCGACGCGTGACAAAGTGGCCGATGTCTGCGTTTCCGCTGGCAATACCGGCGCATTGATGGCGATGTCAAAATTTTGCTTGCGCACCATGGCCGATATCGAGCGTCCTGCAATCGCGGCTATTTGGCCAACATTGCGCGGAGAGAGCATCGTGCTTGATGTTGGAGCAACGATCGGCGCAGATGCGCAGCAGCTGGTTGACTTCGCTTTGTTGGGTGGAGCCATGGCACGCGCGCTATTCGGGATCGAAACACCGACAATCGGACTTCTGAATATCGGCGAGGAAGACGTCAAGGGCCTTGATGAAGTCAAGGAAGCCGGGCGTATGCTGCGCGAGTTTGAGTTCCCTCAATTCAAGTATAAGGGCTTTGTTGAGGGTAACGACCTCGGCACAGGCGCTGTTGATGTTGTTGTGACAGAAGGGTTTGCAGGCAATATCGCTCTGAAAACCGCCGAAGGGACAGCCAAGCAACTGGCTGAATATCTTCAGTCTGCGATGAGCAGAACGCTTATGGCAAAGATTGGCTATCTTTTTGCCCGCTCGGCATTCCAGCGTCTTAAAGAAAAAATGGACCCCAGAAAGGTCAACGGCGGGGTCTTCCTTGGCCTCAACGGAATAGTCATCAAAAGCCATGGAGGCGCCGATGGGGAAGGCTTTGCTGCTGCCATTAGCCTCGGCTACGACATGGTCAAAAATGGTCTGACAGAGAAAATAGAACAAGATCTATCTGTCTATCACAAAAATCGTACAGTCTCTGACGAGGAGAACGCATAAGTGAGCGTAACAAGGTCTGTTATTTTAGGATCCGGATCCTATTTGCCAAAAAAAGTCGTAACTAATGAAGATCTTGCCAAGTTCGTTGATACATCTGACGAATGGATCCGGCAAAGAACAGGTATTGAACAGCGTCACTTTGCTGAGGATGGCGAATTCACTTCAGAACTGGGATACAAGGCCGCTCAGGAAGCCATCAAGAGTGCCGGTATTGACGCGCAGGAAATTGATCTGATCATTTGTGCAACAGCAACGCCAGATAACACTTTTCCTGCAACCGCTGTTGCTATTCAGGACATGCTAGGCATTCATCATGGCGCCGCCTTTGACTTGCAGGCTGTATGCTCCGGATTCGTTTTCGGGCTTTCGACTGCCGACATGTATTTGCGTTGCGGAAAGGCAAAGACAGCTTTGGTCGTTGGGGCCGAAACTTTCTCCCGCATTCTAGATTTTGAAGATCGCACAACATGCGTGCTGTTTGGCGATGGTGCCGGTGCGGTTGTCTTGAGGGCCGAAGAGGGCGCCGGAGAAATCTCTGATCGTGGTATTTTGACCTCTCATCTGAGATCTGATGGCAAGCATAAAAGCAAGTTGTTTGTGGATGGCGGTCCGTCTACGACACAGACAACCGGTCATTTGCGCATGGAAGGCAAGGAAGTCTTCAAGCATGCTGTTGGGATGATCACTGATGTTGTCACTGATGCATTTTCCGCGACGGGCTTGACGGCCGATGATCTGGCTTGGTTCGTGCCTCATCAGGCAAATAAACGAATTATTGACGCAAGTGCAAAAAAACTGAATATAGCTCCGGAAAAAGTTGTCATTACCGTGAACCTGCATGGCAACACATCCGCAGCATCCATTCCTCTGGCTCTAGATGCTGCTGCAAAAGACGGCCGAATTAAGCAAGGCGATATTGTTCTTCTGGAAGCAATGGGTGGTGGATTTACTTGGGGTTCCGTACTTCTTAGATGGTAAAATCCAAACTCTATTGAGAATTGGTATGGCGCGTGGCAATCATCTCGCTACAACTCCACTCTTTTCTTCAAGTGATCTGGGGTTGAGCGCGGGGTGTGCTCGCGCCTAATAATGCACTGATTTTATGCATTTATTTTATTGTCCAATTGCTGCTGGATTAGGCGTATTTCTCGTTCCTTGTATGCTTGGCATTGGGATGTTTTACAAGCTTGAAGTGTTTCTTTCTGCAAAACTGGTGCAATAGTGCTTGTTTGCAATATTCTTATTGATAGATCGCTTCTAATTGACCATCTATAAGTGCAGTCTTGCAGTTGACGGAAATCAATTCCGGAAATACTCTGCTAGCAGACGAGTCATATTGATCCTTTTTCAGAGTGAGGTTGGCAAAATGGGGGGCAAAACGGTAACGCGTGCTGATTTGTGTGAAGCAGTCTATCAAAAGGTGGGGCTGTCACGTACCGAATCTGCAGAGCTTGTCGAAATGGTGCTGGACGAAATGAGCAATTGCCTTGTTGAAGGTCAACAGGTCAAGCTTTCCTCGTTTGGTACATTCTTTGTACGAGACAAGAACGAGCGTATTGGCAGAAATCCAAAGACAGGACAAGAAGTCCCGATTTCTCCTCGTAGAGTGATGGTGTTTAAGCCATCCAACGTTCTGAAAAAGAAAATCAACGATTCTTTGGCCCCAGAAGCTTCCTGATAGTCAGGTTTTTCCAGGGCAAAAATTATAAGAATATATAGCCTCTTGAGCGAGCAAGTGAGGACTTGCCTGTGACTGTTTTGTCGTGGGCGCCTGGGGAGGATTGTTTCTCATTTGCGCCAAACCAGAGTGGCGTGCAATTGACAGGTGGGTGTCTTGCGAAAGAGTCCTGATGCATTCAGAACGATTAGCGAGGTTGCGCAGGATTTAGACCTGCCGCAACACGTCTTGCGGTTTTGGGAGACCCGATTTTCTCAAATAAAGCCGATGAAACGAGGTGGCGGCCGCCGCTACTATCGTCCTGATGATGTCGACCTGTTAAGTGGCATTCGCCATCTGCTTTATGATCAGGGTTACACGATCAAAGGCGTGCAAAAAATCCTCAAAGAGCAGGGCGTTTCTTATGTCATTGAGAAAGCCTCTGAAGATGAAGGCTCCTCCCAATCAAATGACACAGTTGATGAGCCGGACAATGCCACTCAAGATGCTGGTTCGCACTTGTCAACGCCATCCGGTGATGATTCTTTTGAAGAAAATGTCGTGCAAACTAAGGCTCAGGCCCCGCTTCCTCGGAATGCTGTAGAGGATCATCAAGAAGCAGCACAAGGCGTAGGTAAGAGCAAAAGCCCAGAGAGCGCATCTTCTTTCCGCCAACACGAATTTGCGACAGACACCGCTATTCCATCTGTTCCCGCCGTGCCGCTTACCGGGCACAAAAAGCCAACAGCGCCAATGCCATCTGATGAAACCAGACTGCAAACTGGTCCGGAAGAGCAGGGTGAACAGATTGCACATCGTGCAGGCAGTGTTCAGGGGGCATCTTCAGATGGCTACAATGAGGCTGCAGGCAAAGTTCGGCCAAATCCTGAGCCGTCACAATCCAATACTATCGCTTTCCGTGCTGCGCTCAAGAGAGCCGGGAAACCAACAGGTCCCGCACCCTACAATCAGCCCCCATCAAACAAAGGGGCCTTGCTTGGGGCTGTGTCTCAGTCCGCTCATGCTGCTGAAATAGCCTATGACAGTGATCGTCGCGAGAATGTGAACCCGGTGCACGATGTTCAGTCCAACCCCGATCATCAGCCACATGATCTGGATGTTGAGCCGATGCCTGAGGGCTTGAGAGGTGGCGAACCCCACTTTCTGAAGGGGGACAGTTCCAGTCTGTCCGTTGAAGAAACCCGAAAGAGAATGCTTGCAGAAGAGCAGAGGGCTGGTTTCTTTTCTCGTCTCATCAGTGGAAGATCCGAAATTCCCGGACAGGAACAATATATGCCAAGTCAGCAGACACTTGATCGGGACGAAGTGCGACGGTTACAATCGACTTTGTTTGAACTACTGGAATGCAAACGCATTTTGGACCAAGCCCGTTCTGACTAGAACTGGCGGTCGTAATTGTCTCATTACTGATTATCTGTTTGCAACTCGCGATACTATCGAAGAGAATCCATAAGCTCTTGCGAAGCGCTGGCGACGCTTTTTGTTGCAAGTGCACTAGCCTTGAATTGGGCTTCCGTTTCGATCAGTTCAACCAATTTGGTCGGGTCCAGATCAGGAGACGCTGAGGCCGGGGCAGCAGTCTCTTCTGGCTTCACTTCTCTTTGCTGCGTCGTAGCCGGTTGCGCAGCATTGTCCGGCACCGGGTTGGCGATGCCAACAGCGATGTCGTCCAGTCTGTTAGAAGCGGCAATCATGCCAGCTGTTGATATGGATAAAGCTGAGATCATAAGGTGATGATAATTGCCAGCTTTTAACATTTGACTGATCAAATCAATAAAATTGAATATATTTGAATTGAAAGACTAGCAAGCTAGAGCTCAAAAAAAGATGGCCCCACCATCCGACAGGGCCATCAAATACGTCATGTACGGTCAGTACCACGACGTTCTGGTGAAAAATACGGACAGACCAAGCAGCGTCTGCGAGTCGCTGATGCTAGCAAGTCCGGCCAGTCGCAATAGGGATATAAATCGCTTGTTGCACGAATATGACAAAGGGCAACAAGTCGGTTTCTCTTTTAAAACGGCAGTTTAATCAGGGGCTATGAAAATCTCTGCTCGTGTGGCTCAAATGAGCAGATAGCGCCCAAGGGAAAGAGGATCATCCTACTTTGAGATATAAGGAGAAGTGGGCGCGGGGAAAATGAAGGAAATCAACAAAAATAACCGGTTGATTGGTCGGAGCGATAGGATTCGAACCTACGACCCCTTCACCCCCAGCGAAGTGCGCTACCAGGCTGCGCTACGCTCCGACACGTGGTTTTATAATAACTATGTCATCATGTTGCAATGTTTGTGACGCTCTCAATGGAATTATCCTCAAGCTTTCGCCAAAATGAAAAGCGCCTGACGAAACCAGTTGATTCCCTCAGGCGCTTTGGGCGTTGTTGCCACGTAATTTTTTGGCAGATTGGCTGCTAGTAGGCGCCATCCTGATTGAAAATCTTGAACGGTGTTGCCGCCAGGATGTACAAATCCAGCGCAAGAGACCAGTTTTCTATATAATAGATATCGTGCTGGACACGCTGCTTGAGCTTTTCATCATTGTCAATTTCGCCCCGCCAGCCATGGATCTGCGCCCATCCGGTAATGCCGGGCTTTACCTTGTGGCGGGCCATATAGCCATCTGCCACTTCTTCAAACAACCGGTTATTCGTTTCTTGATGAGCCACATGTGGACGGGGGCCGACCAGAGACAGGGAGCCGAAAAGAACGTTGAATAGTTGGGGGAGTTCGTCAATCGACGATTTGCGAATAAACCGCCCAACCTTCGTTACGCGACTATCGTTTTTCGTAACCGATTTCTTCGCATTCTTGTCGGCTTGATCGTGATAAAGAGAGCGAAACTTATAGATCAGCACTTTTTCATTGTTGAAGCCCAGACGTTTCTGGCGAAAGATTATCGGGCCTTTGCTGTCGAGTTTGATGGCAATCGCTGTGCCGATCAAAATCGGTGAAAGAGCGATAATGGCTAGACTGGCCACGACCACGTCGAACACTCGCTTGAGAACGCCTCCCCAGTTGGCAATGGGTTTGGAGAAAACAGGTACTGTTGGCAAGTTGCCTACATACGAATAGGTATGCCTGCGAAACTGCATCTTGTTCATGTGGGCGCTTAGATGGATATCCAGAGGCAGAATCCAGAGCTTGTGCAGCATTTGCAGGACGCGCTTTTCTGCAGAGACGGGGATCGTGACAATCAGCATGTCGATTTTGCACAATCTTGAAAACTCGACCAGATCATCAACATTCCCAAGCTTTGGGTAGCCCGCAACGATAGGTGGGGAGCGATCATCATCGCGATCATCGAAAATTCCACAGATGCGAATGTCGTTGTTTTCCTGAGATTCCAGCGACATGATAATCTCGGCAGCAGGTTTACCACCACCAACGATCACTGCACGCCTTTCAAGGCGACCATCTTCTTGCCAATGGCGAATAAGAAGCGATTCAACGCCCCGGATGATGGTAATGGATACAACGCCAATAAAGAACCATAAGCCAAGCCAGCTTCTGTTGGTGCCTATGGGCGTGGCAGAGAGATAGCTTAAAAGCAGAAACAGGACGATGACCATCGTCCATGCTCCAATGACTTTTCCCACTTGCTGAGAAAGCCTGCTCATCTCGTGCACAGAGTAACCATCTACCGAAAGGGTAAAGAGTGAGAAAAGCAAAGATCCCGACAGGGAAAAGAGCAAAGGCATGTGAAAGCCGGACAATTCAGCACCGCCAGCAACCATGGCAGCGCCAAATCCAAGCAGCGACAAAACCAAAAAATCGGCAAGCTGAATGAGCCCACGCACCACCACAGGAGCATAGGTTGTTTCAGAAAACTCAGCGGCCACTTCTCTCGCAAGATCAGTAATATGCAAATTACTATTGTCTTCGGTTTCGTCGGTACTGGCACTCAGCACGGCGCTAGAAGAGAATGCTGTTCTCGGGTCAAGAGACTGCATATTTAGGTCACCCACAATTATAATTATCCGGACCTAAAAGATAACAGCCAAAGTCTGACTAAGTTTTAATGAGATAAGTGTCTGCGCTCAGTTACTGAAAATTTTAGACAATAGCGTTAAGGAAATCTGATCGACAGAAATTCAAATATGAAAATTCTGATAAATATGAACTTTCTTCCATCGCAATATCAGAACCAGCGTTCGCGAACATAAATGGTGTCGCCAGGACGGATGGGAGCGGTAAGATTAACGTGGCCGGTAAGAATCTTGCCATTTAGCTGTCTTGTAATGTCAACATAACGCTGTTGCGCACGCGGAGTGAAACCGCCAGCAATAGCGATTGCAGTTTGCACGGTCATGCCGCTGACAAAGGAATATTGACCAGCTGAGTTGACTTCACCCATGATAAAGAATGGTCGGTACTGGACGATTTCTACTGAGACATCCGGATTGCGTACAAAACCGTTTTCGAGCCGTTGGGCAATTGTTTTGGCCAATTCCGTCGTCTGTTTCCCTCGTGCCGCGACATTTCCTATCAGAGGCACCGTGATATAGCCCGATTGATCAACCGTATATTCCTGATTGAGATCATTCTGATTGAAGACAATCAAACGAATACGATCTCCAGAATCCAGCACATAAGGCCCGATAAGCGATTTGTGAAAAGCATCCCCAGCAGGTCTATAGCTTGAACAGCTGCTAACCCCGAGGGCAACTAATAAAATGATCAAGATACGAAACATGGACCGACTCTGCTGATTGACTGAATACTAGATAGGGGCAGTTGTGGTTAATGGCTCGTAAATTTTGATAAGCTTTGAGCGAAAAAGTGGCAAAATGCGGCGTTTTCCATCGTTTCCTTTGTGTTTGCCTTAGGATGTTAAGGAAGTGGTTACCATAATTTGTCCCAATGGAGGCAACAAAAGGGGAGCGGTTATGGTTAGCGCTGCGGATAATCAAAAGGGGCTTTACCCATCTGGAAGCAAGGGGGGCGAGAGTTTTCTTTGGAATGTCTTTATGCCAAAGCAGCTTGTCGTCACCTGTCTCATGTGTCTTTGTATCGGACTTGCCGTTTATCTTTATCGTCAGCAAATCGTGCCTGATCGATACTTGTCGCAGACCAAAATCCTGCTAATGACGCCGCAAGAGCAGTATATTCCATATTTGAATCTCTCAGCCACAAAACAGTCTCTGGACCAACAAAATGCAATGGCTGATGATGTTATAAAAGTGCTGCCCGTCCAAAAATATCTAGACAATCCCGATAGCAATATCGAAATTAAAAGGGACAAGGAAAAGCGCGTTATCAATATTGCTGTAAAGGCACTCAATCCCCAACTGGCAAGTAATGTGGCAAATGATCTTGCAGAGCGTTTTCTCGCCTCATTTGCCAAACGGCGAAATGCGACATTTAATAAGTCAGTCAGAGAACTCGAGGCTGAAATAGAGCATTTGTCATCCCGAATTCAGAAGAATGCGTCTTCTGATTCTACAAATTCTGACTTGCCAAACAACCAGCAAGGCCTGGCAATTGCCGAGCACCAGGGCAAGGACAAGATGATTGCGCTTTTGCAGCTGCGCGAAACGGAAATGAAAACGCTGGCTTCGCTCAATCTCGTCCCTCCCGCCGCGAGAATTCTCTCTCGTGCAACTGCACAGGCCAGGCCTGTCGATAAGCATGCGTTGCTATGGGCGGCCATGGCATCTCTGATGGCTTTTATGGTTCGACTTTGCTTGCTGATGTTCAATAAAAGGCAGGGTGTAAATGTTGGTAGCCGCTTCGAAGGTCGTTTAACAACAGACACGCTGCCACACGAGGTCAGGCTTGCTTGTCCTGTGCCGGAGCAGCTTCCGGTTTTGCCAAGTTCTGACGTTCAGACTTTTGCTACAGCCCGTTGTGCAATTGCTTCAAACGGGGAGGGCTTCTCTGAAGATCTGCCGCCATTTGCCGGGCAGAAAGCCGGATTGAATATGGATGCCGGTGTCATTGAAGAGGTCAGTTGCTATTTCTCGCAAATGACACACGGCAGAATTGCGCTGGTTGCGCCGGAGGTTATCGGTTCGGATTTGGGCATAGGTCTTGCAAAACGATTCCTCGAGCAAAGAGCCGCAGCATATTTATGCCTTGATCGGAATTTTGGGGCGAGCTGTGATGATCAGCAGAGAAATGGGCTATTCGGGATCTCCGATTTTCTGGACGGAAAAGCCAGATTCGAGGATTTCATCGACATTGAATGGACATCCGCACTAACCATCATTGGGCGCGGTCACAGACATCTGTGCGGGCAAGATTTTCTTTCGTCCCAGTTTCAAACATTTTTGATTGCGCTCGAAGCTGCCTATGATTTTCTGATCATAGACATGGGCCAGAACTGCGAAAATGAAGCCGTTCTCAGGAGCTTGGCCGCTGATGGTCAAGCCATCGCGATGGTCTGTCTTCCAAGCCAAATCCTGGAGGATGGAGGGCTTGTCCATGAAGCCTTCATGTCTCTTGGCTTCAAAGACAGCCTAATCATAACAGATCTGGGGCATGAGAATGCTTGCGCAGAGACTGGTGCGGATTATCGGCAGGCTGCGGAATAGTCGGTCAGGACTTCTCGCTCTGCTTTTCCATCCATCTGATGATGAGCCCGGCGGGCACGATCCAGATTAGCCCCGTAATAAGAAAATAGGAGATCTGGATCAGTGGGCCAGTGCTGGCAACGATTGCGGCTCCGATGGTCATTCCAACGGCAGCATAGAGCACGACCCAGGAAACGAGCAAAAGCATTCCAAAGAATTTGCGTGTGCGCACTGACATTGTTGGTCCGATCGTTAAAGCTACTCACCAAGGCTAATAACCCGATGACGGAGCGCAGAAAAGCATTAATGCGCCCATTCCCTTTAGACTTCTTAATGATAGTAGCCAATTTCAAACCCTTATCCAGCATTGGCTGTACAACTTTAACATAAACACCAAAGCTTTAGCCTTGACCATAAAGAGGTCATCAGTGAAGGTGACTGCAAGCTAGGTGATGCTCTGTAGTTTTTGCAAATTTTGAGGAAAAGGCAGAATGGAAAGAAAAGACGCCGCTTTGGAAAGTGCCATCTTTTATGTCGAGACTGCCCATGACAAGACCGAACGGTCGAAATCGGCGGTTCGTTTCTGGCTCTATTTTGTCGCCTTTCTCGTATTTCTGATGGTCGTCGTTGGCGGCATCACACGGCTTACGGATTCGGGGCTTTCCATCACAGAGTGGAAACCGATTCACGGTGCGATTCCTCCTCTGACTGTGGAGGAATGGAACGAAGAATTTCTCAAGTATCAGCAAATTCCGGAATATGAGAAGGTCAACAAGGGTATGACCCTTGACGAGTTCAAAGCCATATTCTGGTGGGAGTGGGGACACCGCCAGCTGGGGCGGTTCATAGGTGTCGCATTCTTCCTGCCCATGCTCTATTTCTGGCTAAGCAAAAGGGTCACGAGTTCGCTTAAACCACGGTTGCTTATTCTGCTTGGCTTGGGTGCCTTGCAAGGATTTGCTGGCTGGTGGATGGTGGCGTCCGGTCTGGTCGATCGAGTCGATGTGAGCCAATATCGATTGGCAACGCACTTAACGCTTGCCTCGATAATTCTGGCTTCTCTCCTGTGGGTGGCGCGAGGCTATAGGCGCAAGGAGGAAATTCGCGAATGCGTCAGTGCCGACCGTCATTTCTGGCCCATGGCCCTACTTGTGTTTTGCATATTGCTTCAAATTTTTTTGGGAGCGCTTGTTGCTGGCACGCACGCCGGTCTTATCTATAACAGCTGGCCTCTTATGGAGGGGAGCTTCATTCCTGAGAAGATTTACGACACCAGCCCGGTTTGGCTATCCCTGTTTGAAGATCACACCACGATCCAATTCAATCATCGCATGATGGCCTACTTGGTCGGTCTGTTGAGTTTGATCGTCTGGCTGCGTTTGCGGCTTGATCCCTTTGCTACCCGGATGAGAGTGTTTGCAAATATCGTTGGCGGATTTGTCTTGTTGCAAATCCTGATCGGGATAGCGACATTGGTGCTTTCCGTGCCCTTTTCTTTGGCTCTGCTCCATCAGACTGTTGCTATGCTGGTACTGGCAAGCGCAGCGCTTCTGCTGCGTGATCTGTTTGATAATGCCCGGATCTACTAGATTAAAATGTTGCCATTGAAATGATGTTGGGATTTTGAATTGTCTCGTCAGCATAATGGGTTAAGGAGAGATCTTTTCAGAAGAAAGAAATGGCTTTAGGAGTTTTCTGTGGTTTCGGTCTCCAGAACCTCGCCATTCTGTTCTTCAATGGGCTCCAGTTTTTCCCATTTCGTCAGCTCGTTTTGGTTAAAGGACCAACGGTAGTAGAGCGACATGAAGAGGCCGAAAATCGCACCAGCAATAAGAGCGGCTCCGATCGCCATTGGTGCGTTTAGTCTCTGGCTTTGCCAAAGCACAAACCACATGATTGCTCCCCACAAGATAGCAAAGGGAATACCGGTCGAGAGGATATTGAAGCCGATGCTGCAATAATGCGGAGGTCTTACCTTGACGCCCTGACCACGGAGAAATCTGTGCAAGGGCGGGGCGTAATTCCCCTCGACAATTGTCGTTCGTTTCAATTCGGCAATCGCGAGTTTGTATCGTTCGTCAAAATTCATGCTGTCGACCCTGCAATGAAATGGCTTTTGGAAATCGGGGGTGCTCAATTGCAGTGAGAATAGCCCAGCAGTCGCTTGAAGAGCAATCTGCATGAATGAGAATCCATCGGAAAAGAAAAAAGCCGGGACGAGCCCGGCTTTAAGATGTTTCAGGATTTTCAACCTATGACATGGCGTGTTCAAGATCTGCAATGATATCTTTTGCGTCTTCAATGCCGATAGACAGGCGGATGGTATCCGGTGCCGCTCCAGCTGCAGTTTTCTGCTCATCGGTCAACTGGCTGTGTGTGGTTGATGCCGGGTGAATCGCAAGAGAGCGCGTGTCGCCAATATTGGCAACATGGCTGATGAGCTTCAGGCTTGTGATGAATTTCAC